>JBIIFS010000051.1:0-11464 GCA_044237185.1 Luteolibacter sp.
TTTCCAACGCGAAAGCGGCCGTCTTGGGTAAATCCAATTTCAAGGCGAGATCAAACAACAGATCATTGGCCTGTTCATTGATCGGGTCTTTTTCGAGCTCTTTCTCAATCAAAGGCAACGCCGATGCAGGATCCTTCTTGGCTTGGCTGGCGATTTTCATAATTGCCATGCCTCCTCCCGACATTCCGAAAATCCCCTTTTTTTTATTGCCCAGTCCGGTGAGCTGGATGGCACATTTGCGGAGTATTTTACGCGCTTCCAGAAAACCCGGGGCATCTTTCAGAACCGCCTGCAACAAACTGACAGCGTATTCCGTGTTATTCATCTGAACTGCAGTAAGCGACTTGAGCCATAAAGCCCTCGCATTTGCCGGAAGTTCATTTTCGCTAATTTCTGCCATAGTGAATTGGTATTTTATACAAGGAAAATGATAAAAGTGAATGGGTTATGAATGGAAAAGTGACGACTCAAACCTGTCTTGGCAAGCATCCGCTGCCAATATGAAAAATCATCTGCAAATATCTTCTGATTTTTAGCGTTGAAGCTTTATCCGCGGAATGCTAAAAAACGCGTGCGGGTAATTTGTTTTTTTACCTCGCACCTTGTTATGCCACCGAAAAATAAATCAAGAGGCCAGTCCAGAGGGCGCCGCAATCAATTTGGGCCTAGGAAAGCCACCCCACTCAACGAGGAGGACAAAGCCGTCGAGGTCGAGGGTGAAATTTCATCGGTTCTGGCTGGAACCATGTTTCGCGTAAAGATGGTCAGCGGCCATGAGGTTCTGGCTCACATTTCCGGAAAAATGCGCAAGCGTTTCATTCGTCTTGTCGTGGGCGACCGCGTCAAAATGGAGATGTCCCCCTACGATCTCACCAAGGCGCGTATCGTTTTCCGCCTAAGCTGATTCGATTTTCCGCTTTTTAAAGGTTTTGTAAGCAAAGCTCAGGAATGCCGCGGCGAAGACATACATGAAGATCGATAGGAACTGGCCTTTGGTCAAAACTCCATCGATGACCCATGCGGCGTCCGGCTCACGAAACTGTTCCGCAAAGATCCGGAACGTGGCATAGAGCCCGAAAAACAAGCCTGTCAACAAACCGTTCGGTGCGTGAGGAAATCTGATCCTCACAAACCAAAGGATGGCAAACAACAGCCCGCCTTCCAGCAGTCCCTCGTAAAGTTGTGAAGGATGGCGCGGTTCGAGGTAGGGTTCGATGGCTTGATTCACCTCATGGGATTCACGATTCGCGGCAGCGAGAATTTGAAGATAATCATAATCCGTAATCGGCCGCGGGTTATCTTTCGCGAACTGGGCAATGGATTCAGCCAAAGGTGGATACGCGTCAAAAGCCGCTTGAAAGGCTTCGTTGAAATTCTCCGATTCGGGTGATTTCGCCTCGCCCAGCGCGGATGGAAATTTCACCGCCCAAGAAAATCCATGGGCAACACGCCCATAAAGCTCACCGTTGATGAAATTGGCAATCCTGCCGCACAGCAGTCCAATTGGTGCGACCACACACAGGCCATCACCAAGACCCGTCCATGAAACCTTGTGCTTTCGCGCATAGTAAAAAGTGAAAATCATCAACCCGAGAATACCGCCATGACTCGCCATACCGCCTTCCCAGACTTTGAAAATTCCTAACGGATGATGCAACACGCTGTCCAAACCATCGCGCGGGATTTGATAAAACAAAACGTATCCCAGCCTGCCCCCGATGAACACGCCCAGGATCGCGGCTGCGGCGATAAAATCCGCGGTCTTTTCAGGCTGTAAAACCCAAAGCTTTTTCTCGGCCAGTCTCTTCAGAAGAACATATCCCCCAAAAAAACCGGCGAGATAGGCCAGACCATACCACCTTAACGCTATGCCTCTGGTGATTTCAAAAATCACCGGGTCCAGATTATGAACATAAGTTGCGAACACGGTGTGATCTTGCACGTTTGAAACCAAACGTCCAAGACACAAAACGATTAGAATTTATCGAATGGAAACAAAGGAGGCTTGGGTTGCTCGGGAAGGACAAACAAGGGATCCAGCCGATCCAAATATTTTGTAATCGGGTCTTTACGAGGGTTCGACTGAATTTTCAACCGCCTTTTCAGGCTAAGATAATCATTGAATTCGCCGCTGGTCTCCCTTGCCCGGGTAATTTCAAACCAGTCAAGAAAATCACGCGCGCGACCGGCTTTTGCGACCATGCTCTCCCGCGCAGCCTTCAGCTTGAGTAGTGAAACAGAAATATCCTTGGTATCGCCCGCAACCCATTGCTTCAGAATGAGTTGGTATTCCTGCAACAATGGCCGGTAAGAGGGAAAACACCGATAACTCAGCCTTACCAATTCTTCCTCCATCAGACGGACCGATTCCATGCGTTCCGCCTTTGCAAGCTCCGGAACCTGGCTCCATTCGGAAATCGGGATCTCATGCATGGCGGCGGCTGAGTCGCGATATCTGAGTTTGAGGGCGTGTTCCAATTCCTGATCCGTATTCACGACTCCGATTACTTCGGTCAGAGGAGCCGATCCTTTGTTCGCCAGTTGCAGCTTCCACCATTTCGTGAGTCCACTTTTAGACAGGTTCAGCTCGGGAAAATGCTGGCGTAGCAATGCCGGAAACTCCCCGCTATATGAGGGAGCTTCCTTTGTAAAAATCCTCATACCGGCTTTCCCTTCGGGTTGCTCGCACAATGCCATGACCAATGCACCCGCCGAGACACGAAACGCGGCTTTGGATGCCGCATCAAGTTCAAGCAACCCCGCTTCGTCGAGTCCGAAGAGCTTTTCCAAATCGAACAATTCTCCGTGACGGAACAATGCGTCATACAGGCGTCTGTCGCTTCTGCCCAAGCGCCAATCGGTCGCCTCGGAAAGGCCTTCGATCAACCATGGCGGAATCGAACGACGAACCTGAGCATCAACTGTTGCGGCATCTTTCAAAGACCTTGCCAGCAAGCACGCCTCGATCACCACGCGCTGGCAGGCTTCTTGTGGTAAGCCGCGACTTAGGTTGATAAAAACACTCACCTGATAGCCGGCTTCATGGTAGCTCAATTTCAATACCGAGCTGCGTAGCGGAACAGGATCACCAAATTTGCCGCTCAGATTGAGAATGACAGGAACCTTCCAATCATCACGTTCTTCCAACAACTTTAACAGCCCATCTTTGGTATCCTCTGCAAGATTCGCCGCCGCCGCCCGCATTGCCGGATCAGAACCTGAAATTCTAAATTGCCGACTTCGGCTAACCACAACCACATCCTGATCAAACCTCGGCTGATACTCCTCAACCGGAACTGCCTTAGCAACCGGCTCCTTTTTTGAATCATCCTGGCCGATCACGCTGCCCGTAAAGCCGAGGATTACAATTCCAAGCTTCGCATGAGATTTCCATGAGCGGCAGTTCATCGGATTCCAAATGAGGTTTTCATGAGCATGTTTGAAAACGCCGAAGGATCCACCCATTTAGAAGGACGCATCCTCACCGCCGACGTGATGAGTCGGCCTTCTGGGATCGAGAATCAGACGTTTGTTCTGAATCTCAAACCGCGCCATTTTTTGAAATCCCAAATCGATTTCCGGCTCCATGGCACAGGCTATTTTGATGTAATCCGGCACCACGGCATTGAGAAAACCTTGCGGAATGGAAAGCTTGCCGAAGCGCCCTCCAATGTTTGGCAGAACGGATCGCTTTTCATAGTTTCCGCCATGCAAATGAATCTTCGTTTTGATTCCATTTTTATCCTCCATTTGTTGAATCTGAAGATACATTGAGACGGTCATTTCATATCCGAGAACCTCGCGAACGACAATCACCTCTGCCAAATCCTTTTTCAGCCTGACCAAAACACGTTTCACGGATGCCTCCCCTCGAAGTAACCCACCCTGTTTCGCGACCAGTTCATTCGCCAGTAAATGATTGATTTCGGACTCTGTCACGGTAACTGAATAATTGCCCTCAACCGCCTTGGTCAGGACCTTATGCAGGTTTCTTGTCGAAACGCCCGACAAATCATGACCATCGATATCGACCAAACTTTGTGGCTGGAGCATCATATAAAATGCGTAGATGATACCGGCGCAAATCAAAATCGTCAGAAGACGGGAAATCTTTCCGCCCAGACTTGTTTTCCCAGGATACCCGGTATGATTTTCTTTTGCTTTTTTGGACATATCGATGGTTGGTGAAACTATGAAGAATCAACCAGGATTAGTCCGAGGACGGTTTGGCCGTAGGAGCAGGATCTGATTTATTTTCCGCGGGTTTGTCCGCCTTGGCACTCTTTTCATAAGAACTGGAACGGTAGTCGGTTTCATAAAATCCCGAGCCCTTGAAAATGATCCCACCGCCTGAACCGAGCAAACGTTTGACACTTCCCCCGCAATCCGAATCTGGGCAATCCGTGAGTTTCGCATCGTTCATGCTTTGGAAAACTTCAAACCGTTTTCCGCACTGGATACATTCATAGTCGTAATTTGGCATAGTTGATTTTGATATGGAACTTTCGCACCTAAAAAACTGGCACGCTTAGGACACGATAGAGAATCCTTTCAAATCTGGCAACGCGGCAATTTTTTCCTCAAAGACTGATTTGATATGGTGAGCGACCACCGAATCCTCACGCAATTCCCTCAAAAATTCGGAAATCTCGGCATTTTCACCGAAAACAATCAATTCCACTGTCCCATCCGGCAAGTTCCTAACTTTGCCGATCACATCATATCCACGTGCCAGATCCTTGGTCGTGTAGCGAAATCCAACACCTTGGACACGCCCTTCGTAAATGACTCGTTTTGTTTCCATATAAGGATGATTGGCGCATTCGCCTTGGATTTCAACTAGCTCTTCCCTTTCTTTTTCGAATATTTTTGATGTTTTTGCGAAGCCTGCAATGAACCGCTTTTCAACTGCGCGATCTGATCCCTGATCAGTGCGGCACGCTCAAATTCAAGCTTGGATGCCGCATCCCTCATTTCCTCTTCCAAATCGGACAAAACACGAAGTTTGTCATAAGCACTCAAATCATCAGAAACCATGGACGCATTGAGATGATCCGCATGCTGACGTCCTTTCTCATAGGTGTGTAAACTTTGCTGAACCGCGCGTTTCACCGACAGCGGCGTGATGCCATGCTCTTCGTTATGAGCCATTTGACGTTCGCGCCGATACTCGGTCACGTTGATCAATGTCTGAATCGAATCCGTCACGACATCAGCAAACAGCACGCACTCGCCATTGACGTGACGTGCCGCGCGTCCCGCAGTCTGGATAAGTGACGTTTGATTCCGCAGAAATCCTTCCTTATCCGCATCCAAAATACATACGAGCGAAACTTCGGGCAGATCTAACCCCTCCCGAAGCAAGTTGATTCCAATCAAAATATCAAAAGTTGCGGCACGAAGCTGACGGAGAATTTCCACTCGTTCAATCGCATCGATATCCGAATGCAGGTAACGACATTTCAATCCGGTGGATTGCAAATACTCCGCCAGATCCTCTGCGGTTTTCTTGGTCAAAGTGGTCACCAAGACCCTTTCGCCTTTCTCTACACGCTGTCGACACAGCTCTATCGTTTCGTCGATCTGTCCTTTGAGCGGACGAAGACTCAACACAGGATCCAATAACCCCGTTGGTCTGATGATTTGTTCAACCACCAAATGCTTACCGGTTTTTGTCGGATCAAAATCATCCACCGACTCCTCATTCCCAGATGCTTTGATTTTGATTTTTTTAAAGTCGATGGGCGTAAAATCATCTTCGCCACTACGTGCTTTGACGGGAATGAATTTTCGATTATCCGGACGAGAGTTGATCATCTCAAAAGGTCCGGGCGTCGCGGAGACATAAACCCGCTGACGGGTCATTTCCATAAATTCATCAAACCGCAACGGCCGATTATCCAAGGCCGATGGCAAACGGAATCCATGCTCCACCAGGGTCATCTTGCGGCTTTTATCACCCTCAAACATCCCGCCAACCTGGGGAATCGTCGCATGCGATTCATCAACGAGCAAAAGAAAATCACGTGGAAAGAAATCAAGCAAGGTATGGGGACGTGATCCAGGAGGGCGGCCGGTCAGGTGGCGCGAATAGTTTTCAATTCCCTGACAAAAGCCCAATTCGTGCATCATTTCCAAATCATATTCCGTCCGCATTTTCAGACGCTGCGCCTCAATAAGTTTGCCGTTTGACTCCAGCTCGCGGATTCGATCTTCGAGTTCGGTGCGGATTTCTTTCATCGCCACTTTCATTTTATCCCCCGCTGTTATGAACTGCTTGGCGGGATAAAACGTATGACTTGGGAGCTGTTCGATGACCTTGCCGTTGACAGTATGGATCGATGAAATGCGCTCCACCTCATCGCCGAAAAACTCCACTCGAATCGCCGTCTCGTCAAGATACGCCGGATGAACTTCCACCACATCCCCACGCACCCGGTATTTTCCACGACCGAAGGCGATGTCGTTTCTCTCGAATAGCAAACTGACCAGTGACGAGAGGAATTCCTCCCGTGTCAACTGCTGGCCGACCTGAACCGGCAGCATCATGTCTTTGTAATCTTCCGGAGAACCCAAGCCATAAATACAGGAAACCGATGCGATCACGATCGTGTCATCACGCGTTAACAGGGATCCCATCGTCGAGAGCCGCAAGCGCTCGATCTCTTCATTCACCGCCGAGTCTTTTTCAATATAAGTGTCCGATCGTGGAATGTATGCCTCTGGCTGGTAGTAATCGAAATAAGAAACGAAATACTCCACCGCATTGTGCGGGAAGAAATTCTTGAACTCCGAGTAAAGCTGCGCCGCCAGAGTTTTGTTATGACTCATGATAAGAGTCGGCTTGCCATGCCGGGCTATCAGGTTCGCCATTGTAAAAGTCTTACCCGATCCCGTGACACCTAGTAAGGTCTGGTGCCTGTTGCCAGCAGCCAGCGACTTCGAGAGCTTCTCGATCGCTTGTTGCTGATCACCCTGAGGCTGATACTCACTGGAAAGTCGAAAAGGCATGGGTGGCAACAACATGGCGCCGTCAAAAAAAAATTCCAGCAACGATTCTCGTCGAGACAAATCTGCGAATCCGGTGTTAAGTCATGACTCATGGCTGATCCGTCATACAAGTGGATAGAAAGATTGAAATACATGTATTTCTTTTGCTCTCTCGTCTGCCTGTCCCTCATGGCATATTTGTTGACTCAATACGCCCTATTCAAAGAGATAGCCAAGGACAAACCGCTTGAAAGGGAACTCGACATCGACCAAGTAAGCTTCAAAGCCCACAAATCTGAAAAATCCGTCAAAGCGCCTCGTGATCAAAAGGGTAAACCAGACAACTCGTCCCTGGAGAACGGCGCTATTCCCAACCAACGGGTGATTATTTTCAAAGACGCGAGTGCCCTTGAGGCATTTCTTAAAAGATTAGGAAACAGTGTAAAGCTTCTCGGACGCCTCGAAAAATTCAACGCATTACACGTCGGTTTTGAAAATGAGAACGATTTACTCGGCATGCTGGATGGCTCGGAAGAAACCTCTTTCATTTATCCTATTGAAATACCCGAATTTTCAATAGGACCACAGGATGGAGCTGTCGCCATCAAAAACGGCTTACTCAAGTGGCTGGGTGTAACGGTCGATAACTCACAGTGGGGAAATGGAATTAAAATCGCCATTCTTGATACAGGGATCGCCGATCACATGGCTTTCAAAAACCACATCGAACGGATCAATCTGATTCCATTGCCGTCCGACCCCGCTCTACTCAACGGACATGGAACCGCCGTTGCCTCTCTTATCTTCAGTGACAATCCATTAGCGCCCGGCGTGGCTCCTGCCGCGAGTCCCCTGTCGGTTCGCATTGCCGATGATCAGGGGAATTCCAACAGCTTTCTTATCGCACAGGGAATCATCGCGGCAGTGGATGCAGGAGCTCACTTGATCAATATCTCACTTGGCGGATCCGGGCGCAGTTCGCTCGTTGACCGTGCCTTGGCATACGCTAAAGAAGCGGGGGTCGTCGTTGTTGCCGCAGCAGGAAACAGCGGCACACAGGGCGTGTTGCAACCGGCCGCCAACCCCATGGTCATTGCGGTTGGCGCGGTCGATGCAAACAATCAACACATGAATTTTTCAACGACAGGCAGCCAAGTGGCGGTATCAGCTCCAGGCTATGGCGTGAACGTCGCGTATCCGGGCGATGCCGCAGCTCGTGTGAACGGCACTTCGTTCTCCTCTCCCATCGTTGTTGGCACGCTTGCCGCGACGATGAGCAACAACGGCTCTCAAACACTGAATGGAAACTCGGCGGTGAGCACGATGTATCAATATCTCAACGACATCGGGATACAGGGAACCGACTCATTAACCGGCTCCGGAGTTCCCGACATGTGGCGCATCCTCAACGGCAACACACCCGGCATTCATGATGCCGCAGTCACTTCTGTCACAACCCACTCCACAGATCAGAGCAACGAAATCCGTATCCTGGTTCAAAACCAAGGGACTGAAAAATTAATCAATGCCGCAGTTTCCGTAAACATCAACGGTAACATCACCCAATCAAATATCACCACACTCGCAGTCGGCGAGAGCCGTGTAGTCACGATACCGATTAGCTCTTTTGAGAACTTGAATATCCAAAGTTCCATCCGACTATCTGGCAACCTTGTAGATCAACGGCCCGCGAATAATTCTGTTACCCAGCAGATCAAAACAAGCGAGTAGTTTATGAGTTTCTGACTACTTCGGAGCTTTGACGACTTGATACCAAGCCTTGTCGCCATGGATTTTACTACCGTCTTTCGCAAACAGGCCAGACATGTCAATGAGGTGAAGGCGGTTCTCTTTCAGCGGACCGATATCGAGCGTTAACTTCAAGCCGTTAGGAGAAATCACCACACCTTTCGGAACTATCTCTTGTTCACCGGCTTTTGGAGCCCCGTAGGCTTGGTGATATGCGTAAGTATGGCTTTTCACCTTCAGCTTTCCTAAGGTCGCTGGGTCGATGGCTTGGCTGAAGACCAATTCAAAACCTTTGGGTAATGCTTTGATTTTTTCCAGCTGGGCATAAGGTTTACCCTTCCATTTGATACGGACGATCCCCTTCCCGCCCGCCCAGGAAAGTTGGGTTTTGCCAACATAGATTGAGCCATCCTTACCGAATACGATGCGATTGTTTCCGATCCCCAGAGGTGATTTGTCAAAGATCGGCACCAGGGCTGTTTGAAAAACTCCCTCAACTTCATCGTCAAGCACACGGACCATGGTCGGTTGGTTCATCTCACCAATCAAAGTTTGATTCACGATGCCTTTGGGAAGCGCCCCTTCAGGAATCACAACCGGCCATGTGGGAGAATTCGCCAACTCGCCTTGTGGAAAATATCCAGCTGCGGGCTTTTGCATTTTATCCAACTCTGCAACCGGCACTTTCAGCGGGTTCCTTCCATCCCAATCTTTCCGCCAGACCAAGGATGCCGGGTGCCCATAGAAACCCCCTTTTTTGATATCATAAAGCGCACTCGTAGGACGCCAGTCGCCTTGGTTATCCGTGATGAGTAGCCTGCCTGCCGCATCGAATCCGATGCCGTTCGGAGAGCGCAGTCCATCGGCATAAGGCTCCATTTTTTTACCATCCGGCGAGAGTTTCAAAACCCAGCCACGCCATTTGACGCGTGAATACATGCGTCCGGCCTTAGCTTTGTTTTTACCCCATGTTTTCGAATCCGACATACCCGCACGATCGACATCGCCAATTTCGGAAAATTCACCCCGGATTTCTTTTGCCATAGGTGCCCCGTTCGATGCGATACCGAGCGCGATATACAGATTTCCCTCAGCATCCCTGGCCGGTCCGTAGGCGAACTCATGATAATTTCCGGACATGCCGAAGTCATCAAATACGGTTTCATACTCGTCGGCAGCTCCATCAGCATCGGTATCTATCAGGCGAGTGAGCTCGGCGCGCTGCATGACCAGCATGCTTCCGTCCTTTTCAACAAGCATGCCCAACGGTTCCTGCAAGCCGCTAGCGAAAAGCGACCATGATTGATCAGCTGGATTATAAATCATCACTTCGCCGCGGTGAAATGCCACTGCGATACGACCATCCGGCAGGGTATCCATCGCTCCGACCTGTGGATCAATCCCGACTGGATTAGGAATGGCGTCGAAACTGAAATGATCCGTCCAAGCGGAAGCCACTGTGCAGAAAGACAGGATCGAGCAAAAGATACGAAGTTTCATTTGAAAGAAATATGAATGGTGAATGCGGAGGCTTCAGCTGCTGTAAGCTCCAACTTAGAACCAACCCACTTGCCTTTGTCGCTCGTGTAAGCGACTTTTTGATCCGAAGGAAAATTCAAGACCACCGGAGCATGAGAAGCCTGCGTCATGGTGAAGCTGCGGTTGAATCCACCGCCATTTGCGATGGCGGAAAAACTTTCCGTCATGTGGCGATCACCAAGCCGGTATTTGAAAACCGGCAGTCCTTTTTCGATACGGTATCCCGAGAATTTCGGCTCGCCTAAATCAGAAAAAGGCGAACTCGCTTCGACATAGCGGATATTTCCCAATACTTTAGCGGGACTACTGCCATTTCCCTGCCAGTAAGGATAGCCATCGATAAAACCACCGTTCCATGAGTAACGAAGCCTACACTGACCCGCATCCCAACAAAGTGACATAGTCTGATCCAATGCCACGGCGATTGCCGCAGGCCCAGCATCCGGCATAAAAATACGCTGGATCTGCGGGCGCTTGGTCTGCACCGGTGAAGTCTCATAAAGATCCCCTTTTTTCGCTTCTTTAGCCTTTACCCCCTCAGCCACTTTCATGATGTGGACATAAATTTCCCTCAATCCCTCCTCACCAACATGAACCATGGATGGCATCTCGATCGCATTCGGACGCTTTTTGCCCGGCTTGATGCACCACTTCAAAAAATCCTCAGGCTTGCCGTTATATGTTTCTCGGATTTCTGCCAAAGAAGGTCCCACAACCATCTGATCAAGCATGTGACAGGCTGAACAGTTTGTCGTAAACAGCTGCGCTCCATCCGGCTTTTCTGAGAAGCCAAGGGACGTTAGAGATAAAAAAACGAGGAAAAATTTCATGTGAGATTTTTAGAAGAGGTCAACCGATACAGTCATAGAACACAGTTTCCAAGGGGGATTTTTCAGACCAGACCGAAATGGTCCCAGCCACCCGACAAACAGTCTCCCGCACCCATTTCCACCAGACGTCCAATCTTCGTCAGCTTGAGCTCTGGAAATTTCTGCTGCCATTGGACCAACAACTCCGAGCTCTCAGGAAGGGTGAACAAGAGTTCAAAATCCTCCCCGTCCTCCAGTGCTTGCCTCACATCGCAGCCTTCGCTCAAAGGAATGGCCGCGAGATCGATCTGAAACCCGCAGCCAGAGGCTTTTGCCAATCTTGGCAAATCCCGTGCGATCCCATCCGAGAGATCCAT
>JBIIFS010000174.1:0-3078 GCA_044237185.1 Luteolibacter sp.
GGCGCTGACCGCCGGAAAATTCATGCGGGTAGCGCTTCATCTGCGCTGCCTCAAGTCCTACCCTGGACATCAAATCCATGACTTTTTTCTCTAACTCCACGCCCGTCTTGTTTGGATGACGCTGGCGGACCGCTTCGGCGATGGTCGAAAAAACCGTCATGCGCGGATTGAGCGAGGCGTAGGGATCTTGGAAAACCATTTGGAAATCAAGCCGTTTCCGACGGACCTCCAAATGACTGAGCGCGGAGAGATTTTCGCCATCGAGGATGATGGATCCTGCGGTGGGTTTGATGAGTTGCATCAGAGTCCGGGACAGGGTTGATTTTCCGCAACCTGACTCACCCACCAAGCCAAGGATTTCGCCTTTTTCGATTTCCAGAGAGACTCCATCGACCGCTTTGACGATTTCCTTCTTGGAAGAGAGCATGCCTCCGCCGCTTTTCACGAAATGCTTTTCAAGATTCCTGATTTCCAGATACGCCATAAATGGCAATGAAGCAGGAGCGGCACCCATCGGCAATGAAGTTCGTAAAGTCGTGAAATTCGAAGCCTGATAAAGATTCTCTTTTCAACGCAAAGCCGCGAAGGACGCAAAGTAACGCAAAGGGAAGGTTATGTGAGTCGGATGAACATCTGACCTCGTTTCTTGATCGCGGTTTTTATTTTTATCCGATTAAAAACTTTGCGAGCCTCTGCGATCTTTGCGGCTTTGCGTTGAAATTTTGTCTCAAAACTGAAAACTCATTTCACCTTGGTCTCGCCAAGCAGCATCTTGACTTCCTTGGCATTGAGAACCGCCCAACGGCCGATTTCGAGATCGCCCAACCAGAGATTTCCAATCCGCACGCGGAGCAGTTTGGTGACTTGGTAGCCCAGCGCCTCGAACATCACGCGAATCTGGCGCTTGGCGCCATGGTCCAGGACAACTTTGATCCGGCGCGCGGAAATCCGCTCGATATGTTTGGCCTTGAGCTTGCCTTCTTCTGTGAAAACACCGGCGAGGAATTGATCGAGGTGGGCGTTTTCGAAGGCTTGGTTCGAGGTGACAAGGTATTCTTTTTCCACCGATTTCGATGGATGCATGAGCTGCTGGGAAAGATCACCGTCGTTAGTAAGAATAAGCATGCCTTCGGAATCTGTATCAAGACGGCCGACATGGTGGAGGGCGCTCAGCGAAGCGGGAAGCAGGCTGTAAATCGTATCGCGGCCGAGTTCGTCGCTGCGGGTGCAGACATAACCGCGAGGTTTGTGGAAAATGACGACGATTTCCTCTTTCGGGAAAACACGTTTGCCGTCGACCCGGACACTGTCGGTTTCCGTAACCCGGGTGGCGAGCTTGATGCAAGGTGCACCGTTCACATCGACCCGGCCGCTTGCAATCAATTCATCGCAGGCACGCCGCGAACCAATCCCGCAGGAAGCAAGATATTTATTGAGACGGACTCCCTCTGACATGGTGTTATAATGGTTCCGCGCAATTCACACGGATGCTGGGAGCGGGCGGCAAATGACGAAGAATTAGCCTTCGTGCTTGGTCTTCGGAAGGCCGATCGGGGATTTGCCCTGTTTCCATTCGCCGCGCTCTTTGAGAAGCTTCACGCGCTCGAAACGTTTGAGGACGGAGCGTTTGCCGCCGACGGTGGCGTTTGATTTGAGTGAGTTATGCTTGGACATCTTGAAGCGTGGTTGGACGGTTGGGGGGCGGAACCTATGGCGCTTTTTCTCTGGTGGCAATGCGAAAATAGCAGAATTTTAAAAAATAATCCTTAAGCCTAGAAACAGAAATGGAACCACAATGGGAGCGAAGCGGACATAGACGAACACAAAAATTAAATCTCTTCGTCAAATGGACACAGATAGACACGGATAATCAAAGAGTTATGAATTTTTTCAGTCTCACCTTTTAGGTGAATGAAGAATTCTTGCTAATCCTCTTAGCATCAGTGTTTATCCGCGTTTATTTGCCGGAAAGATTCAGAACAGTCAGTCCGGCCATCTCCGCTGCGCTTCGATTGTGGTTCATTTTCCTCTTTAGGTTAAGCAATGGAGGTCATTTCTGCCGTATCTTACATCGGATTCTCACAATCCGACCGTAAGGTGCGTGCATCAATTTAGATGGCGTGTTTTTACGATATGCTCCTTTGCCCAAATAGTTGTGAAAGAACGAGTTATCAGGCTGCGGTCGTTTTGTCAAAACGACCCTGCCATTTCCCTACCACTCAATCCCCACCCCCTCCTCCGGGATCAGGATTTTATCGCTAATCCCGAGGCGTTCCGCTTCTGTTAGAAGCCGCTTGACGGGTTCGTTCAGGGCTTCGTTGCCCAAGGAGAAAGTGCCGTAATGCATGGGGATCATGATTTTTGCGCCGAGATCGGCGAAGGCGCGGACGGCTTGTTCGGGATTCATGTGGACGTCGCGTCCGCTGGGGGATTCGTAGGCGCCGATCGGCATCAGGGCAACATCGATGTCATGGCGTTTACCGATTTCCGTGAAGCCCTCGAAGTAGGTGCTGTCACCGCAGTGGAAAACGCTCTTGCCTGAGGATTTGACGATGTAGCCGCCGTAATCCCGATGGGTATCGTGAACATAACGCGCGCCCCAGTGATGACAAGGCGTGTGGATGATTTCCATGCCTTTCACATCCAGCTCATCCCAAATGTTGACCTCGTGGATCTCGGGGAAACCGAGTTTTTTGACCAGCGATGCACTGCCTTTGGGAACGACAATGCCGTTGCTGGCTTGAAGGATTTTTAGGCTGGGTTTGTGCAAGTGATCGAAATGGGCGTGAGTGACGAGCACCAGATCGACTTCAGGGATGTCTTTCAAACGAAACCCCGGATGCCGCTGGCGTTTCACTGGACCGTGCCACTTTGCCCAGTTGGGATCGACCAACACCGAGTGCCCGGCAAACTGGAGAAAAAATGACGCATGACCGATCCACGTGACACGAACGCGATCTTCGGCTGGTGGGGTGAGGATAGGCTCGAGAATCGTGCCACCCATCTTTTTGAACATACCCGGAACAACGTGATGCCTGAGGAATTTCGCATTACGCCCGGGCCAACCTTTCTGAGGCG
>JBIIFS010000175.1:0-3067 GCA_044237185.1 Luteolibacter sp.
GACATTCTTCGCCACACCCCGTCATCACGCTTCGGCAATGCGGAAGAACTCATCGGCGCCACTCTCCTCCTCGCCTCGCCAAAAGCATCGTCTTTCATCACCGGCATGGAAATGATTGTCGACGGCGGCTTCCAAGCGATGAGCATCTAACCGGAGAGCCGCTTTTCAAGCGGCTTATGCAAACGAGAAATCCGTTACTATAATCATCTTCCCATCCTCAGTGTGATGAATTAAAGATCATCCGATGAGCTGCCAAATCAGAAGGTGCCTATGACTCTTGAGTTTATCCATCGGTCAAAATATGGCGCCTCAAATCAGCCCTCCGCCCTTCACGCAAACGGATTCACCGCAAGAACCTCGCCATAGACTTGTCCGTGGTTGAGATCTTCTGTTAGAAGCTCGCGTGCGCCACATCCATGAGCGGCTGCGAGTATCATCGAATCCCAAATTGAGATTTTCCATCGCTCTTTAAAACCGAGCGCCAGTTGGAAAAGACCGACCGTGTTATCGACAATCGGCAGATGGTAAAAATCACCGATCAATTGATTGGCCACTTCGTTGGAATGGCCTTTTCTGATGAAATTCGCGTGGAATTCCATGAGCACTTGCACGCTGATTGCATGGCTGCCGGGTTTCATCCATGCTTGCTCGAGAATACTCGCTGCGATGGATCGTTTTTCAGGCGAGTCCAGATCGTAGGCGTAGAGCAGAATATTGGTGTCGATGAAAGATTCAGCGGGCATTGGCTTGTTCTCGACTCAAAGGTTGACCACCCAAGTGGTATCCGGTGCGAAGACGTTTCAGCGCATCTGAAGGAATGGTGACGGTCACGTCTTCGCGTAAAACTGTCTCTAATCCTTCGATAATGAGACTTTTGATGGTGGTTTTCCGCGTCGCAGCAGCAATTTTGACCCGTTCCAGTATGGGATCGGGCAGATCTACGGTGGTTTTCATAGAGCAATAAAGATGTATTTATTGCTTCATGTCAAGAAAGTAGATAAAACAATGGATTCTTGGGAGCAGAGGGTGTGGTCGCATCTGGAGTTGGCGGAGATGAAAACGGGGCGGAGGTTGGGGCAGATTCGGGGGCCAGAGGGTTTTCCGGGCGCAAGAGGATGCGCGTGACGGACTGCGCGGCCTGCTATCACGTGATGTCGCGGGTGGTGAATAGTGAATTCCTCCTTGGAGCAATCGAGAAGGAGGCTCTGCGGCGAATGATGTGGCGAATGGCCAAGTTCTCGGGGGTTGAAATTCTCACTTACGTGATCTTGGATAACCATTTGCACATTCTACTCAAAGCGGAAATATTAATTTATAAGCGAATTCATTCGTCTGTCCGATTTGGACAATTATGTCTTATGAGAAAGATGAGAAATAGCCCTATGGATGGTGTCCAACGTAACATCCAGATTCTTTCCGAGGTCTTCAGAGAGAAATCTCAAAACATAGCGCCCGTGTTCTTGTAACAAAGCGTCCTTCCGTCGATCACGACGGTATGCATCTGGATCAGATAGATGTTGTGGTCCGTCGATCTCCACAGCCAACTTCAGTTTGGCACAATACAAGTCGATTTCCATTTCACTCCAACCATCAAAGGGAATGGGTAATTTAACATTCAGACGAAAAAGCCCAGCCGTTTGCGAGAGCGATTCGAGGCGGTGGAAAAGGAAAGCCTCCGAGGCACTGCGTGCCCGTTCGTAATCCGTGTTAGGTCGAGTAGCTGTGACAAATAGATTTCCGAGAGGGACATCCACACCATCGCGGACCAAGCGACGGATACTGGCAGAGTA
The DNA here is from genome assembly GCA_044237185.1 of Luteolibacter sp. Classification (GTDB taxonomy): domain Bacteria; phylum Verrucomicrobiota; class Verrucomicrobiia; order Verrucomicrobiales; family Akkermansiaceae; genus Luteolibacter. The sequence goes on from JBIIFS010000175.1 coordinate 1,791, forward strand.
ATCTTTTTTCCATTCAGGATCTATGGGCAAAGGGACTTCCGTAGGCCAGCCCGGCATTGCGCTCGCAGGTAACAAAATCGTATATCCAATAGCTTCATAGCCCGCGCAACGTTTGTTGAACATGCGGGAAAGCATCGGAATATCAAGATCTGCATAATCGTGAACTCTCACTTCACGCTTGCCATCGTGAAGACGATGAAGACGTCCGGCGTATTGGGTAATAATCCCGCGCCAGGAAACGGGCATCGTAAGAAAAAGCGTGTCGAGTCGAGAATCGTCGAAACCCTCGCCCACGAATTTACCAGTGGCAATAACCACGCGGGATTCATTTTCTGGAACAGCTGTAAGACGCGCCATCGCCTCACGCAGGGTTTTACGACCCATTCCGCCTTGGAGAATGATGAGATGTCGTGCGTGTGGGCGGATCAAATCTGCAAGCACTTTCACATGCTCCGTTCGTTCGGTTAGAACCAAAGGCGAATGCCCTTCAAGCAGAGCATTAGCAACGTCGTCTCGGATCATCTGATTACGGCGTTCGGAATGAATGATCTCCCCGCAAAGATTCTGGTATTCAAGACGTCGGTCAGGATCAGGTTCGGCTAATGACCTAAGTCCCGTAGGTCTGACGATGACGTGATGGGAAAACGGACGGCTATCCGCTTGTTGTTTGGCATTCACACGATGACGGACAGGGCCGCATTGCATGAAAATAATGGGGTGGTGACCATCTTTTCTCGCTACCGTAGCGGAGAGTCCGAGAACAAATCGAGCTTTGGCACGCCGTGCGACCCATTCAAAACTGTGCGCAGATAGATGGTGGCATTCGTCGATAACGAGATGCCCGTAGTCAGCAACGCGATCATCAACCACTCCCTTTCGGACTAGGCTTTGGATGATAGCGACGTCGATTTTTCCATTTAGTTTTTTATGACCGCCGCCAAGACGACCGATGGACTTGGCTGGTATATTGAGAAATGACGAGAGCCGCTCGATCCATTGTTCAAGCAGTTGTTGGCGGTGAACCAGAATCAAAGTATTCACACCGCGAGCCGCGATTAGATGAGCAGCCAAAACAGTTTTTCCGAAGGCAGTTGTGGCAGACAAGACACCGATATCATGCGCGAGCATCGCACAGGCAGCGGTTTCTTGCTCAGGTCGTAGACTGCCTGAGAACTTTAGATCGATTGGAGTTCCTGCGACCCGCTCGTCATGGATCAATGGTTTGATTTTCAATCCTGATAAGAGCGAAAGAATTTCATCAAGACAGCCACGGGGCA
>JBIIFS010000176.1:0-3055 GCA_044237185.1 Luteolibacter sp.
TAATTCCCCGATGTCCGATTCCTCTAACAAAAAACCCCGCGTCAATGTCCGTCGTCCGGATGTGATGGAGCTTGTCTCAGCCGAGGTTGCGGTGCACTACCGTTCATCACTGGTGGAAAAAATCAAAGACCAGGGCGGCAAGCTGACTTGCGGAAACACCACGCTGCTACTCGCCCGGGACTTCGGTTTCTGCTATGGTGTCGAGCGCGCGATCGATCTCGCCTACGCCTCACGCAAGGTCTTTCCCGAAAATCGCATCTTTCTCATCGGAGAAATCATCCACAACCCAGAGGTGAATCGCCAGCTCCGCGAGATGAACATCGTCTCCCTGCCATGGCGGGAAATTGATGCATCCTATGACGATCTGACGGCAGACGATGTGGTCATCGTCCCAGCCTTCGGCGCACCGACGCATTTTATGGACAAGATCGAAGAGCGTGGATGTTACACGGTCGACACCACATGCGGCGATGTCATGAAAGTCTGGCGGCGCGTGCGCGGCTACGCAAAGGAAGGAATCACTTCCATCATTCATGGCAAGGCGGATCATGAGGAAACGCGCGCCACTTCCTCACGCGCGATCGGTGAACACGCCCAAGGTCATTACCTCGTCATCCTCACGCTCGCGGATACCGATTTTGTCTGCAACCACATCCGCAAAGGCGGCGACAAGGAAGCATTTCTCTCACGTTTTCACGGATCTTATTCCGAGGGTTTCGATCCGGATCGGCACCTGCTGAAAATCGGCATCGCCAACCAGACGACCATGCTGAAAAGCGAGACGCAGGAAATTCAAAACCGCCTCTCCAAAGCTATCTCGGATCGCGACGGATCCTCTGAAAACTTTTCCATGTTCGATACGATTTGCGGTGCCACCCAAGAACGGCAGGACGCTTTGTTCGAGATGCTGAAAACCAAAATGGATTTGCTCCTCGTCGTTGGCGGATACAACTCTTCAAATACCGCGCACTTGGTTGAAATCGGTGAAAAAGAACTCCCCACGTTTTTCATCAGAGACGCTTCGCAGATCACTTCTCTGGAGGAAATCGTTCATTACGATCTCCATCATGAAAAGGAACAGACCTCAAACTATGCGAATGTGTTTGCCGGCAAGGATCACATCATCGTCGGCCTCACCGCCGGCGCGTCCTGCCCGAACAACCTGATCGAGGCTACCGTGAAAAAAGTTTTCGAACTCCGCGGCGAGAAAATTTAGTCTCTTGCCACTCCTCTTTGGATTTACAAATCTCTCGGCATGGAACACCACGTTTACTTCTGGCTCAAAGACGAATTCAAAACTGAAACAGGTCATGCACGCATGGAAGCCGCGCTCACAGAATTGGTCAAATCCCCTAATATAACCAGAGCTCATTGGGGTAAGCCCGCCGCCACCGAGCATCGCCCCGTCACGGATCATTCATGGGATTACGGCATTTCTCTCCAGTTTGATACGATGGAGGCCCACGAAACATACCAAAAAGCCGATCCCATCCACGACGCCTTCTCCGGCGGTCACCGGGAAATGTGGGTGAAGGTTCTCGTGATGGATTTGGCGTGAGGTGACGGCAACCGTGGCGGCGGATGGTATCCGCCATGCCAAATTATAATAGATAACCAGAGCAGCTTAGACTTAGAATGGTTACCTGCAAACAGTCTAACAGTCTAACAGTCTAAGAGAAAATTGGATTTGATTGGCATGGCGGATACCATCCGCCGCCACAGACCATTACAAATACTTCATGAATGCTGTATAAACTTCCGAGGGAATGTCTAACAGGCCGCAATCCTTCGAAGAGACGAAAAGCATGTTCCGCAGGCCGAAGATCCTCAATTCGATAGGCACTCCTCCCGTGCAGTATCCAGACTACGAGGAATATGAGTAAAACACCCGCAGCTTAAACCAAATCATCGAGCGGATCTAATGTGCATCACCAAAGCAAACTTTAAGCCCATCGAGGAACCCGAAATGACTGTCGCCTGTGAGAAGGGTTCCGCCCGACTCATGGGCGACGGCGGCGATCCAAATATCGTTGATGGGGATAGGTTTGCCTTTTCGTCTAAGCTCGTTCTTGAAACGGGCATACACATGGCTCGTTTCCTCCCCAACATAAGCAATCGCAACCATGCTACTTGATAGAAATTCCATCAGAGTTTCCTCATTCTGCGAGGTTCTTGAACCTTTTAAAAATCCATCTCTCAACTCTCCGAGCACAGGTGCCGGAACGAGGATAGAAGTCGCTCGTCCGATAAACTCTGCCCATCGACCATCCCGCACCCACTCTGAATAGGTATTTGTATCAAGAACAACGGTCATTTCCACTCCTCGGTATCAATGCGGGCGCAATCCGCGAGGTGCTCATCCCATTCTTTCCGCTCCTCATCCGACTCAAACGGCATACATCCCGCGAATTTCTCTAGCCCATTTGATACCTTGACCAGCTCGACACCAAGTCCCCGAGCAATCGCCTCTTTTAAAATCGAATTCATCGATACCTTACGAGCAACAGCCTCAGCCTTCGCCTTCTCCACCCATTCATCTTCAATATTTCTGACAGTCACCTGAGTCATGCATGCACTTGAGCACAAAAAGTGCATGCAGTCAACTCCTCAAACCAGAAACCCATGGAATCCATCCCTCTTTCAGCCCTCCAGCACTGGCTTTACTGCCCGCGCCAGTGCGCGTTGATTCATAACGAACAGGTTTGGGCTGAGAATCAATTCACGGCAGAAGGACAGCTTTTGCACAAGAAAGCCAATGAGGAGCCAGACGAACATGGGGGAATTTTTATTTCCGTTAAATCGTTAGAATGTCAGCGGGCTGGCTGATGGAGATCCAATTCAACTTCCTACAATTCAACTTCCCAGACAAATAATAATTCAACTTCCCCAATTCAACTTCCCCAATTCAACTTCCCCAATTCAACTTCCCAGACAAATAATACGTTTTTCTTATTGTGCTTGGGCGTTTTGCGGGTTAGGAGCAATTCAACTTCCCAGACAAATAATACGTTTTTCTTATTGTGCTTGGGCGTTTTGCGGGTTAGGAGCAATTCAA
>JBIIFS010000177.1:0-3049 GCA_044237185.1 Luteolibacter sp.
TATTTTCCGAAACGACCGAGTCCGTAGCCCTCGGATTCTAGGCGTGAGGAAGGAGTGAAAGCCAGCCATCACCGTTCTCCGTATTGGGAGAACGCACACTGCTTGGCCGGAGTGCAACGTAGGCAATGAACATCCACGACTGACGAACAACAACGAAACCGTGGGTTACGGGCCGGAACTCCAAATCAAACATCCGCGCAGCGGCTAATCATCCAAACCTCAAAATCTCCTCGTTTCGGAAAAGACTTTTGGCAACCGGCCTAAACTCTCCTCCACCATTTCCAATTTCCCACAGCGAAAAAAGACGCCCTCAATGCTCAGTCCTGAATAAAAACGCCCTGCGATGTTGCCCCATGCATCAAAAATCCAGCATCTTGCTGATCCTGATTCGCTGAGGGCGATTGACTTTTGCCCATCTCATAGGTGAGGGAAAAAAGCTCATCTATCATTTCGAAATTCAAGAAAAGCTGATGGACCAGTCATTTTTTCGGGCTTTGTTTCCGTTCATCTTTCCGCCTTCGGCTTTGCTAAAAACGCTTCGATTTCTTTGACAGACCTGGTATTGAGCACGTCCTCTTTCCGCAGCCAGCCTTTGCGTGCGATTCTGACTCCCTGACCCAGATAATGCAGTTGAGCACGCGCATGAGCATCGGGATTGATCGAACAAAGCACGCCCTTGTCACGCGCGCGCTTCCACCAACGCCAGTCCATATCCATCCGCATCGGGCTGCAATTCAGCTCGATCACGGTTCGCGTCGCTGCCGCACAATCGATGATTTTAGCCTGATCCACCGCATAGCCATCGCGTTTCAGCAAGAGCCGGCCCGTCACATGCCCGAGCATCGTCACATATTCGTTCTCCATAGCGCGGCAAATGCGGGCGGTCATCGTTTGCTCATCCAGGTTCATCAGGCTGTGTACGGATGCGACGCAGAAATCGAGTCGGGCCAGAATCTCATCGGAAAAATCCAAGCTGCCGTCTTTGAGGATATCCACTTCATTGCCCGCAAAAATCCGGAAGCCGTTCAGTGATTTTTCCAGGTTTCTGATCTCCGCAATCTGATCCATCAATCGCTCCTCATTCAAACCATTTGCCCAAACCGAGGATTTCGAGTGATCAGAAATGCCGAGATATTGCAGACCCAGGTCCATCGCCTCCTCAACCATACCCTCAAGATGATCCTTACCGTCGGATGCCGTGGTGTGATTGTGAAAGGTTCCACGCAGATTCATGAGCTCCACCAAGCGCGGCAATTGATCCTCAGCCGCCGCCTCAATCTCGCCACGATTTTCCCGTAATTCCGGCTCGATGAACCGCAGCCCCAACCAGCGATAGATATCCTTTTCATCCTCCACCACAGGACGTTCAACGCCTTCAACCACCGGGTTGAGTCCGTATTCGTTCAGGGACCAACCTTTTTTCAACGCCAGCGATCGCAGCGCGACATTGTGCTCTTTGGAACCCGTGAAATATTGCAAGGCGAAAGGAAATTCGGAGTTTTTCACCGCGCGCAAATCGCAATGCATTCCGTTCTTCAATCGCACCGAGGCTTTGGTATCTCCACAGGCAATGATCGATTCCACCTCCGGCAGCCTCGTGAAATCCTCACATACCAGCGACCCTTCTTTTGTCGCGACAAGAAAATCCAGATCTCCAACCGTTTCTTTCGCCCGCCGATACGATCCAGCGACCGCCACTCTCGAAATCTCCGGATGAATCCGCAACATTTCCAAAATTCCCTCAACCGCGATGGCGGCTTCTCCTAACAGAAAAAGATCCGAAAAATTTTCATTGGCCGCAATTCCCTCGAGTATTTTGTGTTGGGTCTTTTCACCAAAGCCCGCCAACGCCGCCACCCGTCCTTCCTCACAAGCCGTTTTGAGTTGCTCCAACGACGCCACCCCGAGCTCATCATACAATGCCTTGATCTTCTTGGGACCCAATCCCTGCACTTCGAACAAATCAAATATGGTCGGTGGAAATTCTCCTTTCAACTTTTCGTAAAATTCCAATTTTCCCGTCCGCGCGAGTTCTCCAAGCTTGTCACGCAATGCTTCACCTATCCCCTTGGTTCCTCCCAGCCCGTCGTTCTTCGCCAGCTCCACCACATCCTCTTGCATTGCCAACACCACTTCCGCTCCCTGCCGATAAGCCCGAACTTTAAAAGGATTCTCTCCCTTCAATTCCAACAACAGAGCGATCTTCTCCAAAACCCCAGCCATTTCTTCCCGGTTCATATCTTTCGGAATATGGACCTCCATCCCCGATCGGGCAAGAGCCTATGCCCGATGAAAACTCTGCGGGTCGGGGTTCGTGATAGTATCCCGGCGGCCGACCGGCCGGCCATTTGACAAATTCTGAAGTTTAGGGTTTCCCGTGAGCGCGAAACTCGTAATCCTCCCGCCGTTATGAGCAACCGTCTTGAAGGAAAAGTTCTCGTCGCCCAAGGCGGCGGTCCCACCCCAGTGATCAACCAGAGCATCGTGGGCGTTGCCCTCGAAGCACGCAAGTTCTCGCAAGTGACATCGATCTATGGAGCTGTCCATGGCGTGTCCGGAATCATCAACGAGAATTTTGTCGATCTCACCCGCGAGACCACGCACAACCTCGAACAGGTTGCCGGCACTCCCTCTTCCGGCCTACTTTCTACCCGCGACAAGCCCGATGAGGAGTATTGCGCGCGCATGTTCGAAGTCATGCAGGCCCATGACATTCGTTACTTCTTCTACGTTGGTGGAAATGATTCTTCGGACACCGTCCGCATCGTCAATGAACAGGCACAAGCGGCAAACTACGAATTGCGTGCCATCCACATCCCCAAGACGATCGATAACGATCTTATGGAAAACGATCACTGCCCGGGCTTCGGCTCCGCCGCACGTTTCGTTGCCCAGGCATTCATGGGTGTGAATCTTGATAATCGTGCTCTGCAAGGCGTTTACATCGGTTGCGTCATGGGCCGCCACGCAGGCTTCCTGACTGCGGCTTCCGCTCTCGCGCAGAAATATTATAACGACGGTCCTCACCTCGTTTACCTTCCCGAACGCC
>JBIIFS010000052.1:0-11209 GCA_044237185.1 Luteolibacter sp.
CTTCTTCTGCCGAAAGGGCGAAGACCTTGAAGCCCGGATCCTTACCGCTCTCCGACATTTCCTCCAAGAACCAACATTGGTTGCCTCACAGTGCCGTATATCGGAAAACTTCTGAGAAACGCTCTAAGCGGAATGCGTCCCTTGAGGGGACGAGGAAGGATTAGCTTTGCGCCCTCATCACGCCTTGAACTCGTGACCCCATCGCTCGGCCTTTTACGCAAGGACTTTTGGCAAACAGTCTAGATGATGCGGAACTTGCGAAAACGATGCAGGTTCTGAATAAAACCTATTTCAGCGCAGCAAAGGATTGAGATCTGAAAGGAGCCGCGATTTCCAAATCGCGATCTCGCAAGCGAAACATCTGGCTCTAACAAAACCGTTGCAGGCGCGATTCCAAATCGCGGTTCCTTTCAGCGTAGCCTCGGATTGAGGGCGATCTGTGCGAGATCCGCCAGGAGGTTGGCTGCGACAATGAGAAAACCGTAAAAGAGAACGAGTCCCTGAATGAGGAAAAACTCGCGGTCGGTTGCCGCATTGACAAAATGCTGGCCCATGCCGGGAACCTGGAAAATGGTTTCGATCACGAACGAGCCGGAGATCATCGATGCGAATGCGGGTCCGATGAAGGCGACGGCCGGAATCAATCCTCCGCGCAATGCGTGACGCATGATGATTTTGTATCCCGGGACACCTTTGGCTTTTGCGGTGCGAATGTAGTCCTGATTGAGCACATCCAACATGCCGCCGCGTGAAAGCCGGGCGAGGTAGGCGGCATTGATCATGCCAAGCGTCACGGCAGGAAGAATCCAATCCGTTGGTGAGCTCCAGCCCGCAACATGGATCGAATCAAACCGGAGTCCGGCAAACACGGCCAGCAGAGGTCCGATCACAAAACTCGGCAGACAGATGCCAAGCATGGCAAACGAAAGGCAGGCGAAATCGACGGGAGTGTTTTTTTTCACGGCGGCAATCACGCCCGCGGGGATGCCGACCATCAATGCGATAGACATCGAAGCGAGGCCGAGGGCTAGCGATACGGGAAAGGAATCACGAATTACTTCGGAGACTTTTACCCCATCTTTCTTGATCAAATCACCGAGGTCCTGATGGATGATGAGGTTTTTCAAATATTGCGCGTACTGCGCCGGCAGGGGTTTATCGAGTCCGGTATAGGCTTTCATCCGCTCAAGCACATGTGCGGGCACCGCCTTTTCCTCGGTGTAGGGACTTCCCGGCATCGCACGCACCAGAAAAAAGGTCAACGTGACGAGGATGAACAACGTCAGCAAGCCTTGAAAAAACCGGGATAAGAGAAGTTTGAACATGTTCTTGTTAATCTTTTTTCCGCGGGACAAGGCGAACGGATGTGTAAGGGTGACAATCGAGAAGCAATGGATTCCAACCTTTGACGGACGGATGGATGAGATAATTTTTCGATCTCCATGCGACTGGCGCCATGGGAGCCTCTGCCAGCAGGATTTGTTCCGCTTGCTTCAATTTCGCGTATCTCTCCGAGGGATCCGTGAGCTGGAAAGATTCCGCCAACTTGTCCGCAAACGGTTGGCTGACCCAACCCGTATTGTTGTTGCCGTTGCCTGGGGACCACATTTCAAGAAAGGTGAGCGGGTCGATGTAATCTCCTATCCAGCCTCCCGAGCAGATATCAAAATCCAAAGACTGCATGGCGACAAGATAGGCAGTCCATTCCTTGTGTTCGATTTCGATTTCCACTCCGAGATGCTCACGCCACATGGCTTGAGTTGCCGCACCGATCGTTGCCGCAGCTTCACGGGATGAGACCAGAAGCTTGAGTCTGGGAAATCCCTTGCCATCTGGAAAACCGGCCTCGGCGAAGAGTTTTTTGGCCTCGGCAATATCAAACTTCACATCTGCCGGCGGCTGATAGCCTCGGGTTGGCGGAGTCAATCCGTAAGGAGGGACATAGCCCCGGTATACGTTCTCACACAGCGCTTCACGATCCAATGTCATGCTGAGCGCGCGACGGACCTTGATATCATCCATGGGCTTTCGGGTCGTGTTGAAACGAAACATGTCGGTTCCGAAATAAGGCTCCTGGCGCAGCACGGACGGATTGGTTTTTTTCATCATATCCACCACCTCGGCCGGAGCCGTGTAGGTGACATGAATCTGACCATCGCGAAACATCCTTGCTTCCGTATATGAATTGTTGATGGGCAGAAAGCGAATCCCGTTGAGAGAAACATTTTGGGCATTCCAATAATATGGGTTGCGCTCAACCTCAATGTGATCGGTCCTGCGATATGACTTGATTCGAAACGGGCCATTGCCGACGTGGTTTGCGGGCTTGGACCACGGATTGCCGATTTGGCCGATGGTTCCGTGTTTTAGAACCGCATGTTTCGGAACCGGATACCAGGTATAGTGCTTGAGCAATTGCCTGAAGTAAGGCGTTGGGCCGCGTAACGTCATCGTGAACGTCCATTTGTCGACGATGTTCAAACCAACCGTGGAAAAGTCTTTGGTTTTTCCCTTGTTGAACGCCTCGGCCCCTTTCACGAAATAGAGCATCTCGGCATATTTGGCGGCGAGATCCGGCGTGAGGATGCGCTCGTAGGCAAATGCGTAATCCTCTGCCGTGACTTCGTGGCCATCCGACCACTTCGCATCTTGGCGGAGTTTTACCGTCCAGACCGTGCACGTTTCATCCGGAGTGAGTTCTAAAGCCGAGCCCGCCGGGGTAGCGAGATCATCGGATGGATGAAACTGAACCAAGCCCTCGAACAAGGAGCGCATGATATTACTGTCCAAAACGCCGGTAACGACTTGGAGATCCAAACTTTTGGGATCGTTCGCATTTCCCATGATCAGGATCCCCTCACGCGTGGCTCGATCCACCTGGCTTTCCTTTTCGCAGGCAACCAGGCAAACACAAAGGGCTGAAACAGTCAGTTGGCGTAGCATCTCTGCGAGGAACATGTCATAAATGTGCTCAGAGGGCAGAATAAATTTTACCAGCCCGACATGACCCGGGAAAGCGCCGGAATGAGGTTCGTTCAGTTGGAAATGGTTTCTTCCTCTTCCTTGGCGTTGAAATCCATGAGTTTTTTATACTCAGCGGGCATCTCCTTGATATCGTTAAAATATTTCTTATAGAGCCTGGCTAGGGCACCGGCCTCCAACAATTTGTTATATCCTGCGGAGCCTTTCTTCTCCTGATCCGTACCCCATTCCGTCATTGCGGTTTTAACGGCTTCATCCTTGAAATAGATGTCGAGCAAGCTCAGGGCGGCCTTGGAGACCAGGCCTTCCGAAGATGCCGCATCCGCCGTGATCACCATATTGTAAATGCCCATCGTCTCTTCAAGGCGGTTCAACTTGTGCAAGGCCAAAGCCTTGCAGTAAAGAACCTGGACGACCTGATCATCCGGCATTTTCTCTTTTTCGCGCTGGGTGGCAATCGACAGCGCGCGATCCCAGCTTTCCGATTTGATGGCATCCCACATGACATAGAGATCAAGCTGGCGCAGTTGATACTCCCGGGTCAGTTGTTGCTTGGAAAAGCCCTGCAGGGCCTCGGCAAGACCTTTCAAATCTCCCATCTTTCTCAGGCACTCGAGCTCGTAAAAGGCGGCGAGGACGTTGTAATTTCCGGGAAGATTTGCGACGGCTTTTGTCTGGTCCTTGTATTTTGCGAATTGCGCTTTCGCGTCTTCATATTTACCGGATTCGTAGAGATCCATCGCGGCAATGTATTCCGCAGGTTCCAAAAAGAAGATCGTCTCGAAATCCTTGATGGCCGATACGGTGGCGCCGGATGCCGTGATGGGGTTGCGATACTCGATCTGCGCGGCGTTTGCGGCAACAACGGCACCGACAAAAGGTCTGCCGCCCGGTTCTTTGGGGACAAACGCGGCCTTGATCATGAATGACTCTTGAGCAAGAGCGGTGAGGGCGAATGCGGGGATGAGTGAGAGGAGAAGAAATGGTTTCATAGTTCTGAATGATTTGAATGTTGGAACGTGGACAAGTGGCGTTGGGGATTACTTCTTGTTTTCTTTCTCCTTCTTGATTTCTTCCATGGATTTTACATTGGGATCGGCAACATATTTGGCGGTGAGTTTTTCAACCTCCTGCCAGAGCTCGAGTTCCGCGGGCGTGAGCTTGTCCTTGAAGCGGCTGGTGAGTTCGATGAATTTGTAACCGCCTTCGTAGGCGCCTTGCCTATCGGACGGGATATTGGGATCCGTAGAGATGTTGTTCCGTTTGTAGGACAGCTCCATCCAGGAACGGATCGCGGGAGCGGAGACTTTGATGTTGCCCATGTAAGTGGACCAGACTTTGACATACATCTGGATCGCATCCTCGACCATGTCGCGCTTCTCGAAGGTTTGTGCCAGAAGGTATCCCATTTCCGCGCTGTATTTGCTGAATGCAAGAACCGGTCCCGCGGCCGCGTCACGGTTCAGATATTCGTTTGCGCGCTTGGCGGCCCCTGCATAATCGCCTTTTTGCATGAGGACTTGAACAATCCTGTAGAGAGAGAATTCACGCTGGCCCTTGTCACTGGAATCCGCAAAGACCCGCTCGAAATCCTCGATGGATTTGACAAGTTCGTCAGGCTGCTTGGATTTACCGTAAACGTCAGCGCGACCTAACAGGGCATCGAAACGATAAGCCTGATCCTGGCGAGAGAGCGCCTCATTGTAATAAGGCAGGGATTCAAGCGGGGCTGAGGTTTTGGTGCGCAGGTAGTCGCCAAGTTTCACCAGAATGAAATTCGAGAGCTCCTTGACATTAAATTCGGTTTTTAGATTTTGGAACAGGACTTGAATCATTGCATTGATGTTGCGCTTCTCATTGTCATCTTTCGCCTTTGTCAGGAGATTCTCATAGACGCCGATCACAGCGATGCGCAGGAGGGCGCGTGCCACCTTGTCACCAACCTCGATTTTCGGGAAATTGAAGAAGTGCTCCTTGAGTTCTTCGGGCTTGTGGGTCGCCAGATAAGCCTCGGTATAGGAGTTGATGGCTTCTTCCAATCCGTAGGCTTCTTGGAGCTTGGCCATTTCGGAAATGATTTCCTGAAGGCGTTTCAGGGCTTCTTCGCCGCGGCCCACTGCCATCATGGCCGGCATGATGGCGACGGAAAGTTGCGCGCGATAAGGCGAGTCTTCCGAGTATTTCTCCCAATATTTTTCAGCATAAGCGACCGCTTTCGGAAAGCGGGTGGCGGCATCCTCATCGCTTTTCTCGCCGGACAGCAGAGAGACCAAGTAGTAGAGTGCTTCTCCGGCAATGCCGTCATTTCCCTTGCTCTCTGCTTTCTCCAATGAGAGCTGGTAACATTCGATTGCCTCGGTGATTTTGCCTTGGCCCTCGAGCACATTGCCTTTGAGATTCAGCGCTTGGTTAGCACTTTGACTATCTGGGAAGTCTTTCAGCAGGCGATCGATTTTTTCTACAGTGGCTTCCATTTCATCCTCGGAGTAGTGGACGTTTGCGCGATCCAACAGGGCGAGCGGAATATAGCTTTGATCCGGATCCGCTTTGTATTTTTCGAGGAATGCGTCGAGAAGTTTGGCGGATTCTTTCCATAACTGCAGGCGTTGGGTGTTGGATGCATGGAAGTAGGAGACGTGCATCGCGAAGCGGCTCTCTGGATAGGTGGCGATGTGTTTTTCCAGATATGGAGCGGCGGTATCGTATTTGGCCGTGTAGAAGTAAGAACCGCCGAGCACGAACAGTGCGAGATCATGTTCCGGCGAAGGCGCTTTGAGTTTTTCTTTGGTGATGAGGTCCGAGGCGATTTCGATACAGGTTTCATAGTTCCCGTTGAAGAACAAGGAGGAGAGCATGAGTCTCATGATCGCCGCCTTGTGCTTGGATTCCGGATAGGTTTTGAGGAAAAGTTCGCTGTAGGATTGCACCTGATCCATCTTGCCGAGGAGAGAAGCGGTGCGGATGAGGCTGAACAGGTTGTCCTCGCGTTTCTCAGATCTCGAATACAGGGTTTCGAGTTGCAGGTAAGCCGCATGGGCGGCCGGCACGTAGCCCTGTGCTTCGTAAATGTAGGCGGTGGCTGCGAGCTTGATCATTTCAAGCGACTTGTTGCTGGCAAGCTCCGCCTTCAAAGCGGAAAGGTCGTTTTCCATCTGCGCCCGGTTCAGCTTGGCGGATCCATCAGTCAATGCCGGCACTTTACCCATCATCTTGATCTTGGCTGCCAGGTCATCAATGGCGACTTGGGTTGGAGGAACGAATTGGTAAAGAACCAGTGCGGTTTTCACTTTTTTAGCGGCAATCGCATCACCCGCAATTTTCATGAAAATCTTGGAAAAGCGTTGCATTTCGAAGGGCTCGATCATCAGAACCCCTTTGTTTTTCGCGAGGAAATCAAGGAATCCTTGTTCATTTTCCTCTTTGAGCGATACAGATACCAAGACTTGGAAGCCTGACACGATGGCCGCGTTCGGGGTGGCGAATGCGGCTTTGTTTTTGATGGCGATCTCTAAGTGCTCATTGCCCTTGGGGATGTTGCCAACATTGTATTGGCAGATGGCCATATTGACATTGAACAGACCTTGCGGATACTTGTCTTTCGGAGTGCGCTCTTTGATGAACTGATTCCACTGGTCGATGGCGACCTGATATTTTTCAGCGCCCATCGCTGCCTCACCCCATTTCAGCAATGCCATTTTACTGAATATGTTGCCATCTTTCTCGGGAGTATTTGGGAAATCCTTGTAAGTGGCCTCGAAGGATTTCATCGCATCGTCAAATTTCTTGAGTTGAAGCTCGCAAACGCCCTTGCGGAACCAAATCATACCGAATTGCGGTCCGTATGTGTCCAACGCCGCTTTCTTGTCCTCGCCATGTTTCTCGATCGCCTGCGCATTGAGGGCGAGGGCTTGTTCCCATTTGCCCTCGTTCATGGCCTTGAGTCCGTCATCGACAAGTGTGGCCAAGTCCTGGGCCGGAAGAAGCAATGAGGAAGTGACCAGCAATGTTACGGATAAAATGAAGTTTTTCATAGCTGTTTAGTGATTGATTTGGAGGTTGGGAGGGGGAGTTGGATTTGTGGAAAATGAAACGCCGAGGGCCTGCCCTTGCAGGAGGCAACGTCCGCCGGCGTTAAAAAATTGGCTGAAAATTTCTTTTGCGGTAAATCACTCGATAAGATCCGTGAAGGTAACCGATGTAATTCCAACTGCGGCAAGTGCGTTCAGGACATCGATAACCCGTTGTTGGGTCGTGCCTGGATCTACCCAAATCTGGACGAGAGGATTGTTTCCCGCGCTCTTGGCGGCTGCAGAGTAAAGTTGTAGTTGGCTGTTGAGCAGTGGCAATTCGCGAACCGATACTTCTGTATCAAGGGATTGTTGGGCGTCACCCGCACCCGTGAAAACCGCACCTGCCGCATTGACCTTGATGAACATCGGATCGATCTTTGGCTGCGTGCTACTGGGCGGCGAGTTTGCGGGAAGAGCCATTCCTAGGTCCTGCTCGCGCGGTGTGATCGTGGAAGTAACGATGAAATAGATGAGGAGTAGAAAGCAGACATCGATCAGTGAGGAAATATCGAGTTCTGGCATTCCTTCTTCCGGGACGGCTGATTTCTTATGACGGGCCATGGGAAATTTTTACTGAAGGTTGCGAATCAGGGAGGTTTGGAAATTATTTTGCAGATTTCAGGCCTTTGTGGGTTTCATAAACTGCAAAAACCACTTCTGTCACACCTGCTTCCGCAGCTGCGCTGATGGCGGTTCGGCAATATTTAAACATAGCCAATTGGTCTCCGCGAAGATGCAATTTCGGTTTCAATCCCTCGGAATCCATTTGTTCTTTACGTTTTTTGACGATCTCAAAAATGGATTGCTTGTCTGGGAGGATGACAAATTGCTCGTCTGTGAATGTTCCGTCCTCACGAACGTTAACGACAATGCGACCCCGCCCGTCTTCTTGCCTTTTTGAGTTCTTGGCTACTGGAGGCAAAACTTCGGGATCGGTCTTGATGATGATCGCGGTCGCGTTGACGATGAAGAAGATCAGCAGGAGGAAAACCATGTCGATCATGGGCGACATGTCGATTTTCGCTTCTTCTTCATCTATCCCGGTGTACCGTTCTTTTTTAGCCATGGTATAGGTTATTTCGCGAGTTAGATAAGCGGGTGCTTGCTGAGGAATTGGCAAACACCACAGTTTGGCAGCTTAAACGGCGATACCCTCTGGGATCTTGGCATAGAGAGTGTCCGCATTCACCGTGGCAATGGCCGCGTTGAGCATTTCCTCTGCCGCATGGACAGAATCCGCAACGAGTTGATTGTATTTGTTTTTATAGTAAACGAAGCTGATGATTGCGGGAATCGCGTTGATCAGACCCCAAAGAGTTGTGAGAAGGGCGACCGAGATGTCACCTGCGAGAGCGGAAGGATCCGCGCCGCCGGAGGTTTGAAGAGTGCCGAACGCGCTTACCATACCCATAACGGTTCCAAGCAGTCCAAGCATGGGAGAAGCTTGGGCGCAAAGGGAAATGTAGTTCACCCACAGGAGATTCTTGCGCGCTTCATTGTTGGTGAAGTCCGCTATGGCGTCTTCAACTTGGTCGCGGCCCAAGGTTTCCGGTTGGGTTGCATCGATGTTGGGGAAGGAATAGGCGACAAGGCGACCGAGATACGAGGGGTGGGTTGCCGCCAGCTCGATTGCGGAACGCACGCGGCAGTTAACCATGTGGTCCATGAGTACCATCTGAAGATCCGCAGGGTGATATTTCGCCTTGGTGAAATTCATCCCATTGTAAACCGAGAGTGCGATATAGGCAACGACAGCGGCGCCGATGAAAAACATGGTGGGGCCACCATCGATCACCCAACGATCAAGAAAGGTTTTCTGTGCGACCGGAGCGGCAGTCTCTTGCGCAAAGATTTGGGGAGCGCTGAGTAGTGCGAATACAAAGACGGTGAGTGCGGATACACGGGGGCGATTTTTGACTGTATGGATCATGAGTTTACAAGTTTGCTCGGATAAGCGTGGATTTTGGAAATATTACGGGACACGGCAAGGAAGAATTTACGGAAAAATGAGTGATTTTCCAAGAAATCCGGTCACAACTTTTCGAAGTTACCTTCGAAGTTCGGGTTTTGGGAAAACGAATGCGCGTGGGTGTTCTTTATAAAAAATCGATTTTTTTCCCGAGTTGCCCGACTCGCTCAGGTTGGCTCGCAGATAAGTCCATGGACTCTCCGGGATCCGACTCCAGATCGAATAGCTCCGTGCGCGCCGACCATGCCCAACAAATGAGTTTCCATTTGCCGTCGCGCACCGCAATACCGGGCGATCCGCCTTGGTTGCCCCAGTGAGGGTAATTCGAATTCATTCTTGCGGCCTAATTTTTCGCGTTTCGCTTCGTATTTTTTTACCAATTTTTCCGGTGCCATCAGGGGGGGTGGACCGCATAAAATGAAAGGTATACCAAAAAAGGTTTGTCTTTGTTGGCTTTGATGAAACCCGTCGTCCCGCTGCCTAGCCGATCTGTAAAGTATTCGCCGTCCGGGCCATCTTTGATTTTGGGATTTCCGTAAGGAGAAAAGTATTTTTTCCGGTATAAGGACCGCCGCTTTCATTGCCGCCGACGTTGATCACAAAGCCATTCGATTGGGTAGCTGTCTCGATGCTGACCATAGCAGGCTCCGAGCCCGTTGCATATTTCGCGGCGTTATCGATGAGATTGAACAAGATGTGTTCAAGCGTGTTGGAATCGATCGAGCAACGGAACGGCCTCTCAATTTTCATTTCCAACTTCAAATGCGCGGAAGTCAAACGCGCTTCGAAACGCTCGCGCATCATTCAAAACAACTCTCCATGCTGCTGGAGGTGTCTAAGAGCAAAGCGATTTGGATTTTATTTTGGCCATCGACTACAGGTTTCGCTGGAGCATCGACGGTTGGTTTGTCTTCAGGTTGATGCGCGACTTTCGCGTGTGCTGGCATCTGACTGGTGATGATGGTGACAAGAGTCGCTGCAAGCGCTAGGGGATGTATGGGAGTTGTTTTCATAACAATCTCTTTTTAAACCTGACTCAGATGCCTGTCCGTAAAGACTCTGTAAAATCAAATGCGGGGTTGCAGTCTGTGAAAGCTGATGAAAAATGAATGTGATTCATTCCTCATAAACATGATTAAGCATTCTCGACTACCAGCTTTCTTGCTTTGCAGCGCCGTGTTTCTGCCTTTGACTGCCATAATGGCGGCAGACAATGAAAAGAAAGCAAAGCCTCTGCCGAATGGATTTCGCACGGCGTTGATTTACGATGATCTATTCCTCGAACACGATACTGGCCCGGGATTTCCGGAACATCCGGATCGGCTGCGGCGTTTGACGAAACATCTCAAGGAAAACGAGATCTCCAAACGTCTGCTATGGGTGAAGCCAGATGAAAAGATCGATCCCATTCCGTGGATTCACGAAATGCATGACAAGAAATACGTGGCTGAGCTGAAGCGGGCTTGCGAAGCCGGCGAGAAACGCATGCATGAAAGCGGTGACACGCCCATTTCTAAAGGCACTTACGAAGCGGCGACACGAGCGGTGGCCGGGACCCTGACGGCGGTGGATCTGGTGATGGAGAAAAAAGTAACGAATGCGTTTGCCGCCCTGCGGCCGCCGGGACATCACGCGATGCCGGATCGCGCGAAAGGTTTTTGTTTTTTTGGAAATGCCGCAATCGCCGCGCGATACGCACAGAAACATCACAAACTCAAACGCGTGATGATTGTGGATTGGGATGTGCATCACGGTGATGGCACCCAAGAGATGTTTCTTGAAGATCCCACCGTGTTCTTTTTCTCCGTGCATCAATATCCGCTTTATCCAGGACCTAGCGGCTCACCGGACATCAAAGGCAAGGGCGCAGGCGAGGGTTTCAATTTGAACGTGCCTCTACAAGCCGGCAGCGGTGATGTCGCGGTGATCAAGGCTTTCGAGACCGATCTCGCCGAAGCGTTCCGGAAATTCAAACCGGAGCTGCTGATTATTTCCGCAGGCTTCGATGCGCACAGAGACGATCCTTTGGGCGCGCTCGGTTGGTCGAGCGAAGTGTATGCGAAACTCACCGAAATCCTGCGTGGGCTTTGCCGCGAACAAGGCCACGAACGCATCGTTTCCTTGTTGGAAGGCGGCTACAGCAAAGGAGGAATCACCGAAGGCGTGCGACAGCATGTCGAGGCGCTTG
>JBIIFS010000053.1:0-11194 GCA_044237185.1 Luteolibacter sp.
GATTTCTTGAAAATAACCGACCAATCCCAATTTTTCCAACCAGCCATCGACCCAGTTGTGTGACGAACTGGAAACCACAGCGATCGGAATCCCAATATTACGCAACAATTTCAGCACCGCCACAACCCCATCTATGGGCCCGTGTTTCACGAGCGCTGAGCGGATCCTGATTTGCCGACGCTCATCCATTTGGATCCAATCAAAATTGAGACGGGTTAATTCCTCAAGGTGCAACTTAGGCGACCACGCATCGAAGTCCGAGCCTATGCAGCGGGTGTAGAGTGAAAGCGGCAAGTCATGGCCGTGTTCCCGAAACGTCTCCAGCCACGCTTGATAAATTTCCCACTCGGTATCCACCAAGATTCCGTCAAAATCGAAAAGAACAGCGGATGCAAGCATGCCCTTCGATGGGAAAACCCACCTCATCCTGCAAGTTTGAAATGATAAACTTCACTTTATATTCAAGAAATCCGATTTTTTATTGGCAGCCCAGAACCATTCTGCCATAAGGTCGAACGTATTCAGATAAATTTCCCAATCAGATGAACGTCTCCCGCTTTATCGGTCTCTCCTCCGCTGTGCTGCTCACCTGGCTGGGATTCACTTTCTTTCACGAAGTGCCCCAAGAGCGTCGTTCCAAGCAAGAACGCTTTTCATCAGAAACCGCCAAAAGTCCTCTTTTGCGAAACACGGAAAAAACCACCGCATCTTTCAACGAATAATCCATCCTTATGTCCGAAGCTCCAATCCCGACTGATACTAAATCGATAAAAATGGAACTGGAACCGGGCACCTATTGGTGGTGCTCGTGCGGTAGAACCAGCCACAGTCCGTTCTGCGACGGCTCCCACAAAGGCACAGGACTTCAGCCTAAGAAGTTCGTTATCGAAGAAACGACCACGGTGAGCCTTTGCCAGTGCAAAGCTTCTCAAAACGCTCCTTTCTGTGATGGTTCCCATCGCCAGCTTTGATTCATCGCTCTCCTGATCCAGCCATGAGATATCTCAGCCGAGCCATCATCATGACGCTTTCATCCGCCATGTTTGGCTGCGGTTTCACATCTTACCGAAACGATTGGAAATCCTCCGTAAACCATCAGGTTGGCCAGCTCGGTTACCGAAATTGGATTGTCATTGCGGAAGCTTCTTTTCCCGCCCACAGCAGGACCGGAGTCAGCCAAGTCAACTCGGATGCCGGTATTCCCGAGATCGTGGATTACGTCCTCAACGCTTTGGAGAAAACTCAACACGTAAAGCCTAACATCTATCTCACCCGTGAATTGCGTGCTGTCGAAAATGACGTTGCGCCGGGTATTGATATTCTGAGAGATCAGATCAAAACCTCCCTGCACAGCCACGAATCCACAGAGATTGAACAGCAGTCCCTGCTGACTCTCATCGAATCCGCACAAGGCAGCTTCGATGTCCTGGTGATCCGCACATCAACCGCGCTGCCCTACAGCTCTGTCTTTCTCGAATTGCAGCCCGGCTACTGGGATGACGAATCCGAAAAACAATTGCGGCAAAGAATTTCGCGTGAGCGCATGGAAAAACTCGCACGACCCGTGCCATGAGTCCAAGATCACCCCGTGACTCGAAACGAAGCGCTTAGAATTGAACGTGAAGCGGCATGGATTGGCGATGCTGTGCTGGCTCTTTATGCCAGACAATTTGTTTTAGAGGAGAGGAGATGCATGGATGGAGTCTGGTTCACTCACCTGACTTCCAATGAATTTCTGAGTTCATTCGGAAACCCGACCAGTGTCGAGGCCATCATCGGAAACATTTACCGCAACGAGGGCTTGGCCGCAGCCCATGCACACATCGAGAAAGAGTTTCTCCCTCTGTTCAGGAAGCAGATCGTAAAGAAAACCCGTTAAACATTCTCACACTCCCTGCCAGCCGAGTTTTTGACGGAGTGCTTCGTAGAACGAAGCGCCCTCGAGACGTAGAAGATGGAATGATCGTGAAGACTTTTTGACAACAACCCGATCACCGGGATCGATGCGTGTGGTATCTCTTCCATCGACCGTGAAAATCATCGTGACATCATCTTCGTATTCAGGGGAAATCTCGATTTCCACCTTGTCCGGAAGAATCAATGAGCGCTGACTCAAACTGTGCGGACAAATCGGGGTGATCGCCATAACCGATGACTGTGGCTCGATCAGCGGGCCACCGGCAGAAAGCGAATAAGCAGTGGATCCTGTTGGCGTTGCGACAATCAATCCGTCTGCACGATAACGGTTCAACCATTCGCCATCAACCTTGGCGATCAATGTGACCAAACGGCCAGTCTCACCACGTGCGATGGTCACTTCGTTCAAGCCATGATAGGTCTCGATCGCACCTGATTTTCGAATCACCTGCGCATGCAACAACATCCTTACACTCGTGCGATAGCGTCCCTGTGCCACGGCATCCGCAAACGCCTCGATCTCAGCGTCGGTGCAAGTTGTTAGAAATCCAAGAGTGCCGATATTGATGCCGGCGACAGGCTTTTCAAAAACTCCCAAACGCGCCACCGCATGCATCATCGTGCCATCACCTCCCAAGACAGCCGCAAGATCGACGTGGTCTGCGAACGAGCTCGCGTCAACGTCCGAAACCTCACCCGCGAGCTGGGCTGTTTCCCGCTCGAGGACGCATTCGCATCCCCTTTCCTCAAGTGCGGCTCTCAACGCCAGCAGAGCTTTCAGCCCACCGGCTTTTCTCGGGTTAAGTAGTAATCCAACTTTCACGATATCCCAGTGTGTGGCGAAACCTCCGCATCTGACAAGAAAGTTACAGGGTAAAAAAATCCGCAGCCCGAATGATTCATAGGCTGCGGATTTTGAAAGAATAAGACAACTGACCTACTTGGCAGCAGAGATGACGTGCTCTGCGGTCATGCCGAGCTCCTTCATCACAACATCGCCTGGCGCACTGATGCCGAAACGATCGATGCCGAGTGTCTTGCCCTCGGTGCCGACATATTTCCACCAGATGTCGGTCACACCGGCTTCGATGGAAACCCGTTTGATGCAGGCTTTTGGTAGGACACTTTCCTTATATTCCGCGGATTGCCTTTCAAAGCGCTCAACGCATGGCATGGAAACCACGCGCACACCCTCGCCAAGCTGCTTGGCAGCCTCAACGCAATGTTGCAACTCCGAGCCTGTTCCGATGAGGATGGTTTTCAATGTTCCGGTTTCTTTAACCGCCACATATCCACCGCGAAGCACGCCATCACGACGCTCTTGGACGGAAAGGTGGTTCATGGTCGGGATTGCCTGACGAGTCAGGATCAACGCGGTCGGACCGTCGGTGCGCATCATCGAGGCAATGAATGCCCCGGCGGTTTCCTCCGGATCTCCCGGACGAATCACATCGAGACCCGGAATGACGCGCAAGCCGCTGACGGTTTCAACCGGTTGGTGAGTTGGACCGTCTTCACCAACGCCGACGGAATCGTGCGTGAAAATAAATGCGGTTGGCAATTTGGAAAGAGCCGCCAAGCGAATCGCAGGACGAACGTAATCCGCGAACACGCAAAACGTCGCACCACTTGCACGGAAGAGTCCGTCGTAAGCGATGCCGTTGCAGATAGCACCCATCGCATGCTCACGGATACCGAACCAGATGTTGCGTCCGGCTGGATTCGAGGCGGAGAAGTCACCCGCACCGTTAAGGTAATTCTTGGTCGATCCGAAAAGGTCAGCGCTACCGGTTAGGAATTGCGGAACCGCTTTCGCAACATCGTTGATGACCTTCGCGCCAGCGGAACGGGTCGCGTCTTTGTAATCCGCTGGGAATGCCGAAATGCTCTCTGAGAGATTCGAAGGAACCGCTAAAGCCACACCTTCCGTGAGTTGTCTGGCAAGTTCAGGATTGGCTTTCGACCATGCGTCATAAGTTGCCTGCCATGCATTGAATTGAGCGATGAGCTCTTGTTTACGTTGTGCGAAAAACGCTTGGGTTTCTGCTGATACGTAAAAATGTTCGTCGCTCGGAAGTCCCAATCCTGCGCGCGCGGCTTCGATAAATTTCGCTCCGCCTTCGCCATGTGCTTTGGCAGAACCCGCGACTTCAGGAATCCCCTTACCGATCTCCGTTTTGGCGATAATCACCTTGGGTTTGCCATTATCGTTGGATTTCGCCTTGGCGATCGCCTGCTGAATGACTTCTAAATCATGTCCGTCAATCACTACCGCATCCCAACCTTGGGACTCGAAATATTGCTGTGCGTTTTCGCTCTGGCTCTGATCCGCCATCGCATCAAGCGTCACGTCATTACTATCGTAAATGAGAATCAGGTTATCGAGTGCGTTATGTCCGGCGAATGCGATAGCTTCTTTGGCGACACCCTCTTGAAGGCAGCCGTCACCATGAAGGGCGATCACGTGATGATTGAAAAGAGTGTGCTCGGCAGTGTTGTAAATCGCGGCAGCCCGTTTTCCGGAAATCGCGAAGCCAACCGCATTGGCGATACCTTGCCCGAGCGGACCTGTGGTCGCCTCGACACCCGGCGTTTCATGATATTCAGGATGTCCCGGTGTAATGGAATGCAGCTTGCGGAAAGAGGCAACGTCGTTTTTGGAAACCGCATAACCCGAAAGATGCAGCCAGCTATAGAGGAACATCGAACCGTGACCGGCAGAGAGGATGAAACGATCGCGATTCAACCAACGTGGCGCATCAGGATTAAAATTCATCGCTTCACCGAAGAGGATCGAGCCAATCTCGGCGCAACCGAGAGGAAGACCAAGGTGTCCGGAATTACAGGCGTGGATGGCATCCATGGCTAGGCCACGGGATTCGTTTGCAGCAGTGGTAAGTGCTTTCGTATTCATAAAATTAGAGTGACCGCCTCGTCGTCTTGGGTGCGGAGTGCGCAAACCCTAGAAACTCGAGCCCTTTTGACAAGCAATCATCGCTTTTTTCGCGGGGAATCGATCAGAGCCCGCTCATGGCTGCTAGTTCCGCATACCTTATGCCGTTGCCACCAAATAAATCCAGGGCACTGCCCACGGTCACATCGACCAATCCTTTTCCAAGCTCATCAACCAAACGCACGTCATCCAATGTCGCCGCCCCGCCCGCGTAAATGACTGGACATTTTCCCCATGCGCCCAGAAACCCAACCAACTCCTGATCCACCCCACCACACAAGCCCTCGACATCCGCCGCGTGCACCAAGAACTCATCGCAGTACGGTAATAGCGCATCCAAGGTCTCCTCGGAAATTTCCAGCTCCGTGAGTGTCTGCCAGCGATTCATCGCCACGCTCCAGCCATTCGTGGTTCGCCGGCAGGACAAATCGATCACCAACCGCTCTCTCCCAACTTCACGCGTGAGTTCTTCGAGCGCGCCTTGGAGAAACCTCCCCCCAGAGTCAAACAAGGCCGATGTCACAATCACATGACTCGCCCCCGCTTCCAGCCAAGCACTGGCGTTTTCCACGCCTATCCCACCTCCCAACTGCATCCCCTGGGGCCACGCGGCCAGCGCCTGTCTTGCCGCCTGCTCATTGCCTTTTCCAAGCATGATCACATGCCCGCCCCTCAACCCATCCTCGCGAAATTTCTCGGCAAACCACGCCGGAGACTTGTCTGAAATGAAATTCTCTACGGGTCCGGGACCATGATCCCGGAGGCTGCCACCCACGATTTGCTTCACTTTGCCATCATGGAGATCAATACAGGGACGGAACCGACAGTTCATTTCATGCTATCGTAGGGTTGCTTGTCAAATGCATCAAGGGAAATGAAAACTGACGAGATTTAAAAATACAAAGTGGTGCCACCGCTTCAACCCACCAATATCCCAGTTTTACATCTTCTTTCTTCCATGTAAGAAATCCGTCATTCATTCTCCTTCCAGTGAAATTCGTTTCAGTCATTACCCTAATCATCTTTACCGCACACCTAGCGCATGCGGATGAAGCGGTCGAGCAGAACATCACCGCCGCCGAACGCGCGATGGAAAACGATCTCTGGGATGTGGCGACATCAAAATTACAATCCGCTGCCGGACAACCCAACCTCACTCCGGACACGCGTGCACGAATCCTCATTATGCTCGCGGAAAGTTTCGTTCGAAGCAACCAACCCACCAAAGCTCTGGAGCTTCTCGATCAACCCGTCCTTAGCAATTTGCCGGAAACTCCTTTCTGGCGCGGACAAGCCCTAGCGGGAACCGGAAGGTTTCATGATGCCGCGGAGTCACTCGCTACGATCGCCGTGCAGCCCAAACATCCGTTTGTCAGAGAAGCGGCACTCACCACGGCAAGTCTTTATCTCTCACTTGGGAAACCCGAAAAATCCCTTCAAGCATTGAAATTCCTCGAAGCATCTCCCAAGGCATCCGACCGCATCGAAGCCGTATTGGATCAAATTGGAATTCTCATCGATCTCAAGGAATTCGATCAAGCACGCAGCCTTTTCAACAAAGCGAAAGACACACCCGAAAACCTGCTCGCCACAAAAAAATTGTTAGAAGCAACCTTGACCCTGACAGAAGGTAACGCACCTGCAGCAGAGGTCATGTTCGATGACCTCCTCGCAAAACCGGAAGGGCAGACCACGAGCCGCTTCAATCTCGCGGCCATCGGTAAAGCCGACGCACTTGCAGCCCGAAATAAGCAGGCCGCCGCCACCCAGTTCCTTCTCGGATTCATCCAGGAAAACCCCAATACCACCGCGTTAGAACCGATGTTCCGCAGAATCATCGGCTGGTTGCCCGAAGAAATCATCACCACCGACCACCCCACTCTCGTCCAACTCGGGGAATGGATCCCCTCCAGCCTCCCTCCCTCGCGCGGGCTGATCAATACCGAAGCGCCAACCGCAGCCTCGGCTTGGCCGGCTGACTCAGACAAAATCGGTGACCGCGCCGTTTTCGCCATGTATGCGCGCGCCATCGGTCTGCACCGTATCAAAAACCTCAACGCAAAAACTGAAGCGGGCCTACTCATGCAGCGAATCCTTCTGCTCGCACCCCTTCATTTTCTCGCACCGAAATCTCTTTTTGAACTCGCTAAGTGGCACCTTCAAGCCGACGAACCCGAACAGGCGTTCGCCCTTCTTGACTCCCTTCGCCAGACGGGAAAATCCAAAGTCATCAGGGGAGAAGCCACCTTCCTCGATGCGAAAATTGCCTATGAAAAAGGTGACAAGGATCTTGCCATCTCGCTCTTCGATGAAGCGGCGGCACTGCTCACTGAAGAAAACCAAAACAAAGCCCTGCTCAACGCCGCACTCGCCAGACTGAACGAAACCAACCGCGAATCACTCACCATTCAGCACGAGGATCCTGCCATAGCCAAACAACTCAATATTGAACTGGCACTCGAAAAAGCCCTTATTCTTGACGATCCAGAAAAAGCAAAACTCGCCTTGGACGCGTTTCTAACCGAGCATCCCGACCATCCACGCGCCATCGAAGCCCGCATCAACATCATCGAGGCTGCGCTAGCCACATCACCTCCCGATCTCTCCCTTGCCCGTGCCCAGATCGATACCGTCCGAGCCTCGGAACTCCCTCTGAGCCAGGATCAACCCGCCCGACTAGCAATCGCCGAACTCCGTCTGCTCGATGCGCTTGATCAAACTGAAAAAACGATCTCACTGGCCAAACAAACCATCGAAAAGTTTCCCAATACTCCTATTGAATCGGAATCATTGTTGATTTTGGGTAAATCCCTGTTCGAGTCGGGAAATTACAACGAGGCACGTTTGGTGTTTGAAAAAATCGCCAAATTAAAACCCGGGACCCAACGCTCCCAGGCCTCGTTTCTCCTCGCTGCCAGATCCGCCGCACTGGGTGCAACCACTCAGTCGCGCGAAGAAGCCATCGCCCTCTTCGATCTAGCTATCGCCATTGATGGACCGCTTAGCTCTCTCGCCATTCTTGAAAAAGCGCGGTTGAATATGGATCTAAACCGGATCAACACCGCCATTGAATCCCTAACGGCAGCCTATCAGAAAATCTCTCCGGACGACCCCTCGCGTCTCCCCACCGGACTACTGCTCTCGGAGGCCATCTACGCACGTGGCGATTCCGATCCAGCATCCCTTCTCAAAGCACTCGAAATCTACAACCAACTCGTCGAAATTTCCGCCAACAAGCCCTCTCAATATTTCCGTATCCAATATCTTCGCGGACTAACACTGGAAAAGCTTCCTGACCCGGAAAACCCCGAACAGATGCGCGTGAGCGATGCCTTGTCCGCCTATTTTTCAGTCCTCGATCGTCCAGTCGATCCCGCTCCTCCCGAATGGCAATGGTTCGAACGCAGCGGCTTCCGCGCACTCACCATCCTCGAAAACAGCGAACGATGGGAGGCTGCCATTTCGATCGCTGAAAAAATTGCGTCTTTTGGCGGTCCACGGGCAGAGGAAGCCTCAACCCGAGCCCGGCAACTCCGCTTGAAACAGATGATTTGGGAGGACTGAAAAACCCTATTTAAAATCCACGGACATCGAAACTCGACAGCTCTGCCCGCAGCCCACACCCTCATCCACGCATCATGTCGAACGTTCCGCGCTGCATATCACCCATTATCTTTACCCTGCTCGGGTTGGCAGCGGCTATCGTTCTGTTTCCCATGGAAAACCAAATAGTGGCTGAATATCTCAGTGGCTTTCCAGATTCCCACCTGATTACCACCCAAGCCAGACCTTACATTCTTTTGGCACTCTGTTTCATGCCAGCCATGGCAAGTTGGGCTTACTATTTTGGCAATGTCTTTGATCGATATGTTTCCCGCCAATTTCTTGGAATTTTTTTCATCTGCCTCGGCTCCTTGTTCACCCTTTGGATGCTGCTCGACCTCCATGACAATCTCGGGGATTTCTCTGGCACAGAAGACAAATTTGCCACGGTTGCGGGTTTTTACATTTTACGATCCCCCGCCATCCTTCTCGTACTTCTTCCCTACTCTTTGCTTTTGGCAAACATCCATTGCCTCGGAAAATTATCCAAAAGCAACGAGATCATCGCGATGGTACAAAGCGGAACAGGAATCCTCCGTTTAACCCTTCCTCTTATTTTTGCCGGATGCTGGTGCAGTGTTCTCCTTCTGGGTCTCAACTATCATTGGGCTCCGCATGCCGAGGGCAGGCGCGATGAAATGATCGCCATTGCGCAAGGCCGGCCCATCATTCAAGCCAAAAACGTACTCTTCCGCGCGCCAAACTCCAACAGACTGTGGATGGTGGAAAGCTTTCCCGAGAAATTTCTCAGCGGAGCGCCCCTCCAAAACGTCGAGATCACCTCGATCAATCCAGATCGGTCGATCAATAACCGCATCCAATCAAGCTCTGCGAGTTATAATAAGTCCAACCGCACTTGGACTTTGCACAATCCTCTCATCAGCCGGTTTGAAGCCGGTCAACCACCCGTTTTTGAGCAATTCAAAGAATCTTTGGTCTACAAAAACTGGGTGGAAACGCCCTCACAAATTATCAAACCCGGCCTAAGTGTCGAATATCTGGGTATCCCCGAACTCAAATCCTGGCTGATTTCTCCGCTTGCCAAACAGATGACAGCCAACCTTCCGGCATATCTGACCCAATGGCATTACCGATTAGCACTACCCGTGACCTGTCTCGTCACCGTGCTGCTCGCCGTTCCTCTCTCCATCCACTTTTCACGTCGTGGGGGCGGCAGCGGAATCTTTCTCGCAGTGGTGCTCTCTGTCATGATGTTGTTCATTTCAACCATCACCCTCGCACTCGGTGAATCGGGAGGCCTCATACCCATGCTTGCTGCATGGCTGCCAAACATCACTTTTGCCGGGATCGGTCTATATCTCTATTACAGACGCATTACTGGCAGATCCATCTACCAGTCGATCAAAAACCTACTCAACTTTAACAACTGAATCCATCAAACCATGGCACTCCAAGAATCATGGCATGTCCGCAACCGCAGTCGCGAATGCAGCATCACCCAAACTCCCTTCACCGAAGGTCAGCCCATTGTAACCGCACTTTTTCCGGACCCCGAATCCTCCGGTTATGTTCGAAAAGATTTCTGTGAAGAAGCATGGGCTCAACGCGCAACTCTAGATGAGGTGCCATTCTCTTCTTGGCGGACCAAATTCCTGCCCACACCCAGCAACGACACCCAACCAATCGTCACCAAACAAAGCGCGGAAGACCTTCTCAAACAACTTGTCGAAGACGATCTGGAGCACACCGAAAACACCCGTTACATCCTGGCGGTCATGCTGGAACGTCAAAAAATCCTGCGTGAAACCGACACCCAACCCACAGGCAGCGGCATCCTCCGCATTTACGAACATCGTAAAACTGGCGAGATATTCATTGTCAAAGATCCCAACATTCCTCTCGACGAAGTGGAAAAAATCCAGATCGAAGTCATGGAACTCCTCTCACCACCAAAGCCCGTCATCGATGCGGAGTATGATAAGGAAATCGCGCCGGACGCTTTACCTGAGACGCCCGTCGGAGAAATCTCCGATTCCGCCAAGGACTGATTTTTTGCCGTTTGGCTTGTTTACAAAAAAGCTTTGCTCACCGGATCCGAGAAGCGGAACTTCATTTCTTGTTTTGCGATCCTCCTTTTCCCCTAGCACAAACTGCCTGCAAGGAGTTGACCTCGGGGCATTCCTGATTACACATTCCCCTCATGCAGCAAGACGATTCAAAACCAACTCAAGAAATCCCCGATTCTGAGGATAAGATCCAAGATCCCGCCGGGACGACCCAGGAAAATCAAACGACTGCCGAACTCGGTCCAATGGAGCAACTCGAAGCGGAAGTCGCCAAATGGAAAGAACTCTCCCTACGCACAGCCGCAGAAATGGACAATCTTCGCAAACGCACCGCCCGCGAACGCGAAGATGCCATCCGATACGCCAACCAACGCCTGCTTGAGGATCTTCTACCTGTGGTCGATAACTTTGAAATGGGCATGCAGGCAGCCGCACAGGACACGTCATCCATGATCTATATCGGCATGGATATGGTGCGCAAACAACTCAATGAGTTTCTCAGTAACCAAGGCATTACCGAAATTTCAACCGAGGGCCAGTTTGACCCCAATCTCCACGATGCGGTTTCACAAGAAGCCTCAGACCAACCCGAAGGCACGATCATCCGCACCGCGCGGCGAGGATTCAAGCTTCGCGACCGCCTTCTGCGTCCCGCCAGCGTGGTCGTCTCCGCTCCCGACTCCGGTTCGGAATC
>JBIIFS010000054.1:0-11159 GCA_044237185.1 Luteolibacter sp.
CATCCTCATGATGACCGCCTATGGCTCGGTTGATACTGCGGTCGAAGCCATGCGCCGAGGAGCCTTCCACTTCGTAACCAAGCCTCTGAATCTGGATGAAGTCGAAATGCTGCTCAAACGTGCCCTTCGGACCCGCAATCTGGAAACCGAGAATGTCCAGCTCACCCAACAGGTCAAAAAAACCAGCAATCTGTCGCGAATCATCGGAAAATCGCCGGAAATCAAGCATGTCTCGGATCTCATTGAACAGGTGGCACCAACCCGTGCCACGGTCCTTATCGAGGGAGAATCTGGAACCGGCAAAGAAATCGTTGCCCATACGATCCATCATCTTTCTGGGCGGCCCACCTCGAAAATGGTCGTCGTCAACTGTGCCGCGCTCTCTCCCCAACTCCTCGAATCTGAACTCTTCGGTCACGAAAAAGGCGCTTTCACCGGCGCGTCGCAAAAACGGATCGGTCGCTTCGAACAAGCGGATGGAGGAACTCTTTTTCTCGATGAAATCGGTGAGATCGACCCAGCCACGCAGGTCAAACTTCTCCGAGCTCTCTCCGAACGAACGATCGAACGGGTGGGTTCAAACTCCCCGATCAAGGTCGATGTCCGGGTTATTGCCGCAACCAACCGCAAGCTCCGCCAAATGGTCGAAGTAGGAACATTTCGTGAAGACCTCTATTTCCGCCTGAACGTGGTCTCCATTCAGATGCCGGCACTTCGCGAACGGCCTGAAGACATTGTCCTGCTTGCCAACGCCTTTCTCAAGGAATTTGCCGAGGAAAACCAACGCGCGCTCAAAGCTCTAACCGATCAAGCCCTGCATCTGCTCCTTTCCTACCCATGGCCCGGAAATGTCCGCGAACTCCGCACCACCATTGAACACGGCGTGGTCATGTCGAATGATGCTCAAATCGACATCAGGCACCTGCCTGCTTTCCTAAACTCAACCCATCCACCCGCTGAAAAAAAAGCCTGTAACACCCATAACAGCCTTGCGGGACCGGTCGATTTCAACTTGCATACCCTTGAAACAGCGGCAATCAGAGGAGCTTTAGCTCAAACCCAAGACAACCGCTCCCGCGCGGCCGAACTCCTCGGAATCAGCCGCCGCACTCTGCAACGAAAACTCAAGGAATTTGGTATTTAGTCCGTAGCCAATAAATCATAACCCATAACCCATAACCCATAACCCATGAATCTATCTCCATCCCTTCTGGAATCCGGTCCACTGATCAGAAGAAGCCTGTTTCTGGTTGTCCTCGTCCTGCTAGCTCTCGGAAATTTGTTCATTATGTTTCGTGGACTGAATTCTCCACATGCCATGGATCAAGCACAGATCGCACGGGAAATCTCACGCGGCAACGGCCTGAGCACCAAAATGATCCGTCCGCTGGACTACCAGAAAAACAAAGAATTTCAGAAGCGAGAAATTCCTTTTGCCAATTACAAGGACACCTACCACTCACCGCTCAACCCGCTGCTCAATGCCGCCATTTTCAAAATAATCGGAGCAAACGATTCGGATCGCTGGCAGATGTCGCGAAAAGAACTCGTGTTCCCTCTGGACCGTGTGGTTGCCGCCGTATCCACGGCTTGCTTTCTATTGTCGATCGGCGTCACTTACCTGCTCGTCTTACGAATTTTTGATCCCAAAATCGCCGGAGTCACCGCATTACTGATGTTGTTTTGCGAAGCGTTCTGGAACTACTCGCTCAGCGGCTTACCACAGATGTTGATGTTGCTGCTTTTCACTTGTGGTATTTATTTCGCATACCGGGCTGTTGAAGAATCCAGTGAAGGACAGATCTCCCTCGCATCCGCGATCATCGCCGGCGTATTCTTCACTCTACTGGCCATGACACATTACCTGACCGTTTGGATCGCGCTCGGCTATGTCATTTTCGCCTCTATTGCATTCCGCCCCCGTGGTTTGGTGGGCATTTCCATTCTCATCATCCTCATCATTCCCTCCGTATTTGTCATGCTGCGCAACTACGGTATTTCCGGAACTCCCTTCGGAACCGCCTTTTACAATCTCTACAACGGCATCGGCGGCGACAAGGAAAGTTTCGCCATGCGCAGCGCTGTGCCGCCGGATCTGATCAACCGTGGCTTCTTCACCACTATCATCAGATCCATTCTCGTTCAAACAGCCGATATCGTTCCCTTTCTCGGTGGAATCGTGGTTGCGCCCATGTTCTTCATTTCATTACTCCACCCTTTTAAGCGCCCATCCATTGGCGCCTTCCGTTGGACCTTGCTCAGCATGTTCGGCTTATCCGCTCTCGGTCTCGCCTTTTTCGGAGTCAGTTCCGATAACCTAGATCCCAACCAAACCCACATCCTCTTCGCTCCGGTGATGACCGCATACGGCCTCGCCTTCGTTTCAATTCTTTGGAACAAGCTCCCCATCGTCACCAAAGTGCCGATGATGCGAAATCTACACCACATCATCATTATCATCATTTGTGCTCTGCCGCTGATCCTCTCGCTACCATACAAAATAAGGGTCGGACTTATCCGCAAAGACATCGGAGGCATTCCACACTGGCCTCCATACTATGCCCCCGCACTGAATCTGGGCGTGAGAGAATGGGTCGACGAAAATCAAATCTGCGTTTCCGATCAGCCATGGGCAGTGGCTTGGTATGCGGATCGCATGTCAATCTGGCTACCTCCCACACGCAAAGGGTTCATAGAATTACAAACTCAGGCTGATAACTTTGAAACTCCCGTCGTTGGCATCCTCATCTCACCCTCCTCACACGGTTCCGGACCTGTTTCCGAGCTGGCGAAAGAATACAAAGACTTCACGTCTCTCATTCTCGATGGCCAAGTGATCAAAGCCACCAGCCTAAAGAGCAACAAAACCAACGGCTTCACCATTTTCAACAGAGACCCGAAAATCCAGGAAATCATGGTGCGTTACCCCTATGCCACCCAAGTGGTGTTCGAGGACATGATCTATTACTCGGACCACCAGATCGTCGGCGCATCTGATGGAAATTAACACCCTAGCTTTCCGCTCTCCACATGCCTGCACGCAAAAAACTCCCTGAAAACAAGGACGCTCCCAGCTTCGAAGATGCCCTCGCACAGATCGAGGAAATTATCGACTCGATGGAGGGCGAACAACTCCCGCTTGAAGACCTCGTGACCCAGTATGAAAAGGGATCCGTGCTTCTCAAACACTGCGAAAGCGTATTGTCTTCCGCGCGAAAACGCATCGAACTTATCACTCTTGCCAACCAGGAGGAGCGCGGGCGGGACAACCATCACGCCTCTCCATCAAGCACTCCATCAGAAAATGACGGAGCTTCCGACGAATCTAATGACATCAGCCTCTTCTGAATCTTCCAACCATCCGCAACTTGGACCCATCCTGAAATCGATCCGATCCCCCACGGATGTCAAAGCGCTTTCCGACCAAGAACTCATCACACTCAGCCAAGAGGTTCGCAGTGCGCTTATCCATTGCCTGTCGGTCACCGGTGGTCACCTCGGCCCCAATCTTGGCGTCGTCGAACTCTGCATCGCCATGCACAAGGTTTTCTCAACACCCAAGGACAAGTTCGTTTTCGACGTCTCCCATCAGGGATACGTTCACAAAATGCTCACGGGACGAGTATCGAAAATCGATACGATCCGCACATACAAAGGTCTAAACGGTTTCTTGCTTCGCACCGAGTCCGAACACGACTCTTATGGAGCCGGACACGCGGGAACCTGTCTATCCGCCGCGCTCGGCATGGCTGCCGCACGGGATCTACTGGGAGAAGACAATCACGTCGTCGCGGTCGCCGGAGATGCCGCCTTCACATGCGGACCAACGCTTGAAGCCCTCAATAACATATCAGAAACCACCAAAAAATTCATTGTCGTCCTCAACGATAACGAATGGTCAATCGATAAAAACGTCGGCGCTATCGCCCGCTATTTCAACGCCCTTCAAACCCACGCCACATACTCCGCCGTGCGCACTGCGGCTGCAGACTTTGTGGAGCGCATACTTGGAAAAGCGGTTAGAAAAATCGCGCACAGGGTCGAGGAAGGCGCAAAAAACCTCATTTTTCCAAACGTTCTTTTTGAAAAATTCGGTCTTCGCTATTTTGGCCCTATCGATGGTCACAATATTCCATTGTTGATCAAAACATTTGAGCATCTCAAAACCCTCAACGAGCCGGTCATCCTGCATATCATTACAGAAAAAGGCAGGGGCTATCAGCCAGCTCTCGATAATCCAGGAAAATTCCATGGCCTTGGCGCTTATAAAATCGAGGACGGATCGACCGATACCGTCACAACTCCCACCTGCTCGGAAATTTTCGGTAAAACGGTCACCGACCTTGCAATCGATGATCCGAAAATTGTTGCTATCACAGCGGCCATGCCGGGCGGCACCAAATTGGATATCTTCAAAAACACCCTGCCCGACCGTTATTACGATGTCGGTATTGCCGAAGAACACGCCGCGCTTTTCGCAGCCGGTCTCGCCACGGAGGGCATACGTCCTTTCCTCGCGATCTATTCCACTTTCATGCAACGCGCCTATGACATGATCATTCATGATATCGCGCTTCAAAACCTTCCCGTTCGGCTTTGCATGGATCGCGGAGGTCTTTCGGGCGACGATGGCCCAACCCATCACGGCCTCTTTGACATTGGCTACCTCCGCCACATACCCAACATCATTCACATGCAGCCAAAAAACGAAGCAGAGTTCGTTTCCATGCTGAAGTGGATGGCAACTTACGATCAGGGGCCGACTGCCATCCGCTACCCCCGTGGCATCATCAGTGGAACTCCCATCGATCAAGCTACCGCCCCCATCGAACTCGGAAAAGGCGAGATCATTCAGGAGGGAACCGATGTCGCACTGATCGGGCTCGGCACGTTTTTTGACATCGCTGTCCGGACCAAGGATCTACTCGAAAAGCAGGGCTACTCAGTTTCCCTAGTCAACCCGCGCTTTATCAAACCACTTGATACCAGCCTTCTCGAAAAAGTAGCTCGCCATGCAAAGGTCATCTGCACCTTCGAGGATCATGTGCTCATGAACGGCTTCGGCGCAGCCTGTATCGAGCGCCTCAATGATGTCGGTATAACAACCAAAGTAGAGCGTATCGGTTGGCCGGACGCATTCATCGAACACGGTAAGCCTGAAGGCCTTCAGGAACTCCACCATATCAGCCCGCAAGCCGCGCTGGACAAAATCCTTCCTCATCTCAGGATATCGAGGTAATAAATGGAATCTTGAAAACTGGCCGGTCACTCAAACTGAAAAAATCATGGAACTCGATCTGATTAATGCCCCCTTCGATTTGAAGTTCACCAAACCTGGGGAACTCGAGGAAATACTCGAAGATCCTTTCGGTATCCGATTTCTGCCCGATAACGACCGCGATGACGGAGCATCCAGATATTACGCCCTTGGCCGCACGATTACAGATCGGCATCTGTTCATCGGATTTACTACAGATGGCAAAGTGGCTCGCGTCATTACCGCAAGGGAAATGAGCGATGCGGAACGCCGTTTCTACGATCGCAATTACAACGAAACCCGCTAATACGATGAAAACACTCACTTCCTGGAACGAGCTTCCGAACTTCGAAGACGACTCGGCGGAAAATGCTTTCTGGCAAGAGCATGAGCTCGACTCGAAGCTCATGGGCAGCTCCATCCATGAAGCACATGTCCGTGAATCCACCACCATCACACTACGCTTTGATCCACGCATGCTCTCACGCATCAAGCGCATCGCGCGCTCACGCTACCTCAATTACCAGTCGATGATGAAGCAGTGGTTGGCGGAGCGCCTCGAAGATGAAATGAAAAAACCATAACCCATCTTTGATTGGACGCAGCCTTGAAACACTTTTTGCTCATGGTCACAAAGCCAAGACTCTGGCTTGCCTTGTTTTTATTGTGGATGACCCTACTTTGGGTGCTCTCATCTTCTTCCAAAGTTTCTCCTCAAGAGGGTCCTCAAATCCCCCACTTCGATAAAATCGCTCACTTCGGCTATTTCTTCGGCGGCGGAATCATCCTAAGCACATGGCTACTACTAAAACACAGCACCCGATCTTCAGCCCTGACCCGCTACCTCGCTCCCATCGTCTTTTTCGCTATCTTTGGCCTGATCGACGAATACCACCAAACTTTCACCCCAGGCCGCTCAGGCAATGACGTTTACGATTGGCTGGCTGATTTCTTCGGTTCTTTCGTTGGAATCCTTCTCGCAAATCACTTTCACCCTTACCTTATTAAATTTTCATCTCCTTCCACTCTTGAACCCGAAAATTAGCATTCAATACCATCCAAACCTATATTAGAACCATTCCGACATGACACAACTCGACCAACTTAAGAAACTCACGACCGTCGTCGCCGATACCGGCGATTTCGAGGCCATGAAAGCATTCAAACCTCAGGACGCCACCACCAACCCATCACTCATACTTCAAGCTGCCACCAAGGCCGAATATCGCCCACTTATCGATCAAGCGATCAATCAATTCAAAAGCAGCGGACTTTCTGGGCAAGCACTCACGGATGCCATCTTGGATCGTATTCTTATTTTGTTTGGATTAGAAATTCTCAAAATCGTTCCGGGTCGCGTCTCCACCGAAGTTGATGCACGCCTCTCCTTCGACACCCAAGGCACGGTTGATAAAGCCCTGCAACTGATCGCCGCTTACGAAAAAGAGGGCATCTCTCGAGATCGCGTCCTGATCAAAATCGCCTCCACATGGGAAGGCATCAAGGCGGCCGAAATTCTCGAAAAACAAGGCATCCACTGCAACCTCACCCTCCTCTTCTCCTTCGCCCAAGCCGTGGCTTGTGCCGAGGCAAAGGTTCAGCTCATTTCCCCATTTGTCGGTCGCATTCTCGATTGGCACAAGGCCAGCACCGGCAAAGATTATCAAGGCGACGAGGATCCGGGCGTCATTTCCGTCAAGGCGATCTATAACTACTACAAAAAATTCGGCTATAAAACCGAAGTGATGGGAGCCTCATTCCGCAACAAAGGCGAAATCATCGCCCTTGCAGGCTGTGATCTCCTCACCATCTCTCCAGGCCTGCTTGCAGAGCTCGCCGCATCGGAAGAAACCATCGAGCCAAAACTCACCGCCGCATCCGCTCAGAGCGATCCCGTTGAAAAAATTTCACTAGATGAAAAAACCTTCCGCCTGATATTCAACGAAGACGCCATGGCTACCGAGAAAACAGCTCAGGGTATTCGTAACTTCGCCGCAGACATCGTGAAACTTGAGAAGCTCGTCAACGAATCTCTCTAACATCCAATCACATCACAAATTAGCCCCAACTCGTAAAAAAGTTGGGGCTTTTTTATACATAAGTTTCGCGTGTTTCAGGCTTTTCATTACAGGGAGGGATGAGGAAAAGGAGAGAAGAGTCACCTCCTTTCTCCTTGTAGAGAAAATGCCTGAATGATCTAACCTTTCACTCTCCATTCCATGCGGCGCTCTATAGCGAGAGCACCCTAGCGTTTTTGACTCCATTTCATTCTGTCCAAGCCAATACGGCTTCGCCACCATAAAATAACTCGTTAAAAATCGCTCTGCATTCACTTCTCATGAATCCAATTCCAAATCGCCTGATACTGTTTGGATGCATCACCATCAAGGATGTCTGTGCGTTGTGACTGGTTTCCTTCTGCATACTTTGGCATCTTGTTGCCTGGCATCACGGCAGCAGGATGATCCATCCAACGATAATAATAACCTTCCCTCAATCGCTCCGGAACCAAATGAAAATTGACCGCACCAACTTCGAATGCAGCGGTGGGTTTGATGTCACCGATCCCGTGACAAGTATTGCAACCAAAGCCATCGGAGCCGGCCAATAAACTGCCGATTTTAACCAGTTCAGGAACCGTCTCAAGCTTAACAGGCGCACTTGGCTCAAATCCATGGAGTCGGGATAAACCTTCGGCAAAGGGTTTTGCATGGGCATTGAAAGCTGGCATTCGCATACCGAGCCATGGTCTTGCGCGTTCTTTGACGGCTCCAGTTAGAACCTTCTCGATGTAACTGGTATGCAGCATTTCGCCGATGAAAGTGAGTTGTGGGCGTGATTGGTCGACCCGTTCATCCAGGTCTTTGACATGCGCCGCGAGTTTTGCGGTGGAACCATGGATTGAGCTTAGCAAGGCAGGCTGTTCATCTAGTGCATGACACGAGGTGCAGCGTTTTGCATCGATCTGACGACTGGCAAATTCGGCGTGGTTGTCTTTGGCTAATGAACCGTGACCCGATTTAGAAAACGCGAGCAACGCTTCCAACTGTTTGGGACTGAGGTTTGGTTTGGGTAATTTTTCCTGTTTCTTCTCACTGGAAACGCAGCCTTTTTTTGCCCAATCGATTTTAAAAATTCCATCCAAAGATACCGCTTTGGAAACCCCGCCTGGCATGCCGGGATGGCAGGTTCCACATTGCAAGCTTTCGGAGATTGCCGCTCCGCGCGTGGCATCACCTTTCGGGAATGTGTAATTGAGTTTGGTTTCTTTACCTGCTGAATCGGCCTCGAGATATGCGGCGAGGGATTTCGCCTCATCATCCGATAACTTAAAATTCGGCATCAAAGCATATGGATGAAAAGCCTCTGGCTTTTTCAAGAAAGCCATCAATTGATCAGGAAGATATTTCGACGCAACGTTGTTGAGAGGAATACGATTTGAGTCATCACCCGTTTTCTCTCCCGCAAGATCATGACACGCGACGCAGCCGAGTTCATGGAAAACCACACCACCGGCTTTTACGAGTGCTGGATCTGGGATGGATGGTTTG
This sequence comes from Luteolibacter sp., assembly GCA_044237185.1. GTDB lineage: Bacteria > Verrucomicrobiota > Verrucomicrobiia > Verrucomicrobiales > Akkermansiaceae > Luteolibacter. The sequence continues at coordinate 8,809 of JBIIFS010000054.1, forward strand.
AGATCTTTTTTCGTGGCAGTGGAAACCAGATAAGCCGCGAGATCAGCCGCTTGTTGAAGTCCTTGAGGCGTCGATGGATCGACCATGTGAGGCATTTTGGTGCTGGGCTTCATCGCCTTGGGATCGGCGATCCATTTTATCAACCACTCCTCCGTTACCCTGTCACCGATACCAGCGAGAATGGGCGCGATTTCTAATAACTCTGGCATCGGCGTCGCACCGAACCCGTTTTCAGGCGCATGGCACTTTGCGCAGTTTTGTTCGGCGAACACCTTGCGGCCATGACGTTTCATGTCACCCGCCCTAGCTGGCTTATCTGCAGTCACTTCATAAGCACTGGGAGGAATCGTCTGGCGCGCCATGCCTTCCTCTTCCCAATACAAACGAATTTCTCCTGCTCCGTCATCGGAGCTTTGGAATTTCACCGACAAGGTATGCAGACCCGGATTGAGCCTCAAGCGAGCCGATTTTGTGGCTCCAAATTTTCCTGCTTCAGTAAGTAGCACTTTACCATTGATGGACAGCTCAGCTTTCGCACCCTGCCCTTCCAAGGAAAAAATAAGCCTACGTCTCTGCTCGATTTTTAAATTGCCTATCCACTCAGTCTCGAATTTTTCGGGCTTCAAAAACGGAGTCGCCACCTGACCCGCTGGGACCGACAATGCGACAAGCCGATCTAACCGTTTATCGCTTGGTTCGCCTTGTTGGGAAAATGTGGCAATGAGTTCCGCTTGCGCCAGGCCAACCCATGCAGCTCCTGCTAAAAAACGAATGAGATATCTCATAAATCTATTTGCCGTAAACCGTGGCGTGGATGTCTCCGATCATGACATCACCATCTGCATTTTCCAGATCGTAGGCGACTTTGAGCGACATCGAAGGCTTCATGCCATCGATCACCAACTCCACCGCCTTACCATCTGCTGAAAGCTTGGCTGAGCTGATGGTGATTTTATCACGCATTTTGTGATTTTTTGATTCCGATGCCAAAGCTTTCTCTAAAGCGGCTTGATCTGGGGTATCGACCGAGAATTCCCCGGAACCGTATTGTGGTCCGCGGACATAATCCCAACGATGACCTGAGTAGCTCGTGCTATCGTTTGCGAGCTCAGCATCCAGCTTGGTGGAGAAATGAATTTTCACGCCGGTATCGGTGTATTCGAGCTTCTCAGGAAGATTGATGCCGACTTCTGGATTGTAGCGCACGCGTTGAAACGCACAATGGGTTGGAGCGTTGGTCTGCCAACCACGGAAGCCCAACACATACATCGAGCTATCTTGGTGGAAGCGTGCACGCATCGCGGAGGATTGCAGAGTAATCGGCAGTTTAACCACCCCGCCCTGCATCTTGCCATTTTTCTCAACCGTCAAAACGCGATAAACGGAAGACTTACCATAAGACAAATGAATCAACTCACCTGTCTTGAGACCAAATTTGGCAAAATCAGGCACCCATAACTGTGAACCACCTGAGTTATCCACATCCATCGGAAGATAAACCAAAGGTGCTGTATAAGCAGCGTTAGCTAGACTTTGACGTGTTGGCTCTGTTCCGAAAAACGCAGGTGCGTTCTTAGCCGTGACGTAGTTGATCTTGCAACATGGCTGCCAAGTGCCTTCATTCTCACCCGTTGTAATTTGCCCTTCGGGGCCGACACTAAGTCCACCCGGTGCACGCAAGCCCGTGGCGACCACTTCGAATTTTTTTCCATCAGGTGAAATTTTCGCAACGATCCCGTGGTGAGGTAAGATTTGTTCAAAATTACGACCACCAGATCTAACAGGCCCACCTTTGGAGAAGTAGAAATTTCCTTCCTTGTCGGTTTGAAGTTCAAAAGCGAATTCGTGAAAGTTCTGTGAGATATACACATCACGATTGAAGGTTTTGTAATAATCGATTTCGCCATCCTTGTTGAGATCGATGAGCTTGGTGATCTGATCGCGACCGTTGACATAGATTTCACCTTTGACAACTTTCAGTCCAAGCGGCTCAAACAAGCCCGACGCGATACGCTGCCATTTGAGTTCTTTCCAATCACCTTTGAGTCCTTTAACGATCCATACATCGCCGTTCCATGAGGACAGGGCAGCGCTGTCTTCATCGATGAAATCGAAGCCACCAAATCGAAGATTCGCACCCCATGGGTTATTTTCGGGAAGAGTCAGGAGATCGGTCACATAGCTGGTGTCTTTTTTATCGGAAACAACTCCTGCGGTGGTGATGACCTCTTGCCAGATACCCGGCCCACCCGAGGTGAGTTTCTTGAAATCGGGTGCTTTCGCCAAGGTCGGCGCCGCACCTCTTGCAAAAGCGATCTGCACGGTAGCTTCGGTTTTTGCAGCGGGAATTT
>JBIIFS010000198.1:0-2971 GCA_044237185.1 Luteolibacter sp.
CGATTTCTTTTATTTATCTGAGGTTTTTGGTCTCCTCCGTTTCCTCCGTTGGCTCAGTTATCTCCGTTTAAATTCACGATGATGAGCCACCAGAAGCTTACCCGAAATAACTCACACCTGCTGCGAAGATCGGCTGGATCTTGGTGCCTGGGATGTTCTTTGCGACGCCTGCGGAATATCGTTCTGAGTGAGCCATTTTTCCGAACACGCGGCCGCAGGGCGAGGTGATGCCTTCGACGGCAAGAAGGGAACCGTTCGGGTTGAACGGGTGCTGCAGGGTCGGGTTGCCTTGGGGATCGCAATATTGGGTGGCGATCTGGCCGTTGGCGACGAGCTGGGAAATCACTACTTCCGGGGCGTGGAATTTGCCTTCGCCGTGCGATACGGGCACCGTGTGGATGGTACCGATTTCTTGGTTGGCGAGCCAAGGTGATGAGTTGTTGGTGATCCGTGTTTGGACGTATTGGGAAATGTGTCGTGAAATGTCGTTGTGAACCAAGGTCGCGGAATTCGTATCTGTGGCGATGATTTTACCGTGAGTGGCCAGTCCGGTTTTGATCAGTGCTTGGAAGCCGTTGCAGATTCCGAGGATCAGGCCATCGCGGTTTTCGAGAAGATCGGAAATCGCATCGGCAATGCGTGGATTACGAAGAATCGTGGCGATGAATTTTGCGGAGCCATCGGGTTCGTCGCCTGCGGAGAAACCACCCGGAACGAAGAGAATTTGTGAAGATTTGATCTGCGCAGCGAGGGCGTGGATTGATTGCTCGATGTGATTTGCGGAGAGGTTGCGGAAGACTTCGATGTGGGATTGCGCACCGGCGCGCTGGAAGGCACGGGCGGAATCGTATTCGGAATTCGTTCCGGGGAAGGCGGGGATTAAGACGCGTGGTTTGGAAATGGATTGAGGATTGAGGATTGTTGATTGTTGATTTGAAGAAATAGGTCTTATAGGTCCTATGGGACTTATGTCGGATGGTTCCGGCTTGGTTGGGTAGACGGGCTCTAGGGTGGATTGCCAGGCGGATTGGAGATCGGTTAGAGAATGGGATTCGCCGTTTAAGGTGAGAGTGGGGGATTCCGTGGTGTTGCCGATGATGGTGGAACCTAGGGACGAAGGAAGTTCTTCATGATGCTCAACGATGAAGCTAAAATAGGCGGGACTATTAAGGTTGATGGTATTGGCTTGGCGGATGCAATCCGCCGCCACGCCGATGTGGTTGCCGAAACAGCATTTGGCTAGAGCTGCGGCGATGCCTGCGGCACCGATGTGGTGGAGGGAAAGGATTTTTCCGGCTTTGTTGAGTTCGTGAAGCGATTCGGCATTTTCTTTGAGGACTTCGAAATCAGGGAGGCCGTTTGTTAGGATAGGGGTGGCTAATAGAGAAACTGTCGAATCGGTTTTTTTGAACTCGGGCGAGAGCGCTAGCGAGGCAAGCCCGGGTGCGAGTGCGAAGGAGACCAAGGTGGGTGGGACGTCGAGATCGTTGAACGAACCGGACATGGAATCTTTGCCGCCGATGGCGGCGAGCCTGAGTTCGTGTTGGGCGCGGAAGGCACCTAACAGAGCCGCGAAGGGAAGACCCCAACGTTTTGCATCATGACCCAAACGAGGAAAATACTCCTGAAGGGTCAGGCGGATATCGCTGAGGCGGGCACCGGCGGCGACGGCTTTGCAGACGGATTCCGTGACGGCGTAGGCGGCGCCATGAAAAGGGGATTGTTCTGAGAGGAACGGATCGAAACCCCATGACATGAAAGTGGCTGCGTCGGTTTCTCCTTCGAGAAGGGGAAGCTTTGCAACCATGGCGTCGGGTGGGGTAAGTTGTTGGGATCCGCCGAAAGGCCAGAGCACGGTGTTGGCGCCGACCGAGCCATCGAACATTTCGCCGAGACCTTTTTGGGAGGCGATGTTGAGAGAGGCGAGGTGGGAGGGGAGTGAAGAGGGGGCTGGAATCCCCCTTAACGGACTGGGGCTGGAATCCCCAGCTACGTGGACTTTTGCGGTTTGTTGGACGCCGTTGGTATCGAGGAAGGCACGCGAGAGATTGACGATTTCCTTGCCACGCCAATTCATGATCAGGCGGCCGGAATCGGTGACATCGGCGACGTGGACGCACTCAAGGTTTTCCTTGTCCGCTTCCTCGATGAAAAATCCGATATCCGAGGGATCAACACACACCGCCATGCGTTCCTGTGATTCGGAAATGGCGAGTTCGGTACCATCCAGTCCGTCGTATTTTTTCGGAATTGCATCGAGATTGATGATGAGAGAGGGAGCGATTTCACCGATGGCAACCGAGACGCCACCGGCGCCGAAGTCGTTACAGATTTTGATTTTGCGGGTGAGTTCCGGATTGCGGAAGAGGCGTTGGATTTTCCGTTCGGTCGGGGCATCGCCTTTCTGGACTTCAGCGGAATTTTCCAATGCGGTATCCGTATGTTCTTTGGAAGAACCGGTAGCACCGCCCACACCATCCCTGCCGGTGCGACCGCCGATGAGAAGGATGACATCGCCGGGCGACGATGAGCCTCGGAATACATTTGAGCGGGGAGCTGCAGCGACAACTGCGCCGATTTCCAAGCGTTTTGCGACGTAGCCTGGGTGATAAACCTCAGCGACTTGACCGGTAGCGAGGCCGATTTGGTTTCCATAGGAGGAATAGCCTTTTGCGGCGATTTGGCAGATTTTCTTCTGAGGAAGCTTGCCGGTCAGGGTTTCTGAAAACGGAGTGAGAGGATTTGCGGCGCCTGTGACGCGCATCGCTTGGTAAACATAGGAGCGACCTGATAATGGGTCGCGGATGCATCCGCCGAGGCAGGTTGCGGCTCCGCCGAAAGGTTCAATTTCGGTGGGGTGGTTGTGGGTCTCGTTCTTAAACTGAATCAACCACTCTTCTGAGCGTGGAGCGTCGAGCGGAGAGCTTGAAGAAGAGGTGGAGTTTTGAAATTTGAAATTTGAAATTTGAAC
>JBIIFS010000055.1:0-10967 GCA_044237185.1 Luteolibacter sp.
TGGTTTCAGAGAAGTGGATTGCGCCAGGTGGGCCTGGGACCTGAAGGGCCTGCGTTGGTCGAAGGAGTTCTTGAAAACAGCCCTGCAGCCAAAATGGGTTTGCAAAAGGGTGATCGGATTTTGAAAGTGGATGGTGACAAACTCTATAGTGATATTCAGCTGACACAGTATTTGAAGAAAAAGGATTTCAAGGCGGTCGTTCTGGAAGTGAAGAAAAAAAGCGGAGAACTGGTTACTGTGGAAGTGGCGCCAGCAAAGCCAACCCAGCCATCAGATCGTGATCCGATGTTGGGTGTCGCATGGAATCTTAATTCAGACGTGGATATTCGCATCGTTCACCCCAATCCGCTCACCCAAGTCGCGGACAGCTTAAAAATGATGTGGATCACCATCACCTCTGTGGCGGATCCCGGATCAAGTATTGGCGTGGATCATCTCAGTGGTCCGGTGGGGATAGGGCAGATGTTGTTTTCGCTATTGCAGACGGAAGACGGCTGGAGACGGATTTTGAGTTTCCTAGTCTTATTCAATGTGAACCTCGCCGTTCTTAATATGCTGCCGTTCCCCGTGCTTGATGGTGGACACATCACCATGGCGATTCTCGAAAAAATTTGTGGAAAACCGATCCAGATGAAGACCATGGAAGTGATCCAGACGGCTTGCGCATTGGCGCTGATCTCGCTGATGCTCTATGTCACGAGCAAGGACATCGGGGATAAATTTGGCAGAGGCGGAGGAGGCTCCGCGAAAGAAGTTCGATTCGCCGAGTGATGGAAGAAATTTCTTTGCAACAACCTGGCTGTGATCGCTGTGGTGAAGATGCCCTCGGAGTCTTGGGAGATGAGCATCTTTGCGAAACCTGCGTGCACGAAGCATCCGCGTGCTGCGGGGATTGAGCGTTTTTTTCTTTGAAGTTTAGAGTTTAAAATTTAGAGCTTTTTCTTATTCCAGTAGCTCGCGAGCAGACTGCCGATGATACAGTGGAAGAACGCGGAGATTGCGCAGGGTGCGGCGGCTAGCATGGTGAAGTGAGTTTTTGCCAAACTGGAGCCAAGTCCGGAATTCTGCATGCCGACTTCGATGGAGACAGTACGGCTTTCCTTTTCGGGCATTCGGAAAGCCCGGGCCCATAAATAGCCCAGACCGAAGCCCAGTGCATGCACGGCGAAAACAGCGGGAATGAGGGTTTTCCAGTATGTGATGATGGAGGTCTTGGTCGCGCCCACAACGGCTGAGACGATAAGCACGATGAGGAGTATGGAGATCACTGGTGAAAATTGTTTCACAGGGCGCAGCGCAAACGGACCGAGGTAGCGGTTGAGCAGCAGACCGCCAAAGATTGGCAACAACACGATGCCAAGCATGGAAAGCATCATTTCTGCGGCATTGATCTCAAGCAGGGCGGAGGCATAGGCTTTTGTTAAAAGTGGAGTTAGCCAAACGGCGAGGAGGGTTGAACACGCTGTCATGATCACACTGAGCGCGACGTTTCCCTTGGCCAGAAAGGTTACTACGTTCGATGCGGTGCCGCCGGGACAGCAACTGACAAGAATGATGCCGAGTTTGAAAGCATCAGGTAAACCCGAGACCGTGGCGACGGCCCAGCCGATAAAAGGCATGATCACAAATTGCCCCGCGACCCCGAGCCCGATCCAACGCGGCATTTTCAAACAATCGCGAAAGTCTTGGAAGCTCAAGGTCATACCCATACCGAGCATGATGATGCTGAGGCCTGCTGAGATGAGGGTGATTTCGGTCCCGGGAACATTTCCAAGAAACCAGGTGAAATGCATGGGAAAGAACCATGCCCAAACGACACCCAGAATCGTCCAGAGCCAGAAAAGATTTAAGATTCGATGGATCATGATGCGGTGGTTGGGGTTGTGTTAAAGAGTTCCATAGCTCGATTTTATCCGCTTAGCCCAAAATCATCGCGCTGCGCGAAGTGGTGTAGAATTTGATTTGTCCGTCTGGGTGGATGGGATAGTTGACGGCAGGATCGATACGCGCATGGCCACCGTAGGATTTCGCGTCGGAATCGAGCAGGAGTTGATGGGTGTTTTTGTTATGAGGACTGACGCCGTAACCGAAAATGGATTTGTCGGGTGAGAGGTTGATGACAAAAATTAGATTGGCGCGCTCCGCGATGATGATTTTGTTCAAATGATCGATGTGGAGCAAGTTGGCAGGAGGCGCTTGAAGAAGTTTACGTTCTTTGGCCAGTGCAATCAGATCTCGGTCCCATTCGGCAAGCCAGGTGTATTTGAGGTCCGGATGATCCAGTAGCGACCATTGGCGTCGGCAGTAATGATAAGACCAACCATTGCCTTCGCGCGGAAAGTCGAGCCACTCCGGATGCCCGAATTCATTGCCCATGAAATTGAGCCAGCCCTCGCCGCCGAAGGCGAGAGTCATGAGCCGGATGATTTTATGCAGAGCGATCCCGCGCTCGATGACCGGGCTGGTATCGGTCTGGCTCATGTGCCAATACATTTCCTGATCCATCAGGCGAAACGCGATGGTCTTGTCGCCGACAAGGGCTTGATCGTGGGATTCGGCGTAGGCGATGGTGGCTTCGCCGCGGCGGCGATTGTTGAGGACGCCCCAGAGTTCATCCATGTTCCAGTCTTCGTCACGTTGGTCTTTGAGCAGTTTGATCCAGTGATCGGGAATCCCCATGGCGAGCCGATGGGTGAACCCGATCCCGCCCTCGGAATTGGGTCGGCACAGGCCGGGCATGCCGGACATATCCTCGGCGACAACGATCGCGCCCGGCTTGATTTCCGAGATGAGTTGATTGGCGAGTTTCAGGTAAAGGATGGCTTCTTCATCCGCGTCATCGCCGAAGTAGTCATCATAGGAACCGAAGGCGCGGTTGCCGTGGGAGTGGTAGAGCATGGAGGTGATGCCATCGAAGCGGAAGCCATCGAAGCGGAATTCTTCAAGCCAGCAGCAAACATTCGATAGCAGAAACCGTCGCACCTCGGGTTTCCCGTAATCAAAGCATTTCGAATCCCATTGCGGATGTTCGCCTTTCCCGCCGGAGTGGAAATAGTGATGATCCGAGCCATCGAGTTTGTTGAGGCCTTCGGAAATGTTTTTTACAGCATGGGAGTGAACCACATCGAGCAATACCGCGATGCCCATGCCGTGTGCGGTATCGATGAGGTGTTTCAAATCCTCGGGAGTTCCAAAACGCGAACAAGCCGCGAAGAAAGATGAGACATGATAGCCAAATGAACCGTAATACGGATGCTCCTGAACCGCCATGAGCTGGATCGTGTTGTAACCCGCTTTTGCGATCCTCGGCAAAATCCGCTCGGCAAATTCGAGATAGGTGTGTGTTCGCGGCTCCTCACCTGACATGCCGATATGGGTCTCATAAATGTAAGGTGAGGCGATTTGCCCGGGATCGAACGCGTGTTTCCAGACATAGGGTTGCGAAGGCGACCAGATCTGTGCGGTGAAATCATGGGTGACCGGATGCTGGACGGCACGGGTCAAGGTGGCGGGCAATCGGTCGAGTCGGGAGTCATCCGCTCCGTGGATGTGGAGCTTGATTTGATCGCCATGTTTCAAAGTCCCGGCGGAAACGGTCAGTTCCCAGACACCGTCTGCGGATTTTGACAAGCGATGGGCATCCCGGTTCCATTGGTTGAATTCACCGATTAAGGAAACCGCTTTTGCCTCCGGCAGCCATTCGCGGATGGTCCAATTTTTTTGTGCGGGATCGAAATGAATTCCGAAAAACCCGTGCGCATGACTGTAGCTGGCGAGAGAGCCGTGTTGGCGCCGGATTTCTTTGAGGGCGTTCTCGAAGCGGGCGTTGCGGCGCAGGATCGCTTGAGTCTGAGGCTCCAGCCACGGATCGTCCTGAACGAGTTTTGGGATATCCGTCATCGCAGGGGAGGTTGTCACCTCAGACATGTGTCGAAAAGCGAAATGTAAGGGCAATTGTCTTATCATGAGGAAACTTTGAGCTTGGTTCGTTTTATCCGATCTTTAAGTTCCGGACATGTCTCCACTGGTAAAGGATTTCGTGATCATCGGGCTGTATTTCGCGATCATTATGGCGATTGGCGTGTATTTCAGCCGGAGGAACAAAGACGTTTCGGAGTTTGCGCTCGGCGGGCGCTCCATTCCCTGGTGGGCGGTCCTGGCCTCGATCCTAGCTGCGGAAATCAGTGCTGGAACTTTTTTCGGAACTCCCGGCGAGGGCTTTCGCTTGCAGAATTACACCTATGCGCAGTTGATGATCGGTTATCTCCTGGCGCGCCTTGTGGTCAGTGCGGTATTCATCCCGGCATTTTACAAACATAATGTCGTGAGCATTTACGAGTTCCTGGAGCTGCGTTTCGGACCCAAAACGCGGCGTGTGGCCAGCGCGATATTCTTGCTGACCCGATCATTGGCCAGCGGTTCAAGGCTCTGGGTTCCGACCCTATTGTTGATCGTGATTTGGAACCAACTCAATCCTGAGGATCCGCTTTCAAATTGGGAGCAGTTCTGGTTTACCGGTGGAGCCTTGGTGGTGATTTCGCTCCTGACAGCGGCTTATACGGCGATCGGCGGTATTAAGGCGGTGATCTGGACAGATGTGTTGCAGATTGCGGTGCTTTTTGGAGCCCTGGGTTTTTCCGTTTGGTATTTGCTGGGCCATATTCCGAATGGATGGGAGGGGGCAAAATCCTTCCTTACCGGACCACAAGATCTCAAACTTTGGGAGTGGAAAGGCGACGCTCCGTCGACCACGACATCGGGAGCGATCAAGAGTGTTCTCGAAAGTGAATTCACGGTTTGGGCTGCGTTGTTCGGCTCCTTGTTTGTCACACTTGCAACACACGGGACCGATCAGGACATGGTTCAGCGAATGTTGACGGCGAAGAACAAACGGCAGAGTGCGGTTGCCACGATCCTATCCGGGCTTGCGGACATTCCCGTGACTTTTGCGGTGCTTACCATCGGTATTTTACTGTCCGTTTACTATGGTCATATCGTCAATGATCCCTCACTCCCCATGGCTGGCGGTAAGCCCGATAGCACCCGAATTTTTCCTTATTTCGTAATCGATGTGATGCCAGGCGGTCTTCGTGGGCTCGTCGTGGCGGGTGTTCTCGCGACTACCATGGGATCTCTTGGAACCGCCATGAACTCACTGGCTACGAGTTACTCCCGAGATTTTCATTTCCGATGGTTCAAAACACCGGAAAATGATGACGCGCGCGTCCGTATCATCAAACTTAGCACCGTTGGTTTTGCTCTTATTCTCATTTTAGTGGGTCTGGCGACAGCATTCGTCAAGGCGCACAATCCATCGCTCAGTATCATCGGGATCATTCTCGGCAGTTTCGGATACACCTACGGATCATTGCTCGGAATTTTCATGGTCGCGCTCTTCACGAAAAACCGTGGCAGTGAAACAGGTAACTTGATCGCCATGTTTACAGGTATCGTTTTCGTGGCATTTCTGAGCAATCTGCCCAACGATCTTTGGAATATGCTTGGCGGCGGAATGCTCTATCGAAATCCTGCTTGGCTGCCCATGATCGAATTCCCGTGGCGCATCATGGCCGGTACTTTGGCGACCTTGGCAGTGGCATTGTGCTTCAGTGGCAAACGTGAAATGAACGCGAATTCGGATTCGCCTGAATGAATAAAAGTTTTGTGACAGTCTCGTCAGTTTTTTTCTATGCGGATTATGGTTTTGCGGCGATTTGATCTGATAGAGGGATAAATTGTTTCACAAAAGCTAAACAAAATTCGAGTCAAGTTTTTAAAATTTCATCTCGTGGAACGCTTGTGGAATACAGGGAATCACTGCCATCTGTTAGAATCCCCTCTAAAAAATTTTTCTCCTAGGAAATCCTTGTTCATTGTCCCTTCCGACCGTCGCGTTTGAACAGTCCAGAGGGGCTTTGAGAAGTGCGGCGAATGACAGCCATGAACCCGAACAGCTCAGATAAAAAAATGCCGCAAACTCCAACGGAGCAAACCGAACACATCGATATGAAATCGGGTGATCATGGGGCGGGGGAGTGGTCGCGCATTTCAAGCTCTCTCAGAAAGTCGATAGGTGGTGATGCGTTCCAGCGTTGGTTTGGAGCGGCGGTTTGGCAGAGCACGGCTAGCGGTGAGGGCATTGTTACGGTTCCCGGTGAGATTCATCAGGTCTGGATCGAGACCAATTACCTGCCCGAGTTGATGCTGGCGGCGGGCGAAGTGCATGTTGGGATGCATCATGTGAAAATCATGGTGACGGAGAGTACCGCACCTTGCTCGGTTGGGGATCTTTCATCAGACAAAGCCCTTCCAGATATCAGGGTCGAGTTACCCGCAGAGATGCTTGAGAAGCGTGCGAAAGCCGCTGGCCTGAATCCCGATTACACCTTCTCCAAATTCGTGGTGGGAAGTAACAGCCAGTTCGCACATGCGGCTTGTGAGGCCGTGGCGTCGAAAACCTGCGTCGGTTACAATCCGCTTTTTATTCACGGTGGATCGGGTTTGGGCAAAACTCACTTGATGCACGCGATAGGCCAGGAAATTTTGCGCCGTCGCCCGGACGCGCGGGTCATCTACCTGACCTGCGAGCGCTTCACCAACGAGTTCATTGAGGCGATCCGCAAGGGTGATATTGAAAAATTCCGCCGTCGTTATCGCAGTTCCGATGTTTTGCTCATCGATGACGTGCAGTTTTTGGCTGGCAAGGAGCGGTCTCAGGAAGAGTTTTTTCATACCTTCAACACCTTGCTCGATGGTCGCAATCAAGTCGTTCTGACGAGTGATCGGCCGGCATGCGAAATCAAAAGTATTGAGCCACGCCTGATTTCCCGTTTCGAATGTGGTCTGGCTGTCGAGTTGCAGCCACCTCAGATTGAGACTCGTATGGCAATTTTGAAGAAAAAGTCATTGGAATGGAAAGTTTCCGTGGACGAAAACGTGCTGATCTTTCTCGCGGAGAAAATCCGTTCAAACGTGAGACGTTTGGAGGGCGCACTGGTCAGGGTTGCGACTTTTGCGTCGTTGGCTGGCGAGAGTGTCTCGGTGGAGAAAGTCGAGTATTTGCTCCGTGATTTCATCCAGGAAGAGGCGAGCCGCCAAGTCAGCATCGATGGGATTCAGCGGGCGGTTGCGGAAATTTTCGATATCCGTATGGCGGACATGATATCGCGTCGCAGGCCGGCCAGTATCGCTTTCCCAAGACAGGTGGCGATGTATCTGAGCCGTTCATTGACACATAGCTCACTGATGGAAATCGGAGAGTCATTTGGCGGTCGGGATCACGGAACTGTGATTCATGCATGCAAAAAAGTGGCGGGTGAACTTCATAAGCAGCCGGGCTTGAAGGAGCGAATCGAACGCATTGAGAGTCAGCTTAAACGCTAGGTAGCTTTCCCAATGTCTTCTTGCGTTGATTCCTACCTTGTGTCATCTTTCGGCATGATAAGACGCTTTAAGCGCGTCTAACAACGAACCCCTGAACCTCATGAACCAACATCCATTTTCAAATGCGGGTGACACCGCAGTCGCATCAGCCGCAAACGATCTTCGTGCGGCAGCAAATGACTTCGCCAAAACCACTGGCGAGCAAGCGGCCAATGTGAAGGATTGCGCTGTTGAAACCGCAAATGCGCTGAAAGCAACGGCGGCCCACAAAGCCGAACAATTGAAAGTTGTCGCCACAGAAAAAGCCACTCATGTGAAAGAAGCGGCTCAACAGCAATGGGATGAAACCCGTGTCAGAGCCAGGGAAATCCATGTTACGGCCGAGGACTACATTCGCCAAAATCCTACCAAAGCCGTGCTGGGCGCGCTGGGTGCGGGATTTCTGATCGGACTTATCGTGCGACGTTAATCTCTTCTTTGGCCTCACCTGGTCTGGTAGTCATTCTCGTATTTTCCAATACGTCGTTTGCCTCCAGCTTGCTGAGGTGAAACATTTTCACCCATTCAGCGATGAGTCACGATTCTTCAGGAACACAAAGCCCTAGATCAGGGAGCGCTCCTGTTTCGGATGAAGGTGGCCTGCCTGCAAATTGGAAAGAGGCGATTCCTGTCTTGATTGCCTCGCGCATGGGGATTTTACAGATCGAGGCGAAGGATGCCCTCGAAGTGGCTGTCAGAAAGCTCATTATCTCGGGCGTATTGGCATTCTGCCTGATTGCGGCATGGATGCTTTTGACGGCGGGCTTGATTGGATTGATATCCGTGTATTTTCATATCGCATGGTATTTTGCAGCCTTTTTACTCGCTGGAGTGCATCTGCTCATTGCATTCTTCATGCAGCTCGCCGTCAAAAGATCAAAAAGCATTGAATCCTTTCCGATCACCCGCGAAGAATTTGAAAAAGACCGCGAATGGCTAAACCAACTCAAAAATCGCTCAAGCTCGCACAACTGATTCGGCAAGCTGAAGCTGCCCGATTTCAGTTAGGCTTGGCACATCTGGAGCTCAGACGGAAACTGGAGATTCCCCTGCGAATCAGGGATTCGCTCAAGTCCAGTCCATTGAAATGGCTCGGCGGATCGCTGGGAGTTGGTTTTTTGGGTAGCTTGATTTTTCGCTCAAAGCGTCGCCAACCCAAGCAAGAAAATGAAAAAAAACACCGGGGATGGTTCGCCGGGCTGCTGCTGATGCTGTTCACTTTGGTCAAGCCGGCGCTCAAAATTTACGCAACTAAATTCCTCAAGGATTATTTGCAGGATCAGCTGAGAGGCCGGTCAAGCGACCGGTTCAAGAATCATGAACCTAACCCATATTGACACCGTATTTCGATTCTGGTTTACCATGTCTTGCAAGATCTACTGATGAGAAATTCATGCGTTCAGTCCGACTTCACCGCGTCCCCTTTTATTATCCAAACCCTAATTTCATTCAATGTCGGAATACAAAGTCCTGGACCATGTCGATGAGTATTTGAAGCTCGGACGGGAATACCATTGCTCGGATGTGCATCTCGCAACGGCCTATCCACCAGCGTGGCGGCGCTTCGGCGCCTTAGCACCTATCTGGCCGGATCATCCTCCTTTACTGCCTGAGGAAGCCGAGGGCTTGGTGCGCTCTTTTTTGGGAAAAGACGAATGGGACCGCCTGCAAGAGCGTGGTGACATTGACTTTGCGTATGAAGGATCGGACGGTCGATATCGGGCCTCCGTTGTCAAACAACGCTTGGGTTACGATATGGTGTTTCGCGTCATCAATACGCAGATGCGGACGATGGAAGAGATCGGACTACCCATTGATCATATCATTCCACTGACACGTTATCAAAACGGCCTGATTCTGATTACCGGCTCTGTCGGTTCAGGAAAGTCGACGACGCTCGCCTCCATCATCGATTTCATCAACATGGACCGGGAAGACCATATTCTTACCTTGGAAGATCCGATTGAATATGTTTTTGAATCCAAGGGCTGTCATGTGAATCAGCGGGAAGTACACAAACATACCGAATCCTTTGCGAGAGCCTTGCGTGGCGCGCTGCGTGAGGATCCGGATGTGATCATGGTTGGAGAAATGCGAGATTTGGAGACGATCCAGCTCGCACTCACTGCGGCAGAGACGGGTCACTTGGTACTTGGCACCTTGCACACCGGAAATGCGCCTCGTACCTTGGACCGGGTCTTGGACGTTTTTCCGATTGATCAGCGCGATCAGATCCGAATCATGGTTTCCGAATCCCTGCGTGGGATTCTCTCTCAGCAACTCGTGCCGACCCTTGATGGCGCCTCGAGGGCATTGGCGACTGAGTTGCTGGTCAATACTCCCGCCGTCGCGAACTGTATCCGCGAGGGAAAAACCTACATGCTGCCGGGTATCATGCAAACGGGTAAACACGTGGGGATGATCACCATGGACGAATCCCTGAGGCAGCTGTACATCAGGGGAATCATCAGCGCTGAAGATTTGCTCTTCCGTTCCGAGGATAAGACCCAGATGAAAATATTCCTACAATCGTGATGCTTCGTCCTCACCCTTACCCTTTTAACAAATCCAAAATCTCGACATGGCCAGAATCGATGCCTATTTCAAACAGCTGATTGCGAGCAAAGGCTCTGATTTGCACCTTTCCGAAGGCCAGCCACCCAAGATAAGAGTCCACGGCGCAGTGGTGCCGATCGAAGGTGAGGAAGTTCTGCAAGGTGAAACCTTTAAACAAATGTTGGCGGAAATTTGTGACCCCAAGGCTTTTGAGCGTTATTTGGAAAATGGCGATCTCGATTTCGCTTACGAAATGGATGAGGATTCGCGCTTTCGTTGTAACTACCTCCAGCAACAATATGGTCTCGCTGCGGTGTTTCGTTTGATTCCGACAGAGATCATGTCTCTGGAATCGCTGGGTGTCCCTGAAGTCGTCAAAGAATTCGGACGTATGCGCTCCGGTTTGGTTCTAGTGACAGGTCCAACCGGCTCCGGGAAATCGACCACGCTTGCCGCATTGCTGGACTATATCAATACGAACTTTTCCCGTCACATTATTACGGTTGAAGAGCCGATTGAGTTTGTGCACAGAAATAAGAATTCGATTATAACCCAACGCGAAGTTCCGATCCAAACCCCCTCTTTCGCCGATGGTCTGCGGGCCGCGTTGCGTGAGGATTCGGATATCGTTCTGGTCGGAGAGATGCGGGATTTGGAAACCATTTCTCTCGCACTCACGGCAGCGGAAACGGGGCTGCTGGTTTTCGGAACGCTTCATACCAATAACGCGCGCAAAACCGTTGACCGTATCATCGATGTTTTCCCCGCCAACCAACAGGCACAAGTTCGCACCATGCTTGCGGCATCGTTGCGCGGAGTGGTGGCGCAGCTCTTGTGTAAGCGAGTGGACAAGCCCGGTCGCGTGGCGGTTCATGAAATCATGTTCGCGACTCCCGCTGTCTCTGCGATCATCCGTGAGGGCGCGACCCAGAAGCTCTATGATGTCATTACCGGCGGTAAAAACGAAGGCATGCAGTTCATGGACGAGT
>JBIIFS010000056.1:0-10945 GCA_044237185.1 Luteolibacter sp.
GCCGGGATTTCCGGAGTAACGCTCCGTGTGTCCGTGAAGGTACAGGCAGTCAGCGCGAAAGGCGCTAAGTGGTAAATGAGATGGCTTCGACGAAAATTCATTCCGGTAACAGGTGCGGTAACAGGTGGAGCGGCACAGCTTTCATTCATCTATACGGTCCTGTCAAAGCAAGCATTTCAATAGATGTGAGGGTTTTGACATCCTGCTTCACTGGAGTGCGGGAGCTTGCTCCCGCCATGCGGTGGACGGAGCTTGCTTCGTTGCGGATGGATTTCTTCTTTTACTCTCCGGCTCACCACGCGGAGCAAGCTCCGCCTTTCCTAGGGGCGGAGGTAAGCCTCCGCACTCCTGTTGCTGACGCGCGCTTTTTGATTCGTGTGCCGCTAACGTAACCCGCGCAGCAGAAACTCGGCGTTGGTTTTTGTCGGCTTGAGATTGTCCAACAGGGTAACCAGCGCATCGCCGATCGGGAGGGCGGCGAGTTGTTTGCGGACGTCGATGACTTTGCGGAACTCGTCTGGGTGGTAGAGGCGGTCGTCGTTGCGGGTGCCGGATTGGGGGATGTGGATGGCGGGGAAGACGCGGCGCTCGGCAAGTTCGCGATCGAGGCGGACTTCCATGTTGCCGGTGCCTTTGAATTCCTCAAAGACCACATCATCGAGGCGGGATTCGGTTTCGACCAGCGCGGTGGCGAGAATGGTGAGGGAGCCGCCGTTTTCGATGTTGCGGGCGGTGCCGAAGAATTTGCGGGATTTCTGAAGCGCGATGGGAGAAACGCCACCGGAACCGATGGGGCCGCCTTGCATGGCGGAGTTGTGGCCGCGTGCGAGACGGGTCAGGGAATCTAACAGGAGGACCACATGTTTGCCGAGCTCGACCATGCGTTGGGCGCGCGCGATCACGAGATCGGCGACTTGGGCGTGGCGTTTGGGAGTTTCATCAAAAGTGGATGCGTAAACCGGCGAGTTCACCGTTTCCTCGAAGTCGGTGACCTCCTCGGGGCGCTCGTCGAGGAGGAGGATCACGAGCTCGATGTTCGGGTTGTTGGCTTTGATCGATTTGGCGATCTGTTTGAGCAAGATGGTTTTTCCGCCACGGGGCGGTGCGACGATCAGGCCGCGCTGGCCTCTGCCGAGAGGGGCGATGAGGTCGATGACGCGCACGCCGAGGTATTCGGTGCCTTCGCCTTCTAGGTGGATGCGGGCATCCGGGAACATGGGGGTGAGTTTATCGAAATCCTTCGGTTCTTCCCACTCGGCGGCGGGGACGCCCTCGATCTCGATGATCTCGGCGGTGGTGAGGTATTTGTCCCTCTGGACGGGCTGGCGGACCTTGACTTTGAGGAGCTGGCCGTTGCGGATTTTGGCATCGTTGAGAACGGGACCGCCGATGTGGATATCGTCTTGGGAGGGACGGAACGAGCGCTGCGGATCGCGGATCATCGCGAAATGTTCTTTTCCAAATTCAATGACGCCCTCGCAAGTGACGTTACTGCCGTTCATCGTGTAGAAGCAGATGATTTCGTAGATCAACTGGGTTTTGGTGAGGCCGCCTTGGATTTTGCGGGGGAGCTCCGCCGCGATTTTTTGGAGCTCGGCGAGGGGTTTGAGACGGAACTCATTGAGATGAATATTCTCCGGAACTGGGTAAGGCACGCGCTCTTCTCTGGCTTGCGGCGCGGGCGCGGGTATCTCCTTAGCGTGCGGGGCCGCGGACCCATGGATGACATCGATGAGGGTATCCGGCACTTCGGTTTCTGCGGCAGCGGAAGTTGGTTCGGTAGGTTCTGACATGAAAAGTGGGGAAAAATTTTTGCAGAAGCGTTGGATTTGCGCTCTGAGGGTATCGGGATGGCCGTCGTTCCAGAAGACGATGTCCGCACGGGAAATTTTTTCTTCGACGGGAAGTTGGGCGGCGAGCACGGACTCGATCAGTTCGTCATTCCAGCCATTGCGGGCTTTGAGTCTGGCGACTTGGGTGGCACGGGTTGTGGCGAGGGTGATCGCTTGATCGTAGCCGAAATCGAAACCGTTTTCGAAAAGGAGCGGGACATCGGCAAGGAAGCACCGCGCCCCCTGTATAAGGGATTTTTCCTTGAGGGCAAGACATTCCTCACGGACCCGCGGATGGAGGATGTTTTCCAAAATCCTGCGTTGTTCCGGATGGCCGAAGACTTCCAAGCGGAGTTTCTCGCGGATGATTTTTCCCGTTTCAGGATCGGTGATCCCGTTGCCGAAATGTTCGGTCAGGCTGGAGATGATCTCAGGGGTCTCGAGCAAGGCTTTCACGCAGGCATCGCAATCGAAGACGACGATGTCTGGAACGAACTCTTGGAAAAGATGAACGGCTGTGGATTTTCCAGAAGCGATTCCGCCGGTTAACGCGAGGGTGAGCATGGTTAATGGAGAAGAGTGAATAGTGAAATGTGAATAGTGAAAAAGAAGAAATAGTGGGTAGAAGTCCTCCGGCTTTCTAATTTCACCATTCACTCTTCACCATTCAAATGATCATCCCCCCGTGCGCGGTGGGCGTTTTTTCTTGGAAGTTTCGGGGGTGACGTTGCGCATGTTGGCACCGGCTTTGGCGCGGGCTTTTTGCTGCTTCTGCATTTCCGCCTGTTTCTCGGCCATGCGTTGCACCCAGGATTTCTTGCCTCCATCTTTGCGGGCGACGAGTTCCGGCTCGGGAATTTTATTCATCAAGTAGGTTTGGCCGATGGAGAAAATGTTCTGGATCGTCCAGTAGAGGGCGAGGGCCGAGGCGTAGTTGTAGCAAAAGAAGAAGAACATCAACGGCATGAGCATCATGATGCGCTGCTGCATTTTATCTCCGGTCTTGGGCATCATCGCCATTTGGATCACGCTGGTCGCGGCCATGACGACCGGGAGAAGGTTGATGGGGATGCCGACGAGATCACTGAGATAGGGGATGGTATCCGGTTGGGAGAGGTCATCGACCCAGAGGAAAGGCTGGCCACGGAGCTCGACCGCGTAGTCGAGCATGCGGAAAAACCCGAAGAAGATGGGGATCTGAATCAACATCGGCAAACATCCACCGAGCGGGTTGATGCCGTATTTGCGGTAGAGACCCATCATCTCGGTATTGAGCTTGGTGGGGTCGTCTTTGTATTTCTCCTTTAGCTCCGCCATTTTCGGCTGGAGCTTGGACATGCGTTTCATCGAGTGGGTCGATTTGGCATGCAGTGGCCAAATACAGATACGGACGATGAGGGTGAGGCAGATGATGGCGAGACCCCATGACTGGGTGGTGGAAACATGATTGATGCCGGTATGGAGGGTGTTGAGCAACCAGTTGAGTGGGCGGGAAACAAACCAGAAGAAGCCATACTGCATGACATCGCCCCAACCTCTGCCGACGGCCTCGGAGTTATCCAGTTTGCGAAGCATGGTGTTCGCCTTGGGTCCGGTGAAAATCTTGTAGGCGAGAACCGTGGTCTCGGCGGGTGCGAGGGAGGTTTCCGGAAGGCGGATGGCGGCACGGATTGCGGCGAGGGATTGGCCGCCTGGCGTGAGACGGACTTGTTGGGGTTTGCTCCAAACCTCGGTCAATGCAGGCTTTTTAGGGCGAATCACGGTGGTAAAGAACTGGTCGGTTACCCCGGCGTAAGCGATAGGTTGCTCACTTTGACTGGTGATGATGGATTTCTTGGAAGAGAACCATCCGCCTTGGAATTCGGTCGCGGCGGTGAAATGCATTTTGTTGCTCTCATACCAGAAAAATCCGGTGTGAGTTGGGCGCTCTTTTTCGTAAAGAGGTGCCGCGGTTCCAAGGGAAAGCGCGTATTGAGAGAGGTCGAAATTGGCTTGGGTGGTGTTCTCGAGTACCATCGAGAGATTGATGAAGTACGGTTGACCGGGAATCTTGCTGGACTCCAAAGAGTAGGTTTTTTTGACGATGAGACCCGTCGGCAGCTTGGCAATGTATACGGCGTTTTTACCCGGTTTCGAGAGGTCGGCCTTGTAGGCGAAAGGTGTGATATCGAGTTTCTGGTTGGCATCCACTAGGCCGCAGATCGAGCCGCTGCCGTGGTTGTTGATGCGGACAAGGGTGGATTTGTCCGCGACGTTCTGATGATGCTTCATCTCGGCATGCTTGATGCCCGCGCCGATGTTGGTGAGGGTGAAGGCAACCTCATCATTTTCAAGGACGACAAGCTCTTCGGGTGCCGACGGTTGCGCGGGTTCCACGGTGAGGCCGGTGGGTTTATCCGCATCTGGGGCGACGATCTCGGGAGTTGAGCTTTTTTTGGCCACTTGCTCTTTGGTCTGGGCCGAGAAATAGATGTTGAGGGAAATGAGAATCCCGCAGATGGCGAGGACTACCCAGGTTTTACGGTCGTACATGGAGTTGAAATCGGGTTGAGATTGGAAAGAGGTGAGGGACCCCGCGCTGCTTAGGTGGTCAAGGGGCTGTGGTCAATGGTCAAGAAGCTGAAGATTGCATTCAAGGCAGGAGTTTCAGGCGGGTGCATTGGTTGAGCCAATCGGCTTCAAGGTCAGCGAAGCTGGCATCCGCAGCGCCCGGGCGGGCGATGGTGACGAGATAACGCTTGGGATCGGTGAACTTTTCGGCGTGGGTCTGGAGGCAGGCGCGTAGGCGGCGGCGGATTCGATTTCGATCGTGAGCCTTCTTTGCGGCGCGTTTGCTGGTCACAAAAGCGGCACGGATGGCGGGTAAGGCGGGATCTGCCAAGGTGCTGACAATGACAAACCGGCCTGCTTTCGCTTGGCCGGTTTTTCTGATGCGAAGGAAATCCTCGCTTTGGTTGATGCTTTGTTTTCTCGGGAAACGCATGGGAGGGGTGTTCCGGAGAGGCAGGGTAAAGGGGAGCCCCGACGCTGTCGGGGCGGTCCATTTATCTGCCGTGCTGCGTGATGTGACGCTTGAAGTGAAGCTCCGCACCTTTTGGAATCAAGCGCTTACGGCCTTTTTGACGGCGGCGTTTGATGCAATCACGACCCGCCTTAGTGGCCATGCGGGCGCGGAAACCGTGTTGTTGTTTGCGGGTACGTTTGGTGGGCTGGTAAGTGCGGAAGCTCATGGCGGAATCTTTGTTGAATCGTTGGCGCTTCTCAGAGCGCGGGGGCGGGACTTTAGGAGGATGGATGCGCTTGTCAATGCGACAGTGGGAACTTTTTAAAAAAATTTACGTCTTGTCGATGGTGAGCGGGCTTGGTTGCCTGTATGAATAAGATGGCAGCAACGCAAAACACGATCGCACTGGTTTACGACTATGACCAGACGCTGAGCTCAAAATACATGCAGGATGACGTGCTTTTCCCGAAATTCGGGATCGATCCCGCCCAATTTTGGAAGAAATGCAACCATTTGGTGAGCGAGCGGAAATGGGATGGGGAATTGGCCTACATGAAGTGCTTGTTGGATTATTTGGGGATGGACCGCGTGACCAACGCGATGCTGACCGAGCTGGGGGCGGGACTGACATTTTTCCCCGGATTACCGGAATTGTTCGAAGCCCTCCCGAAAGCGGCGCTGAAACCGGAGCATGAAATGGCCGGCATCAAAGTGGAGCATTACATCATCTCCTCGGGTTTGAAGGCCTTGCTGGATGGATCGCGACTCAAGCCGTATGTGAAGGAAATGTTCGGCTGCGAGTTTGGCGAAGACGCGGAGGGTCTGATCGATTTTCCGAAACGCGTCATTTCACACACGACCAAGACCCAGTTTCTGTTCCGCATCAACAAAGGCATGCTGCGTTACGATCAGGACGTGAACGATCACATGCCTGCGGATCAGCGCCCCATCCCTTTTGAAAACATGGTTTACGTTGGGGACGGCCCGACGGATGTGCCCTGCTTCACCGTGGTGAACCGCAATGGCGGGCATGGGATCGCCGTATACAATCCGGAAGACACGACCGGAAAATCGTTCCGCAAATGTTTCGATCTCTGCACGCATGCCGGACGGGTGAAACACATCGCTCCTGCGGATTACCGCGAGGGCTCGCACTTGTGGTTGCTGATGAAGGAAATGGTCACCGAAATGGCGGATCGGATTCTGCGCAAGCGGCTTGAGGAGAGGGAAAACGCAACCATCGCAGCGCCGACTTTTTAAAATCATGTTAGATAAAAAACATTTTCATTTCACAGGTATCTGCGGAACCGCGATGGGTGCGGTTGCCGCTGCGATGAAGCGGCGCGGCTTCGTCGTCACCGGCAGCGACACGAATGTGTATCCGCCGATGTCGGATTTCCTGCGCGGGGAGGGGATTGAAATCTTTGAAGGCTATCGCGAGGAAAACATCCCGGCCGGTGCGGATGTGGTGGTGATCGGGAACGCGATTTCGCGCGGTAATCCGGAGGCGGAAGCAGCGCTTGATCGCAAGTTGCTTTATCATTCGCTGCCGGAAGTGATGAAGGAGCATTTCCTGCGCGGGAAACGGAATTTTGTCGTCAGTGGCACCCATGGGAAAACCACGACCTCTTCCATGCTGGCATGGGTGTTCATGAGTGCGGGCAAAGAACCCGGCTTCATGATCGGCGGGCTGCCGAAAAACCTCGGCTGTGGCGCGCAATTTCCCGATACGGAAATCAATGTGCTGGAAGGCGATGAATACGACACGGCGTTTTTCGACAAGCGGTCCAAGTTTCTCCATTACCTTCCGGAATGTGTGATCGTGAACAACATCGAGTTCGATCACGCGGATATCTACGCATCGATCGATGAAATCAAGCTCACCTTCAAACGCCTGCTCAACATCGTGCCGCGCAATGGCATGGCTTTTGTGAATGGCGATGAACAAAGCTGTTTGGACGTCATCGCCAATGCGCCTTGTCCGGTGACCACGATCGGTTTTGGTGAAAATAACTCCGTGCAGATCACCGAGGTCGGCTACGATGAATCTAGTAGTTCGTTTTTCCTCGGAAAAGAATCTTACAAAGTGCCGATGACCGGCGAGTTCAATGTGCGCAACGCGGCCATGGCGGCGGCGGCCGCGAGATTTGCAGGACTGACCATGGAAGAGGTGCGGGATGGCTTGCTCTCCTTCCAAGGCGTGGCCCGCAGGCAAGAACTGAAAGGCGAGAAGAACGGAATCAAGATCATCGATGATTTCGCCCACCATCCCACGGCGATCCGTCTCGCGATCCAGAGCATCCGCCAGAAATATCCGCTGTCGAGATTGTGGGTTTTGTTCGAGCCTCGTTCCAACACCACGCGTCGCGCCGTGTTTCAAAAGCCGCTCGCCGATGCGCTCGCGCTGGCGGACTTCGCGGTCGTCGCCGCCATTCCGGAGCTGCATAAAATTCCTGAGAACGACCGACTCGATCCCATCAAGCTCGCCGCCGACATTGTCGCGCTGGGTGGAGTGAGTCATTACCTCGCCGACAACTCGGCCATCCTCGCCGTCGTGAGATCTGGGGCAAAATCGGGTGACGTCGTGGCCGTGCTCTCAAACGGAGGCTTCGGCGGGATTCACAAGCAGCTGCTTGAAGAACTTTAGAAATCAATTTTCAACGCTAAGCCGCAAAGAACGCGAAGGTACGCAAAGTTTTTGGAGTGTAGATTCTTTGAGAAGCATAAGATCTATGTTTTTCGGCTATGAAGGGATGCGTAAGTTTGCTTTACAAATCCGGCGACATCCCGCAATTTTCGCGCCCCTGCAAGGAGAGGTGGTCGAGTGGTCTATGGCACCCGATTCGAAATCGGACGTGGGGTAATACTCACCGAGGGTTCGAATCCCTCCCTCTCCGCTCTCACCCCAACCCTGCTCGCAGGGTTGGGGTGAGAGCGTTTAAGGGCAGGGACAAGAACCCCTTGAGCTCAGCCCCGACGAGTCGGGGTGGAGCGAAACAGGGTTTGACTGCCGAGTTTTGCAGAACGCAAAACCATCATTAAATCCGCGCAGCGCACCCCGCAGGGACGGACCCCGACTTGTCGGGGGTAGTCAATCCCTCCCTCTCCGTGATTCTTCGCTTCAGTTCCTGAAGCTACGAATGGCAAGCCATTCGCAAATTTAGCAAAGCGAATCGATGGGCAAAAACATTCTTAAAGAATGAACATCTACTTTTTGGAAACCGTGTTTTGCGTAGAAGGCGACGAGATCTTCATCAGCGGGGTCGATCGCAAGACCGATTCCTCCGGATCCGCGCATGGATGCAGCAGCGCTTCCAACTGCTTCGGATCGGACTGGATCCAGGCTTGCTGAGGCAGCTCGCGTTTGACGATCTCCATGTATTTTTCCTCACCGGTTGCCATCAGGCCGAGCCAGCCGATGGGTATTTGGCCATTTGCGTAGCTTTTGCTTTTCACCATTTGATCGGCGATTTGAGTGATGATCAGATCAGTCTTCTTGCAATTCCATGGCGCGCTGGCCGCATAATCGCCGAGGGTTTCCAATTTCAACGACACGGTCTTCTTGTTCTTCAAAACAAGATCGAGAGCGCCTTGTTTTGATGCACTCTCGGCGAGATCAATCGCGGCGGCGATTTCAGGACGGGCGTCCTTTTGAAAATTGCTTTCGGCGGTTCCGACAATCACATCGCCCGGGTTGAGTTTGCCATCGGCGGGAGATCCTTTTTCAACCGTTATTACCGTGAGATCCGTGCGACATGATTTTACCATGATGCCGATGGGTCCGACATAGGAATCGGCGGCTTGCATCTGGTGGGTTCCAAGCCAGGAAAGGCTCAGGAGGAGGATGGCGGTTTTTAACATGCTGAAATCGCTAGCTCATCGGCCTGCGTATTCAAAGCCCAATATTTCTTTGTCGGACGCCCTTGCACAGGTTCAAACCTCGTGTAGCTTCGGGGCGTGAATCCGAAAAAAGCGATTATCTTCAAGGCCTTGGCCGTGCTGGCGACGGTATGGCTCGTGGTTTTCGCGATCCGTTCGATGGCGGCTTCGAAAAAGATTACCGCGCAACGACTCAACCAAGAGATCGGTTTCTTGAGGCTAGAGGATTTGTCGGAAGCCTCGGTTTCGGCTGCGGATGGCGAAAAGCGCGAGAAGGACATTCGCCGGATCGCGGATATGGTGAACCGGTTGGATTTCAAGGAGCGCGAAAAAAACCGGAACAGCCCGGCCACGGAGAATTTTTTCCGTAGGCTCAACCCGCGGGAGAAAAATCTCTTCATTGATCTGACCATCGTCGAAACCATGGGCCGTTTTATGGAAGCGCTTGATCAGATGCCTGCGGAGCAGAGAAAGCAATTCGTCGAGCAAGGTTTGAGAGAGATCGAAGAAGGACGAACCGAAGAGGAAATGGCGAGGGCAGAGGAACTCGATGAACAGCTGCTCAGCAAAATCAGTCAAGAAGGTATGCGTGCCTATTTTAATGAGGCGAATGCGGAGACGAAGCTTGATCTTGCACCCTTGATGGAGGCAATGAACGAGGTCATGCAGGGATTGAGAGGAAATGAATTCGGGCAAAGATGACCTCTAAGGCAAAAAACGGCTACACGCTCATTGAGTTGCTCATCACGATCACGATCATCGTGGGATTAAGTGCGATCTCTTTTCCTTTGGGTTTTTCCATCCGAGACAAAAGCCGGCAGGCGAATTGTCTCTCAAATCTGAGGCAGATCGGAGTGGGTTTGCAGATGTATTTGGGGGATCACAACGATTATCTGCCCGAGCTGGCTCTGGGACGTTCCGATAAAACATCGGAGGAGCCTGTGTTGGAAACGGTTTTGATGGGATATGTGGAGAGTGAGGAGGTGTTTAACTGCCCGTCCGATGCCGTGGAATTCAAGAAGACCGGAAGCAGCTACAACTGGAACATCACTCAAAATGGCCGCAAAATCACCGATCTGTCATTTTTTGGAAACGACAACCGACCGGAATCTATTCCTTTGGTCAGTGACAAGGAGGCGTGGCATGACGGAAAAACCAATTTCTTGTACGCCGATTCTAGTAGTTCGGACAAAATACGGTTTGTCACCGGCAAGTAACAATCCTCATGATGCTTGAAGCGAGAAATCTGAGCAAAGCATTTGGCGGCAAACCCGCTCTGAAAAACGTTGGCTTCAGTCTTGGGCGTGGTGAGATTCATGGTTTGCTCGGTCACAACGGGGCAGGGAAAAGCACGACCTTGGGGATCATTCTGGGAATGGTCGCACCGGATCAAGGCGAGGTATTGATCGATGGGATTTCCGTGCAAGAGCATCGCGGCAAAGCATTGCGTAAAGTCGGCGCGATCTTTGAGGCGCCGGCGTTTTACGATTACATGACCGGTTGGGAAAATCTCAAAATCCTGATGAGTTACTCCGGGGGCTTTGATGGGAAATCCGCGCGAGAAGTCGTCAAACGCGTTGGCTTGGAGCAGCGGATCGGATCGAAGGTCCGCACCTACAGCCATGGGATGCGCCAGCGCCTGGCTTTAGCCCAGGCCTTGTTGCCGGAACCTGAATTACTTTTGTTAGACGAGCCGACGGACGGGCTCGATCCTGAGGGGATCAAATGGTTTCGTGATTTCATTCTGGAGCTGCGGCAGGAGAGGGGCATGACCGTGCTTTTCAATTCCCACCTGCTTTCCGAGGTTGAGCAGATGTGTGATCGGGTTGCGATCTTGCGGGAGGGGCAACTTGTATTCGAAGGTTCTGTCCGCAACCTCGCTGACGAGACGCCGATCTATCAGGCTGATCTCGAATCATGGTCAGTGGCTGGACCGGTGGTTGAGCGGTTTGGGGGCAGCGTGCTGCAGGCGGGTCGCATCGTGCTGCCGGTCTCGATCGATTCCGCACAAGTGGTGGAAGAGTGGGTGAGAGCCGGTGTGCGGGTTCGTGAGTTCTCAAAAGTCCGTCGCTCGCTGGAAGATGTGTATATG
Organism: Luteolibacter sp.; assembly: GCA_044237185.1. Lineage (GTDB taxonomy): Bacteria > Verrucomicrobiota > Verrucomicrobiia > Verrucomicrobiales > Akkermansiaceae > Luteolibacter. The sequence continues at coordinate 10,808 of JBIIFS010000056.1, forward strand.
GAAATTCTCGATGGCCGAGGCAGCCCCAACTGACATGATTTTTATTCAACAACTTAGCGGTGAGCTTCGCAAATTGTTCGCGCGTCCCAGAACGTGGATGGGTTACGGCGCGTTCCTCGCGATGGAGGCTCTGATTCT
>JBIIFS010000005.1:0-34126 GCA_044237185.1 Luteolibacter sp.
GAAATGGTAAAAGCTTTGTTGGCGAGCGGGATCATCGGAGTGTTCATTGCGACCCGTTGGACCTTCGCCGCAGAGGTCGGGGGGTGCCAAGCGGAAGGCGGTTCCGCCGCAAGTATGGCGGCTGCAGCTTTGGTGACTTTGGCGAATGGTTCGCTCAATCAATCGGTTGCCGCCTCTTCGATGGCTTTTCAAAGCATGATCGGATTAATTTGCGACCCGATTGCCAACCGCGTGGAAGCGCCTTGTCTCGGCAAGAATGTCATGGCCGCCGCCAACGCTCTTTCATGTGCAAACATGGCGCTTGCGGGTTATGATCCGCTGATCCCGCTCGACGAAGTCATCGAAACGGCCAAGCAGGTCGCCAAACAAATGCCGCGCGAAGTGCGATGCACCAACCTCGGTGGGCTCTCCATTACCCCAACAGCTAAAGCGATTGAGGAAAAACTCGCTGCTAATCGGGCGAGTTCGTGTGGGAGTGGCTGCGGGTGCGGTTAAATTCAAGATTCTCAACGCAAAGCCGCGAAGGGCGCAGAGGTTCGCAAAGCCGGATATGCGATTTTAAAATAAAGAATATAGATTAATGTATTCCTCAAAGTTTTCAGGCGTTTCATCTCAGAATTTATGACCGTTCTTCCTTTGCGTAACTTTGCGTCCTTCGCGGCTTTGCGTTGAAAATCCCCCATTTTTCCCGAAATTCAGGGTTTGATTCTTTTTTTTCTCACAACACAATCCACGCATGTCATCACCGATTCGCATTCTCTGTGCAGGCGCCGGCCACATGGGCCGATCACATGCTCTCGCTTACCATCGTCTTCCGGGTTTTGAAATTTGTGGTATTGTCACACGCTCCCCGGAAAGCCGTGCGGCGCTGAACCAACAACTCGGTGGCGGCTATCCTGAGTTCGCCGATTTCTACGAGGCGCTCAAAACCACCAAGCCGGATGCAGTTTCCATCTCCACTTATCCCGACACGCATGCCGATTTCGCCGAGGCGGCGTTCGATGCGGGTTGTCATGTTTTTATCGAGAAGCCCCTAGCTGAAAAGGTCGTCGAAGCCGAACGCATTGTCGCCAAAGCCCGTGCGACGAATCGCAAACTGGTGATTGGTTACATCCTTCGCCATCATCCGAGCTGGATCAAATTCATTGAGGTGGCCCAAACGCTAGGCAAACCCTTGGTCATGCGGATGAATCTCAACCAGCAATCTTTTGGAGCAAACTGGAAAACTCACAAAAACCTCATGTCATCCATTTCTCCCGTGGTGGATTGCGGTGTGCATTATGTGGATGTCATGTGCCAGATGACCCGCTCGAAACCGGTGCGCGTCTCAGGAATCGGCGCACGTTTAAGCAATGAGTTGCCAGAAGGAAAAATCAATTACGGTGCGCTTCAAGTCACGTTTGAGGACGGATCGGTCGGTTGGTACGAAGCCGGCTGGGGTCCGATGATGAGTGAGGTCGCGTTTTTCGTAAAAGATGTGGTCGGTCCGAAAGGCTGCGTTTCCATCGTTGCGGATAAATCAGCGGCGGAGGGTCAGAGCTCCAATGTCGATGCCCATACGCAGACCCAAGCCTTACGTCTTCATCATTCCGCACTCGATATTGAAGGGAATTTCGCCAAGAAGGACGAGACCCTGCGGCTCGACGACGAACCCGACCACGATGCCCTGTGCTTTCGCGAACAGGAGTTTTTCCTCAAAGCCATTCAGAAAAACGTCGATCTCAGCGATCACATGGACGATGCGGTGGCTTCGATGCGTATTGTAGAAGCAGCGGATGAAAGTTTCCGTACGGGTAAAACAGTAGACTTATAAATTTCATGAAATCACTTATCCAAATCATCACATTATCGGCAATCGTGTGCAGCATGGCTAGCGCTGAGCAGGAATTGAAAATGCGTTCCTTGTTTAACGGCAAAGATTTAACGGGTTGGAAAGGGGAGGGTTATATCGTCGAGGAAGGCGCCATTTCCTGCAGCTCGAAAGGCCGGAACCTGATGACCGAGGAGACGTTTTCCAATTATGTTTTGGAATTCGATTTCCTGCTCACACCCGGCGCGAACAATGGTTTGGGAATTCATTATCCGGGAACCGGCGATGGTGCCTACACCGGCATGGAAATCCAAGTGCTCGATAACACCGCTGAGAAATACAAGAACCTCAAAGAATACCAATTTCATGGCAGTATCTACACCTTGGCTCCTGCCAAGAAGAGCGGTCTAAAACCCTTGGGCGAATGGAATCATCAACGAGTAACAGTCAATGGATCAAAGCTGCAAGTCATACTTAACGGCGAGACGATTCTTGATGTGGATTTGGAAGAACTCAGCAAAAAAGATCCGAAGCACGAAGGCGTGAAACGTCGCGCCGGACATATCGCTTGGTTGGGACATGGCGATAAAGTTTCCTATAAAAATATCCAGATCGCCGATCTCGCTCCGACCGTGAATTCTGAAGAACTCAAGAGCACAGGCTTCACCCCGATCTTCGATGGCGCATCGCTCAAAGGCTGGAAGCACGAGCCTCAAACCAAAAACTGGTCAGCCTTCAATGGTGTCCTAAAGCACGACGGCACGCCAACTCCAACCAAAGATCTTTGGTCTGAAAAATCCTACAAGGATATCACGGTTCAGTTAGATTGGCGTTGGTCAGGACGTGGTCCGATGAAGATGCAACCGATTGTATTACCGGACGGTTCTTCAACTGAAAATGCAGAAATCGAGGAATTGGACAGCGGTCTCTACCTTCGTGGCGACATCAAGAGCCAAGTCAATTTCTGGAACTGGACGATTGGTTCTGGTGAAGTCTATGGCTTCAGAACTAACAACAAACTACCGCCGGAAATTCGTGCTGGAGTGACTCCAAAAGCAAAAGCGGATAAGCCGCTTGGTGAGTGGAATCGCACGATTGTCACCATCAAAGGGGATAGACTGACCGTGAACCTGAACGGCCAAACCGTGATCGAAAACGCCCAGCTTCCAGGCACTCCAACTGAAGGACCAATCGGATTTCAAAATCACGGCAGCAAGATCGACTTCGCGAATGTCTGGATCAAAGAACTTTAATTTTTATCTCAATACCTCATCTAACAAAAATTTATGTCTATGACCGATAAATCCACTGCTATCCGACTCTCGATCATGATGTTTCTCCAGTTCTTCGTTTGGGGAGCATGGTTTGCAACGCTCTATCAGGTGTTAGGCGGTCATGGCATGTCATCAATCATAGGTGATTCATACAGCACTGCTCCAGTCGCCGCAATCATCGCACCGTTGTTTCTTGGTCTGATCGCGGACCGTTTCTTTTCCTCTGAGCGCGTGATGGCGGTTTTGCTGCTTTTGGGTGGTGCGATGATGCTTTTGGTTCCAGGTGCGATTGCTGCAGGTAATGCAAAGCTCGTTTTCTGGCTCTTCACGGGTCACATGCTTTGCTACATGCCTACACTAGGCTTAGGTAATACCATTGCTTTTACCAACTTGCCTCGCGACGTGTTTCCTAGAGTTCGCGTGTGGGGAACGATTGGATGGATTGTTGCAGGTTTAGTTGCTGGATTCATGGGATGGTCCGCCAGTATCAATCTTTTCTGGATGGCAGGTATTTCATCCGTCGTTTTGGGCGCCTACAGCTTCACTCTTCCACATACTCCGCCGCCTTCAGCTGGGCAGCCCATCAATCTGCGTGCGGTCCTGATGCTTGATGCATTCAAATTGCTGACCAAACCGTCTTTTGCGGTATTCATGATTTGCTCGCTTCTGATCTGCATTCCGCTCGCTTACTATTTCGCAAATACCTCTGGCTTCCTCTACAACATGGGCTTTGAACAGCCAGCATCGGCGATGACGATCGGGCAGATGTCTGAAATTTTCTTCATGCTTCTGGTGCCTTTTTTCTTCCGTAAGCTTGGAGTGAAATGGATGATCGTTGTGGGCATGCTCGCTTGGGTGCTTCGCTACGTGCTCTTCTCTCTTGGCGCGCCCGAACAAGTGGTGTGGATGCTGTTTGCAGGTCTTGCACTCCACGGAATTTGCTACGACTTCTTCTTTGTGACCGGGTTCATGTATACAGACAAAACCGCGCCAAAAGAGATTCGTGGCCAGGCACAAAGCATGTTGGTCTTCTTTACTCAGGGTGTAGGTATGTTTATTGGTTACAAAATTGCAGACTATCAAATTAAGCCTGTTAAAGGATTGTCCGGTGAACTAACTGCCGCAATCGGTTCGGGACGTGCGGTAGAAACCCTGACATTTTCAGAACAGTTGGCGAATATGTTTGCGGTCAAAATACCTGCTTCGATTGATACAGAGCTTTTAACCAAAACTTCCGAGCTTTGGAAAGCTTACTGGTTGCTGCCTGCCGGTATGGCGGCAGCCATTGCTGTAATTTTCTTCATCGCGTTTCGTGATCGATCCGTTGACGCGAAAGAAGGAGAGTGAATCAATGAGGGGCTGCATTCTACTGCCCTTCTTATCAATTCTCTGACCATACCAAGAAGATTTAAGAGATTTGATTATTGAAATTTGAAATTTCAGGCAACGGGTCGACTATCTCTTCATGCAACCAACGACACGCGGCCTTAGTTTGCTAGTATGGATAGCATTCATCCTTTTCACGTTTGTCGCGCCATCGTTTGGGGTATTCTCTTCTCCAGGCGATTGGTATGCGTCTCTGAACAAACCTAAATGGAATCCACCTGCAGGGTTGTTTGGTCCGGTTTGGACGCTGCTTTATCTGATTATGGCGACTGCTGCTTGGTTGGTTTGGAAACGCAGTGGTTGGGGTAAGGCACTAGGCTTTTACGGGATCCAACTCGCTTTCAACGCAGCTTGGACACCACTTTTTTTCGGTGCACATCAGCCAGGTTGGGCGCTGGTGGACATCATCGCGATGTGGGTGGCGATTGCGGTGACGATGATTGCGTTTTTTCGGGTTAGTAAAATGGCGGGGTGGTTGATGATGCCTTACCTGGGATGGGTGAGTTTTGCGTTGGTGCTGAATTATGCTTTGTGGAGGGGAAATTAGAGGAGAGCAGTGTCTCCGACCGGCTGAGCTGGTAGTTTTGAGAGCAATGGATTGGGATATTGGAAACCTTTCCCATTCTGTGTAATCCGTGCATTCCGTGGTTTGTCTTTTTCCTCAGCTATTTTAGCGTTCAAAGAGAGGTCGTTTGTTGTGCGTGGACGGCTGGGATTGGCACACTCCGTTCCGCCCAAGCGTTGTGCAGACTCCTCCTCCGGAATCATCGAGTAGGTTTTGCATTCATCCCAGCCTGCTGTCGTTTGGTGTGCGAGGGTAGAATGAAAAACGCACCGCGGTATTTGCGGTGTGGGTGGGGAGAAAGTACGCAGGCTGGGATTCGAACCCAGGACCAATTGGTTAAAAGCCAACTGCTCTACCAACTGAGCTACCTGCGCGTTGGATTTGGTGGTGCCGTGGATCACACGACGGCGCGGCAAAGTAGTTTAGGGCTGCGGAACTTGGCAAGCCATTTTAGGAAAAAAGTGAAAGTTTTTTAAGAAAGCTGAAACGATTCCGGCGGTGATACAGTCTAAAATATTTCATCCATCAACTTATCCCTTCTTTCCCGAACCAACCGGACAACCAGTGCTGTCCAGCCGGTCTGGTGGGAAGCTCCGAGACCTTCACCGGTTTCACCGTGAAAGTATTCGTGGAAGAGAATAAGATCCTGCCAATGAGGATCGTCAGAATATCGTTTTGATATCTCACTGCTCCCGTAACAAGGACGGTAACCTTTGTTGTTTTTGGTAAATAAAGAGATAAGTCTATCACACATATCAATGGCGACTTCCCGCAGGGTGCATTCTTTGCCGGAACCGGTTGGATACTCGATTTTAAAGGAGTCTCCGTAGAAATAATAATAACGTTCCAGTGCCTCGATGAGGATGAAATTGGTAGGGAACCAGATGGGGCCGCGCCAGTTGGAGTTCCCTCCGAACATATCGGTCGTTGCCTCGCCGGGAGTGTATTGAACCTGATGGCTTATGCCTGCGTATTCGAAGACGAAAGGATATTCTTCATGTGCTTTGGAAAGAGAGCGAATTCCAAAGTCCGATAGGAATTCTTTGGGATCGAGCATATAGGTCAGGCTCTTTCGAAGACGCTGTTTGGAAGGAATAGCCAGCAAGACTCTTCCTGAAGATTTTTTCCCAGGCACGCGATTGGCGGTAACGTATTTGAGAAGGTCAGGCTTATTGACCAAAAACCAATCCATGCGCTTACGAAAACCGGGAAGAGCATCGATCGTCTTTTGTTTGAGCACGGTGACAGCACACAGTGGCAGGAGACCGACGAGAGAGCGGATTCTCAATGGAATGGGGGCCTCATGGTTGATAATGAGCTGGTCATAGTAAAAGTTGTCCTGCTCGTCCCAAAGACCCGAGCCACCGAGGCTGTTGATCGCATCTGAAATGTTCACAAAGTGCTCAAAAAACTTGGAGGCTATGTCCTCATATGCAGGCTTGGTTTGTGCGAGTTCCAGAGCGATGGAAAGCATCGTTAGGCAGTAAAAGCCCATCCAAGCGGTGCCATCGGCTTGATGCAGATGGCCGCCTCCCGGTAGAGCGTGCGAACGATCGAAAACTCCAATGTTATCAAGTCCGAGGAATCCTCCGCCAAACACATGGCGACCATCAAGGTCTTTGCGATTCACCCACCATGTGAAGTTTAGCAGGAGTTTCTGAAAGGCCTTCTCCAGGAACAATATGTCGCGACTGCCTTTTTTGTCGGAAATTTTGTAAACGCGCCAGACCGCCCATGCATGAACGGGTGGATTAACATCCGAAAAATTCCATTCATAGGCAGGGAGCTGCCCATTCGGATGCATAAACCATTCACGCAGCAGGAGCAGGAGCTGATGCTTGGTGAACGCGGAATCAATAGTGCAAAAGGGTAGCATGTGAAACGCGGTGTCCCATGCTGCAAACCATGTATATTCCCATTTATCCGGCATGGAGAGGATGTCTTTCGCGTGAAAGTGATGCCAATCGTGGTTGCGTTGCTTCAGACGGTTTTCTGGAGGAGCGGGAATCTCCCTGTCACCTTTCAACCAGTCTGCAACGACGTAGTGGTAGAATTGCTTACTCCAAAGCAAGCCGGCATAGCCTTGACGGCAGATTAGGCGCTCTTCATCACTTATGCATGAAGGAATGATTTCCTGATAGAACTCATCGGCCTCTCTGATCCGATCAGCAAAGGTTTCATCGAAACGGTCAATGCCTGATAAGTTGTTATGCTCTTCTAGATGATGAAGTCTAGCCATTACCGTCACACTCTGTCCGGCAGGGATATGGAACGTGTAATGAGCTGCCGCTTTGGTGCCAGACTGATGAGGAGAAACAGCCTGCTGTTCATGATGAATGACATAGCGGTGAAAAGCATCCTTGGTATATGGAGTGGAATTTATGCGATCTCCAAGCGATTCATGATTCGTCTCGTTTTCGGTAAATAGCCATTTGACATGGCGGGCTGCAGTATCGTTGACATCGATATGAAAACGGAATTTTCCAAGACTTTCATGATCTATTAGCAGTGTGTCGCCCTCTAGCGAAATATTTGGCTTGTTGATGGGGGCCTCGGGATCGATTCCCCATGTCCACGTGTTTCTGAACCAAACGGTCGGCAAAAGATGAATGGGTGCCGCAATCGAGGCGCGATTTGAAATGGTGATGCGCCAGAGGATGTCTTGCGGACTGCGCTTCGCAACTTCCTGGATGATATCAAAATATTCATTGTTGTCGAAAATTCCCATGTCCGCGAGTTCCAGCTCAGGCCCAAGTCTACCAAGTCTTTCGTTTTCAATACGAATTTCGGTATATGGAAATTTTTTCTGAGGATATTTATAGAGTGCTTTGGTGTAAGAATGGGTGGGCGTGGAATCCAGATAGTAATAACATTCTTTGACGTCTTCACCATGATTGCCTTCATTGCCGCCGAGACCGAACAAGCGTTCTTTCAAGATCGAATCATTTCCGTTCCAGAGGGCGGGAGCAAAACAAAGGCGGCAACCGCGGTCCGACCAGCCTTGTAGGCCATCCTCGCCCCAGCGATAGGCGCGGCGTCGGGCCTGATCATGAGGAAAGGCGGCCCATGAATTTCCGTGATCCGAGTAGTCTTCCCGGACCGTTCCCCACTGACGTTCACTGAGGTAGGGGCCCCAGCGCTTCCAGTTTTTCGCTAGATTTTCTTCTTGGGAAAGTCTTTGTTTCTCTTGGTTCATTTAAGCTTTATTTAGAATAGATAGCAGAAATCGTGCAGAAAGCGAAGCTTTGAGAATCAGCATTCAGGTATGCAATCTGAAGGGAAAAACGGTCACATCGACCAGATTTGCGCAGATAAGGGAGACTGGTGGCGTTTCTGGCTCAGCAAATCCATTTAATGAAAAGGGCAGGGTGGAGCATTCACCGTGCAACATGGCTTCAATTTGATAGGGTTCGTGGTGAACGCGACCGCTATGGAGGTTGCCTTTTTGGTCGACTGAAAACAAGGTATATCGCTCTAGCAGAAACCATTCGAGAGAGCCTATGACAGCGGCTTTCGGAGCTATGAGACGCGGGTATTTGAATTCGGCTTTTGCGAATTCATGTGATTTCCTACGGCTGTAATATTCGACGGTATCGTCGGATATCTTCGAGCTCATTCTTGCATGCTGATATGGGAGATGAAACAGGCGGCGTGTCATTTGAACGATATCCTGCGAGACGGTCCAATGAAAAAATCCCAACTCGGCCCAGCGTTGCCTCATGACGGGAAATCCGGCAGGCACCTGTTGCTGAGCAAGGCGTTGTTTAAGATCGGGAGTTGTCATGGAATGAATTAAATCGATAAGTCACAGTTTGCAAAATAGATCGAAATATTGGAGAAAGAGTTATGAAAATTTCAACATACACTGGCGGAATGGTACAAACCAACGGTTATCTCGTCGAATCACCAGATGGCAACTTTTTGGTTGATGCTCCCGACGGTATTTTTGAATGGCTGGAGAAAAAGGCAATAAAAGTGGATGCATTGTATTTGACTCATCAACACTACGATCATGTGGAGGATGTGGCAAAGCTTCAGAGGCACGGAACCAGAGTTTTTGCATGGGCAAATTATTCGAAGGATTTGACCTTAGAAACTTACGGAGCGAGTTGGGGCATGCCGGAAGTCGAGCCATATGAGGTCGATGAATTGATTCCCGAGGGGAAATCCATCTACTTCCATGTTTCAACCTCGGTAAGTCATGTTCCGGGGCACTCTCCGGATAGCGTCACATTTTATCTCCATGATGCAGGATTGGTGTTTGTTGGTGATGCGCTTTTTGCGGGTTCGGTTGGAAGATGCGATCTGCCGGGTGGAGATTTTGATGCATTGATCCAAGGAATCAAAGAGAAGCTGTTGATTCTTCCAGATGAAACACGGGTATTGTCCGGCCATGGGCCTGAAACAACCATTGGACGTGAAAAAGCAACGAATGGATATCTTCGCTGAGCGATTACTCACTCACATTTTTTGCCTTTGGAGGATTCAACAAAGTATTGTTTTCTTTTTCCGCAGGAGACGTGAAGTGAACATTTTTCCATTCAGGATTCTTCAGTGGACCTGTTCCCCTAAACTGGAATAATCCATAGAACGGGCGTAAGGGGATGGTGACAAAACCGAGTAAACCACGAGCATTGAGCCGGATCGTAAAATCGAGCGTACGCGCCGCAATATCAATGCTGCCATCACCTGTGAAATTCACGGAAGTGGTGGATGTCTCGAAATCCCGAATCTGAATGATTCCATTTTCAATCGTAAAATTACAAAATGCGGATTTGGCTCTTTCGTGGCCAAGTCTCCTGTCATTTACAACAGTTGAGGCAACGGTCGACAATGGCCCAAATATTGGCACTGAAAAAAGTTCACCATCTTCCATAGCAATCAAGCCTTGGCCATTCATGGTGGAAACGTCTCCATTCTTAATGTCGAATTCCATCCGACCTGTGATATTTCCTCCTGATTTTATATCGAAACCATAGGTTTTCGAAAGTTCCAAAACTCTCAGCTTGGTCCAACTGAGTTCCCCTGACAGTTGGGAGCCTGAACGATTCGAGAATCTGCCTTTGATACTACCGCCCGCCACTTCCGAAGACAAATCGTTGACATCAACTTCCTTGTCTTTGACATGAACGGTTGCCGACGGCTTGGTAAGAGTCAGATATTTTCCAAGAAATTTGTAATCGGCATCATGGTTTGAATTGAAAGTTACAGTCAGATCAGTCCGTCCTTGTGATGTGACATCCACCTGTCCCGATCCACTGATGGCATGCGGTCGGTGAAATCGATAAACCTCAAGATGATCTGCAATTTTTGGGGCAAACACTCTTACCAAGGGTGCTGCCCAGATCACGCCGGACACGTTTTCAATATCAAGGAGTTGGGTCGTGTCATCGTATCGAATTCTTTTGACGGATGCTTTACCACTTGTTGGCCCGTCAAATTTTTTACGCAGCAAGTAATCCGTATAATCAAAATCCAGATTGCCATCGAAGAAATCCAATTCTCCGGCATTCAGAGAAAAAGAACAATCCGCCGAATGAAAGGGCACTCCTTGATAAGCCATATTCCTGAGTTTACCGCTTCCAATAAATTCCCAAGCGGTTCGATCCTTGGTATCAAAAGATCCTTCAAGAGAAATTTGTCCCGATGCTTTCAGACCTTCTGAAAAATCACCGATGACTTTTTCAAGCGGTTTATCTTTGAAAAACGGTTTGTAAAGGGCGACGGGGAAAGTGGAATCCAGCTTGATACGAATGACACTGCCTTTTTTCAGGATTTTACCAACTGCCATACCATCCGGTCGGGTGATTTTGATATCGCGTAATAACAGATTCCCTTTCTGGTAGGAAAACCAGCTTTCCAGAGTGTCGAATGAGATGCCGCGAAACATGATTGATTCGCATGAGGCCTTTCCGGTCAAATTCAAATCAGGCTTTGCAGGATTAGATAGATCAAACTCTCCGTTAAAGGAGAGTTTCTGACTTCCGCCACTGAGTAGATTCATCTGCAATGGATTTGAGAACCATGCATCCAGCAAACGGGTGATATCAATGGATGATTCCATATTGAATCTTCCTTCTTCATGGGTCATTAAATATTCGGCGCTACCCGTGATTCTACCGCGTGTATCCTCAGCTGAAAAATCGCTTATCGTTAGGAGGTTCGAGGAAAGATTGGCATTGCCCACAACATTGCTGAGCCGGTAATCGTTTTTTTCAATCGAAGGAGCTTGGAGACTGAACCGGCCATTAAGAGTCTCTTTGCTAGAAATACGTCCCCCAAGGTCAATTTGAAGTTTGGGTGAATTTTCAGGATCGAACTTCCACCTATCCAGTTCCCTGAGAATTAATGCGACAAATTCCCTGCGATCTCCATCGTTTCCTGTGTGATCCTTTGCGCTTTGATTCGGATTCTTTGTTTGGAGCCGCGCATTAATGACAACATCGACGCCGCCCACATTGCCGTGGATATTGTGAATCTCGATGCTTTTTTTATCAGGTATCAGGACCGTGCCATAAATATCCGTGAATTGCAGTGCCTCGCCAGCCGGAACTTTAGGGTCAACCAAAATGGAAAGCTCGGCATTGCGAAGTTCTAGCTTCCTGAGCCTAAAATTTCCATTGGCCAAACTGGCATAATCAAGGACAAGCCGGACACCTTCGAGTTTCGAAATTTGATGGATGCGTTTTTTTTCAGCATAGACTCGGACATTTGAGGCTGCAAAACCTTTAAGAGGAACATAACTGAGAGAACCGATTTCGATATGAACTCCGTGTTTTGAAATTTCCTTCTCAATTGCCGTACGCCATGTGTTAGGCAGTCCCGTTTTGTTTGCCCAATACAGTCCCAAAAAAGTAATTGGAATCAGCGCGACAAAGAGCAGCCAGACAACTGTTCTGAGATTGCGAATGATTTTGAAATGAAACATAAAACGACTTTAGGATGCTATGGTTCCTGCGGAACGAAAGGAAAAATATGGATCCCTGCCTGAGTATGGCCGACCGATGATGATATGGTCGATAAAACGAATCTGCATGATTTCTGCAGCCTTGACTAGGTTTTCGGTGATACGGAAGTCGGCTTTACTGGGAGAAGGATCACCGGAGGGATGGTTATGGATGAGGATGAAAGCGTAAGCGTTACGGGTAATGACAGGACGTAGGATCTCCCTTGGGTGGGCACTGGTTTCATTCACGGTTCCTGCTGAGATTGTGGTGGTCGATGTGTGATGCAAGCGGGTATCCAAAGTAACCACCAAAGCAGTCTCATGGGGTAAATTATTCAATTGGTGTGAAAAATGATCGTAAATGAGTTCTGGGGAATCAAGCGGAACGCTTCCCAAGCGCTCTTTGGAAAGGCGAATTCCCAGTTCGAAGGCAGCCGCGAGTTTGCACGCTTTTGCGAGACCAATCCCCTTGTTATTCATGTATTCCGAGACAGGCATACGTCCCATTTCCTGAAGGCTACCATATTTCATTAAGAGATCATTTGCCACTTCGATGACATTACGACCCACCGTTCCGGAACTCAGAAACAAGGCCATGAGTTCCGCGTTGCTCAATGCGGCAGAACCGTATTTGTAGATTTTTTCCCGAGGCAAATCTGTGTCAGGACAATTATTGAGTAGGGCGGGCATGGGGGGATGAATGATGAAGCTTGAAGAGTAAATGGTGGAGAGTATGAGGGAAGTAATTATAAATCATTTTTACTATTCACTCTTCATCATTCACTATGATTCACTCGATGTTCTGCACTTGCTCACGGATTTTTTCGATTTCGGTTTTCGCTTCGACAACCATTTGGGCAATTTGTGCGTCATTTGCTTTTGATGCAATTGTATTGAATTCACGGAACAGTTCTTGGCAGAGAAAATCGAGTTGGCGGCCAGTAGCTTCTGCGGAATTGAGATATTCCTTAAATTTGGCAAAATGCGAATCGAGGCGGGTGAGTTCTTCTGAGATGTCACAGCGATCTGCGAACAAGGCGAGTTCCTTGCTGAGTCGATCATCGTTCTCCTTAAGTTTGATGCCGATTTCAGAAAGCCGTTTCTCAAGAAGCTCGCGCTGGCGTTGTGGGCGATAGGGAGCTTGCTGCGAAATAAATTTTGTTAGATCAGCGAGAGTTTGGAGGCGTTGGAGGAAATCCTGTTTCAAATGATTTCCCTCCGCGCCGCGCATTTCGTTCATGCTTTGGATGGCTTGGTGCAACGCAGGTTCAATCGTCTGCCATGCCAGGCCAGGATCGATTTGATCGAGTTCGTTGGTTTCAAAAATACCCGGATATCTTGCAAAATCGGATGCCGAGGGAGACAAATCCCGTTCGATGACTTTTGATAACTCATCGAATGCCGATTCAAATGATTTGGCCAGGGCGTGGTTGACACGGATTTGGGAGTTATCTGCGAAACTGGATTTTTCCAGACGAATCGTTAACTGGATACGACCGCGTGAGATATGAGGCAGGGTAAACTGGCGCGCATTTGACTCGAGACATTGCAGAGCACGAGGCAGGTTGGTGACAATTTCCACCTGCTTGCGGTTGATGGAAGATGCCTCAACAGTGGCTTGCCAGAGTTCCGTGATGTGAGTTCCTCGGCCAAAGCCGGTCATCGATTGCATGGCTGCATTAAAATCGCTAGGCGTTGTTTTGTCGATGGCGCAATTTTTTGAGTCAATGACGCTCCGTAGACTGCGAGGTAATAATGTCTTGAATCGTGATTTGAAGGGAGGTTTTTTCGCGGTAGGTATTCCGGTCAATCGTGAAAGCAATATCCCATGGTGGCTCGGGCAGATCACGCTCGCCGCCTCCGAAAAATACCGCGTTTTTTTCATCACATCCCTGACGCAAGTTCAAACGCAAGTGGTTGTTTTTCATTTTGAAAGGTGGATTGACGAGTTCCACTTGGCGACTGACAAAAACCGGTTGGGGATTGCTGTTTCCAAAGGGTTGGAGCAACTCGTAGCTAGCGAGAAAATTCAATGAAAGTTCGGAAAATTCGATTTCCGCATCAAAGGGAAGACGTGGCACACGTTCCTCAGGGCTCGAGTTTTCCAGAACGAATGAAGCAAATTTTTCGCGAAAGCGATCGAGTGATTCCTCATGAATCGAAAGGCCTGCCGCCATCGCATGCCCACCGCCAGCGATCAATTCGTTTCCGCATGCATGAATAGCTTCGACCAATGAAATACCTTCGATACTGCGTCCTGACCCTTTGCCAATGCCATCCTCACCAATAGCGATCACAAACGTGGGCTTGTAATATTGCCGCATGAGCCGGGACGCGACAATGCCCACCACGCCGTGATGCCAATCTCTGGATCCAATTACGATAACGGGATCGTTGCTTGGATCAAAATCTTCGCTGAGTTGTTTCACAGCGTCTTCTCGAATCTGCTTTTCAAAAGCTTGGCGCTGGCGGTTGTATTGATCGAGTTTCTGAGCGAGTTCGACAGCTTCGACTCCACAATCCGTATTCAGTGTTGCCAAAGCGTCCTCTGGGAAATCCATTCTCCCTGCGGCATTGATTCGAGGACTGATTCTGAAGCCGACATCCATAGAAGTCGGCAAATCCTTCACTCCGGCAATTTCTTTCAGTGCCTGGAGTCCGGGGTTGTTGGACGTTGCTAGACGTTTCAAGCCATGCCTTACCAAGATCCGGTTTTCTCCAATCAAGGGAACAATATCGGAAATGGTGGCGACAGCCGTGAGGTCAAGCAGGTCTTTCAGCTCGAGATCCGTTGGACGCGTTTTCAATAACGCATGGCCGACTTTGAAAACTACCCCAGCCGCACAGAGATAGGTGAAATCGGATCCGCATTTCGGGTTCACCAAGGCGTTACAATCCGGACGTCCCGAGGGGCTTGGTTCATGGTGATCGATGACGACGACATCGATTCCCTTAGCGCGCAGAAGGGCAATCTCATCGATGGAGACCGTTCCACAATCGACCGAAATAAGGAGGTCGGGCTCGGCGCCTTCGGACATGCATCGGTCCAATGCCGCAAAGCTCAAGCCGTAACCTTCAGTTCCACGACGCGGGATGAATGTGCGGGCCTTGACGCCGTAAGCTTTGAGAATCTTGAATAGCAAGGTAATGGATGAAACTCCATCGACATCATAATCTCCATAGATGCAAACGTTTTGATTTCGGTCGACCGCTTCCAGAATGCGGGTCACGGCAAGTTGCATTTCCGGGATAAGAAACGGATCGGCGAGATCGCGTAATTTTGGATGCAGAAAAGATTCGATCCCATCTTCCGGAATCCCGCGACGAGTCACGAGATTTCTGACGATTTTTGGGTAGACGGAAGAACCGTCACATGCGGAATCCGTAGGCTCGCCACGTAACACCCATCGGAAAGCCATTGCACACATAATTCAGCGGGATATTGCAGGGAGAGGCATCACGCACAAGAGCGTAATGTTGATGCTTAACCCTTCAGAGTCATCAACTCATCGGTGTGGATGGTTTGTCTTGCCCGGTAGAGCGCGACGATGATTGCAAGACCGACAGCAACTTCTGCGGCTGCGACTGTAATCACAAAGAATACCAGCATCTGGCCGTCATAGTCGGGAAGGCCATCAACCGTATTGAAACGCGAGAAAGCAACCAGAGTGAGGTTTGCTGCGCTCAGCATCAGCTCAAGGCACATGAAAACCACGATGATATTGCGGCGCAAAACCACGCCAGCGAGACCGATCGAGAACAAAAGTCCTGAGACAAGAAGGTAATCATTTAAAGAGGGCATTTGAAATGAGAAATGAGTGATTAAGACTTAGATGCGTCTGATTGGAGTGATCCGTCAGATCCGACTGATTTTTTTGAAAGCACCACCACGCCAATGGTCGCGACGAGCAACAAGACGCCGAGAATTTGCAATGGAAGATTGTATTCGGTAAAAAGAGTATGACCTATAAGGTGAACATCGGGCAATTTGCCCTCGTTGAGGGCGATGGCAATTTTGCCTTTGGCAGGAAATCCTGCTGCTGCGGTGGCCAAGTTTACATGATTCAGTTCAGGAGCGGATTGATGGGGAAGTTTGTTTCCGAGAACACCGATTAACTGGATGAAAAACACGACTACCAAAGCAAGACCGGCAAACAATGGAGCGCCGTTTGAAGCCCTTTTTTTCTCATCTTTCAAATCGAGCAGCATGATGATGAAAAGGAACAACACCATGATCGCGCCAGAATAGACGAGAATCTGGATAATGCCGACAAAGAATGCGCTGAGTCCGATGAACAAAGCGGCAAGTCCGACAAAGGACGTGACCATTGCCAGAGCGCTTGAGACGGGGTTACGAAATGTGATCACGGCACATGCGCCGATGAGCATGATGGTGGCAAATAACCAAAAAAGATATGAGGGCATAGGAAAATAGATAATTGGGATATTAAGATATTAGGTTGCTAAAGAGTCTTTAGATTTGTTTTTGGCCATTTTTAGAAGCCGCGACATGTAGCCGTTTAGAATACGCAGTGTTGTATTGAAGTGCTCGCGTCCTGCTCGGTAAACATCTTCTTCTATCAGTGAGTCGTCACTGCAGGTGATTAATTGATCCAAAACTTCGTTGAGTGAGCCTCTCGCAAGAGAGCAGAAACGATAATTGTCTAGATAATGAAATCGTCCATGACCTTCGGCGATGTTATGAGTAACGGAACGTGAAGCTCGTTTGATTTGATCACAAAGGCTAAATTCCTTTTGTTTCGTCAATATTGGAGCAATCTTGCGGAACACAAAAATACGAAGTCCGCGACCTGCTTTCCAAGCCTCTAGTTCTTCAAATGTTTGTGTGAATTCTGGATTCATCCTAATTAACTTAATATCTAATGATCCAATTTCTTTTATTTCAACTCATTCCACTTGTTGACTAAGCCGACGCGGACACCGCCGATTTCGTAGAGTTTCTTTTTATTGTGCACCATTTGATCACGGGAGGTTCCGGTGATGAGATAATCCTTGCGCAGGTAAATCGCCTGTTCCGGACAGACTTCTTCACACATGCCGCAGTAGATGCAGCGGATCATATCGATATCGAATTCCAAGGGACGTTTCTCAACTTTCGCCCACGGATCATCGGATGGGATTTCGGATGGTGTGATCTTGATCGCTTTGGGCGGGCAGATGAACTCACAGAGTTGGCAGGAAACACAACGCTCGCGCCCTTGTTCATCAGTCACCAGAGTCGGAGCTCCACGATAATATTCAGGCATGTGCGCATCCCAACGCTGTTCGGGGAACTGCATGGTTACGCCGAGACCAGACGAGGCGAGACCCTCCGCACCAGCGGATTTTCCACGCAAGGTTTTGATTGCGTGGGTGAGTGTCAGGAAAAAGCCTTTGAAGATAGCACCGAGATAAATTTTTTCTCCGGCGTCGAGTTTCGGGCGAGTGAGCTTGATGGTAGGCATGGAGGTAAAAGCTGATATACTGAAAAACTGATATTTGAGATCTTAAATCAGGCGCGAAGGATTTTAACCGGGGGTTCAGAGACTTTCGCGACCCAGATGATGGCTGCGGTGACGACGACTAAGAGAACAGCTCCGGTGGTGATGATGGCCGGCTTAAAGTCAGGTGCAGCGAGGATGAGTGCGGCGAGGAAGACATTGATCAGAGCTGCTTCAAAGAAGATGACCCAACCGAGCTTCATGAGCTGATCGTAGCGGAAACGCGGAACTGTCCAGCGGACCAGGATAAAAAACAGGATGAAGGCGATGAGCTTGGCTAGGAAAACTCCGATATGAATGAATCCGCCGATTTTGAATTCACCGATGGAGAAGTTGGCAATTATGTCATCTAGTCCGAATCCCACTGACCAACCCCCGAGGAAGAGCGTGATGATCAACGCTGAACCGATGACCATGGCGGCGTACTCGCCCATGAAGAACATGGCGAATTTCATCGATGAATATTCCGTGTGATAGCCTCCGACGAGTTCCGTTTCGCACTCAGGCAAATCGAAGGGCATGCGGTTGGTTTCTGCAAAAATCGAGATCGTAAAGATGAGGAAAGCGATGATGGCAGGGATAAGAAACAGAGCGGCTTCCGCGCTTGGGAGAGAAAGTTTGCCATCGGTCCAGAAAGGCAGGAGCAACCAGCCATTCTTTGCTTGTTCATTGACAATATTGCTGAGGTTGAGATCTCCATAGTAAAGCAACACTGGAATGATGGAGAGACCCAGACAGATTTCGTAGGAGATCATCTGAGCGGTTGAGCGGACGCCACCGATGAAAGGGAACTTTGAATTTGATGCCCAACCGGCAAGTGTGATTCCGTAAACGGTTAGAGAGGATATCGCAAAGATAAACAGCGGGCCGGCATCGATATCAGCGATTACCAATTTTACGTTGTATCCGAACAAGGTCACATCGGGGCCGAATGGAATCACGCAAACCGTGATGAGTGCGGGAACTACCGTAAGCGCCGGTGCCAGCCAGTAAAATGCCTTGCGCACATGATCCGGTGTGAAGTCTTCTTTGAGGAACAGTTTGAGACCATCGGCGATCGGTTGGATTAGGCCGAAGAGGTGAAAATCTTTCTTGGCACCAAAAAGCGTGAGGGGAATTCCGACTCGGTTTGGCCCGACACGGTCCTGAATGATCGCGGAGAATCGACGCTCGAAATATACCGAGAGCGGCACTAGCGGCAATACCACGATGAACGTGAAGGTGACTACCTTGGCAATGATGATTGCGAGTGTGATGAGAATTTCAGGCATGATGGAAATTTTTTTATCTGATAACTTCTAACTAAATCACCCATTGATGATACCCGCTGCTTTGCGAGCACGTTCGTTTTCGAGGAGGGCAACTTTGTAACCGGTTTCATGGATAACCACGCCTTGGGCCCCTATTTTGGAAAGCGTCATGCCATCAAATTCGAAAACGGTAGAGGCGAGTTTTTTGAAAACCTCTTCAATGCTGTGGAGGACTGATTTTTCTCCAGTGACGGAAGAAATGAGATCGCGGAGCATTTCCCAATCATCGCGCGCATGGGTAGGTGGTTCGATCGCGCGGTTGAGGCGTTGCAAACGACCGCTGAGGTTGACCATCGATCCACGTTTTTCGGCGAATGCCGCTCCAGGCAGGATGAGGTCGGCATAAGCTGCGGAAGGATTAGCTAACAGGGCAGACTGGACGAAGAAATCGAGCTTGCTCAGATCTTCCGCTGCGAATCCAGCATCGGTGATGAGATCCTCTTGGAAAGAAAGAAGGGCTTTGATTTTACCGGATTGGATGCCGCTGCGGATGGCTGCGAGGGAGGCATATGGATCTTCTTGTTTTAAAACAAGTTTTGCACCAGTCGTGTTTGGATTGCGATCCGCGGCGATGAGAAGGGCGTCGGCCTCGCCATTGCGGGCGACGAGAGAAAAGTTTTTAACCCCGAGAGCGATACGGAGTTCATCTAAGAGCAAAAGCTCCTCGTTAGTCATCCGCGCGGAGCCGATGATGGCGATTTCCTCTGCCGCGAATTTTTTGATTTTCGCAGAAAACGTTTCGAGCACCTGTGTCCAAGTGGTGCTGAGATGTTTTGCGTTTTCACGAAAGAGAGGCTCGGTCAGGCGTGTCTCGCTATCGATGTAATGGAAATTCAAACGATGTGAATCGGGCATCCAGTTGGAGTTCACGGCATCGTTATGGCGCGGAGTGATGCGATGGATCGTATTGCCGCGGGTGTGGATGACAATGTTCGTGCCCGTGCCGCAGTTAACGTCGATAGAAGGGGTTTCTTTGAGAAACCACACGCGCATCTGGAAACGGAAATCGTTCGAGGTCAACGCGCCAACCGGGCAGATATCGGCGGTGTTGAGCGAATAGTTGGAATCGAGCAGACGTCCCGGGTGAACGGTGAGGGTGGTGTGGGTGCCGCGTTGGGTAAAACCCAACACCGCATCGTCCGCAACTTCATCCATAAAGCGGATGCAGCGTGAGCACATGATGCAACGCTCGTCATCGAGACGGATGCGCGGACCAATATCGACGTTTTTCGGTTTCTTGACCTTCATGTCGACAAAGCGGGAAACGCCACGGCCGAAACCGACCGATTGTTCCTGAAGCCTGCATTCGCCGGCTTGGTCGCAGATCGGGCAATCGAGCGGATGATTGATGAGGAGGAATTCCATCACTCCTTCACGGCATTTTTCAACGAGCTCACCGGATGTGCGGATACCCATGTTTTCAGCGACCGTATTCGCACAGGAGATCGCAGGGCGTGGCATCCAGCCGATAGGCTCATAACCGTTTTCATCACGAGTCGGTTCTTGACCCGGCGCTGGGCGCGGTGGCATTCCCATCTGAACCATGCACATCCGACAGTTTCCTGGAATGCTCAGCTTGGGATGGTAGCAATAGTATGGCACATCCTTTTTCACCGAGCGGCAGGCCTCGATCATGCGGGTGCCTTTTGGAAATTGATACCAGACACCGTCGATCTGGACGTTGACCATGCCTTTTTCGGCGGCGATGTCTTTGGGTAATTTAAGTTCCGCGGTGGACGATGAAAGGTCACTCATGAGTCGTGATGGAAAAGCAGATTGAAAAGGGTGGAAAAAACCTGCGCGGACTATGTAGGCGCGAGAGCGGCGCGGCAAGTGTGCTTTGTGAAATTTTTCACAAAGTCGGGGTATGGGTAAAATGGTGTGCTGTTTGCAAAAGAAAATAGGTCCTATAAGACTTATAGGACCTATTTCTTAAAGTTGGCTCAGATTCAATCAGAGGTCGTCCTGAGCGTGCTTCTTGGAAGCGGCTTTTTTGGCGGCCTTTTTCGCCGGTTTCTCTGTTTTAGCGGCTGCTTTGGCTTTTTCCTCATCCATTTCATCTTCGTCGATGTTGTGAGTGAGAATGAACTGGAGGTCGTCGATACCGAGGTTGGAGGCGAAACCTTCATCGCCGAGAACGTTGGTGACGAGCTGGGTTTTCTGATGCTGAAGCACGCGGATTTTTTCTTCGACCGTATCGCGGGTCAGCAAGCGGTAGGCGATCACCTTGTTTTTCTGGCCGATCCGGTGGGTACGGTCGATCGCTTGGTTTTCGACCGCGGGGTTCCACCACGGATCGTATAGAATGACGTAGGAGGCGGAAGTGAGGTTCAGACCCGCACCACCGGCTTTGAGTGAAAGCATGAAGACCGAGGGGTCTTTGGTGGTCTGGAAACGCTCGATTTCGCCTTTACGGTCCTTAGTTTGACCGGTGAGGTAATGGAAAGGACGCGCCTCGAGTTCGAGACGGGCTTTGATAAGGTCGAGCATTGAGACGAACTGCGAGAAGACCAGCACCTTGTGACCTTCGTCGTGAAGCTGATCGAGAAGGTAGAAAAGAGATTCCATTTTGGCGGATTCTTCCTTGAGGTATTTCGGATCGATGAGACCCGGGTGGCAGCAGATTTGGCGCAGGCGCATGAGGCCTTGAAGAATCGCGAAGGAGTTCTTTTTGACCGCTTCGTCGGAATCAAGTCCGAGCAAGGCTTTCTGGATGCGCTTGAGTTCATTTTTGTAGAGCTCTAGCTGTACGCCTTCCATTTTCGAGTAAACTTCTTCCTCGGTCCGTGGCGGCAAGTCTTGTGCCACTTGCAGTTTCGTGCGGCGCAGGAGGAAGGGACGCAAGCGCGATGCAAGGCGCATTTGGGAGAGCGGATCCTTGCGTTTGTCGAAGCGTTTTTTGAAGTAGGCACGTGATCCTAGGACACCTGGCATGGCAAAGGCCATGAGCGACCACATGTCGAGCAGGCGGTTTTCGATAGGCGTTCCTGTCAGAACGAGGCGGTTCTGGGAGTCGAGCTCTCGGGCACATTTTGCGGCTTTTGAGTCCGGATTTTTGATTTGTTGTCCCTCGTCAAGAATTGTGGTGAGCCATTTGATTCCGGCGAGTTCTTCACCACAAACCCGGAGTTGGGCGTAGTTGAGAACGAGCATGTCGATGTTGTTCTGGATATGCTCGACGTTGATGTCATCGCGGTTCTTGAGAATTTTGACTTTGAGCTGCGGGGTGAATTTTTCCGCTTCGCTATACCAGACATCGAGAACGGATTTCGGACAGACGATGAGTGCGGGTTTATGTGAGGCGCCGGTCTTCTTGTGCTCCTCGAACAGCCAGAGAAGATAAGTGAGTGACTGAATCGTTTTTCCAAGACCCATGTCATCGGCAAGAATACCACCGAAGTTGTTTTCTGAAAGATAGGCGAGGAATTTGAAGCCCTCCACCTGATATGGGCGGAGGGTCGCATTGAGTCCGTCAGGAAGATCCGGATTGACCTCGAGTTTGATGTCGTTCGCGCGGTTTTTAATGCGCTCCCATGCTTTTGGATCGAACACCTCGGCGGCTTTCGGATCTGCAAGTTGAAGAGCGTGCATGCGGTGGGTTTCTCCAGAAAGATCGAAGGGATCGAGTCCCAAGCGGGTGACGGCTTCGCGTTGATCGGCATCGAGTTTGATTTCGAGGCGCATCCATGAGCCGTCTTCCATTCTGACATATCCTCCGCGAGCAGCGACGAGTTGACGGATTTGTGCCTTGGATAGATTGACGCCTTGAACATCGATAACAATGCGCAGATCGAACCAGTCGATGTCCTGTCCGACGACCTCGAAGCGGACTGCCGCGGTGACAGGATCATTGAGGATGGATTTTAGGCGGAGATCGATGTCGAGCTCGATTTCCGGAGGCATGGCGCGGACCCATTCAGCGAATTTTTCAGGAAATTGCTTGGTAATGCGCGATTTGAAAGAGATGAGTTTTTCGTCATAGGCAAGGGACATTTCATCAAGGATTGCCGGGACCGGATGCAGCGGCTCACGGGCAAAGCGCATGAGCTGACTGCCTTTGATCGATTGTTGCTCAACAAGCTCCCAGCCATCTTTGGTGAGTCGTTCCGTGCGCAGGCCTTTGGTCTCAATGGCTGTAACATCGACGACGAGGTGCTCGGTTTCTGCTGCTGTCAGACCGGCAATGAGTTTCATTTCCAGCTTGGGCTTAAGCTCGAGATCGACCACCCGTTTGACGAGTGATTCAGGAAGCGATGCGCCGATTTTACGGAGGAATTCAACACCCTCAAGAGAATCGATGACTTTTTTCGGAATATGATAGCGCGGCATCACTTCGGTTTCCTCGAGCCATCTCGGTGGGCCTGGGAAAACGGTTTCGTCGGACTGATAGAGAACCACACGTCCCGGTAGCAGCCTGACCGAGTGGGAGACATTTTCGCCAGCCGCGGTGATGAGCTGCAGGGCGAAAGAACTCGGATCATAAGGCTCATCCTCGCAAACCCATGAAAGTGCCTCATCGGTGACCCGAAACGGCTTGTCGTCCAAATTGACGAGGTAACCTGTCAGTGCGGGTTGTTGGAAAACCCGGTTCATGAAGCGGCAGGATTCCTCCTGATCAAAATCGAGGGTGGTATCCCCATGCTTGCGATAAAATGCCAGATAGTGCTCCCAGAGAGTTTGGGAAGAGGCATCCATCAACAGGGCGCCTTCCTGGTGAAGTTCGACATATTTTTCAATATCGGCTTTTTCTCGAAGCTGCATATATTGCGCGTTGGGTCGATTTTCACGGACTTCCATGCGCGCTTCGTTAATGGTGGCAACCAAGCGGAATTGAACGGTGAGGGGGGCGTCTTGAGGAGGGCGCTCGTTGACTTGTTCGATACGGTCATACCATGCCGCGACATCGCGTTCCTGTTCCCAGTCAGCCATTTTTTTCTGGACCGAGCCCAAGTCGGTGATGACCGACATGAATTCAGGATAGGGCAGTTTGCGTTTGTAAAAGGCGTATGCGAGAAAATTCCAGAATTCGAGAATGTCACTCGGAGGTACGGGCCAGAGTTCGAGAGGTTCGTAGGTATTGATTTCCCAGCGTGGGTTGATACGCACCATGTCGTGATCATGGAGCTCTCCCTCGATCACATAGCGGCGATAACGCTTTTCTATTTTTGTGACATACTCAGCTTCCTTGTCATCCAGTTCGCGTCCGAGTTTATCCTCGATGATGTCGAGCACCGGCGTGTCATCGAACTCGTTCGGAGATTCCGGCAAATCCTCGCCACGATGCATGCGCTCCATCATGGTTGCGTATTGGCAGGCACCAGAAATGAGTTCGTCCTCGGCCGTGCAGGAACCGAACCATCGGTTACCCTGCAGACGCAGCGAGGTGCGATGCGTTCCGGATTCATCTTCCACGCGACCTTGGATAAAAAGATGGTTGCCGAAGATCTGGGTAACTGCTCCGTCTTTTTGCAGCATGTCACCACGTTTGCGTGCTTCTTCTGGAAATGAGTTGAGGAAATTGAGGGTGGCGCGATCTGGATTCATTGAGTGTGAAGAGAGAGTAAACGTTCAAGTGTTGGGGGGATTGATTCTAGTTCACAAATTGAATTTTGTGCAATAGGAAGTTTCAGTTGCAAAGCCAAGCGAGATGAAAATGAGAATCCGCTTGATGAGAATCCGACTGAAAGGTTGGATACCGCAAGATTATTGATCCTTTCCCTTATGAGTCTTAGAAAGCAACTTAACAAAGTCCTTCCGACCCTGCTACCATCCAGCCCCAGAGATGCGATCAAGGGCACGGAGTTGATTCGTCTGGCGCGGCTTGGATTGAGCGGAAATTATTCAGACGCCTCCCTCCGTTATCATTTTTCAATCATGTCCTGCGATCCGACATCTTCGATCGCCAAAGTGGAAAAAGGACAAGGTTACTATCGGCGTAGCGAACCATTGCCAGCTCTCTCCGGCGCACAGGAATTGTTGGCATGGACCCAAGGACGGCTCGATGATTTGCATGGTGACGGAACCACGGTGGATCACGCGATGCTCCGGATCAGGAAATTCCGTGCTGTGGTGACCCGTTATTTTGAAATCAACGGGCGTTTTCCGTTTGTCTTTCGTGATCCTTTTACAAACGAATCGCCTATGGGAAATTTATGGAAATACCCCGAATTGGTATTGGTGGATTGGGAAACCGGCGGTTCACCGGATGAGGAAATGTCATTAGATGAAGAAATGCTGGGATTCAAACAGCGCCTCGGAATCGCACCTTTTCGTTTGCATGCCGCAAGACTCAGGTTGCTGCCATCGTTGATGTCTTACCGTGAGGATTTTTTCCAAACACTCTCCATTTCGCAGTGGGCACAGGGAGGCGAATTGATTTATGCGGGTCCGGTTCAAGATGAGGCTCTTGCGGATGGATTGCGGAAACTGAGTGCGAAATATGGCGTGGGCGTGACTTCTTTTGGCTTAACTCCCGAAGTCATCGACGAATTGCCGCGCCCTGCACAGATTTTAAACGCTCATCCGAAAGAAACCGAAGCGATCCTATCAAAACTGGAGTTTCACCGGATTGCTGCGGTGCAGTCCCGCGAGCATCTCGATTGGGTATCGCTGATGTCGATGCGTTCCGAATCCAAGGATGCGGAAAAACTTGTGGCTTGGTTGAAGTGCTGCATCGATGAAAGGCGCGCCGAAGCGTTCAAGGACGATTGATCAATGCGATCTTGCCTCATAATAACTGAGAAATCTGCTGGAGTTATGATGTATAGCTGGCACTTTACTCCTGCCGATTTTTACTTATAGTGTAAAACTGAGATGTCAGCGAACTTGCCCAATCATGACCATGTGATTCCAGAGATGCTGAAAAGACAGCTGGAGTCTTTTCGCAAGCATCTTTGGCGGCGAAAAGTGATTGAAATCATCGCCTTGGGTTGGATCGGTTTGTTTTTGTCATTTCTTTTGCTATTCGGGTTGGATCGTATTTGGCCGACCCCTGTCTGGGCCCGATTCCTGATTCTTATCAGCGGGGTATCGTTGTTTGCGGGATTCGCGCCTTATGCTTTGCATCGCTGGATCTGGGGACACCGCCACGAAGGTCAACTAGCTCGCTTGATTGCAAAGAAATTTCCCGGACTGGGTGATCGGTTGCTGGGGGTCATTGAGCTTCAAGGTCAAGACGAGAACGGCGACACCCTTTCTCCGCGCTTACGAGAGGCAGCCATGCAAGTTGTGGCAGCGGAAGCTCAGAGACGGGAATTGGATGAAGCCTTGCCTGAAGCACGTCACCGCAAGTGGGCGTTGGCGGCAATGGCTCTGTTGATTTTGGTCAGCACGTCTTTTGTTTTTGCTCCCAAAGCCGGTTTGAATGCCTTCGAGCGTTGGTTAAACCCGTTTGCAGCGATCGAACGCTACACGTTCACACAGCTCGATGAACCAATTACCTTTCTGGCGGTTCCTTACGGCGAGACCTTTCGCGTGACTCTGAAGCTGAAAGCCGAGTCCGAGCAAAAACCTCAGTTTGCGATAGCCCGTTTGGAGAACCAGCCGGAAGTCAGAACATCGCTTCAGGATCATCATTACGATTTCATCTTTCCCGGTCAA
This sequence comes from Luteolibacter sp., assembly GCA_044237185.1. Classification (GTDB taxonomy): domain Bacteria; phylum Verrucomicrobiota; class Verrucomicrobiia; order Verrucomicrobiales; family Akkermansiaceae; genus Luteolibacter. Next base: position 26,392 of record JBIIFS010000005.1, read on the forward strand.
CAGGCAGAGGGTTTTGTTACTTTTCGTTTGGGCGACCTGAAGCATCGGTTGAAAATCCAGCCAAAGCAGCGTCCTGTCGTGCTTCATACCACCGTAACGGTAAAACCTCCCGCGTATCTGAATATTCCCGAGAGCAAAGTCGCACTGAACATCGGGGAGATCAACGCTGTGGAGGGCAGTAAGTTGACTTTCAACCTGGAAACCAGCAGTCCTCTTAAAAAAGGAACATTCGGGCCTACTGAAATTTCCGGTGAATTGGCGAAGGAGAAAGATTTCCAATCGATCAACGGCCCCCTTAAAATCACGGATATCGAGGCTAGTTTCGGCCCCATCATTACGGGTCATACCCCGTTTTCCATTCCATTCTCATGGATTGATGAGTTTGACCTGATTGGAGGCGAGAGTTTTAAAATCCGGGTTGATGCGGTAAAGGACGCCCCTCCAGTGGCTTACCTACAAGGCTTGGATAGGCAAAAAGCCATTGTGCCAAAAGAAGTGCTGAATTTCGAAATTCTTGGTGAGGACGACTTCGGTATCAGAAAAGCAGGGATTGAGTGGAGCAGTTACGGCACCATCCCGGGCGAAAAACCGGCGACCAGCGGTGAAATCATCATCACTCAAGGCGGACCGGAAGTCGAACGCATTAGCGAACCCGCTTCTTTTTCACCTGCTGCCTTCGGGATCACTCCGCAACGACTTATCCTGCGCTCTTTCGTGGAGGACTATTTCCCAGAAAGAGGCCGGATTTATTCGGAACCCGTTGTGATTTATGTGCTCAGCGATGAGGAACATGCGCAGTTGCTCAAAAGCCAATTCGACCGTGTTATCGCAGAGCTTGAGGATCTGAGTCGTAAAGAGCTAGACTTGCTGGATGAAAATGAGCGTCTCGAAAGACTTGATGGAGAAAAACTTCAGGCAGATGAGGGCAAAGAGCGCCTTACCGAGCAAGAGAAGGCTGAAGATGAAAACGTGCGTGCCATGAAAGAGCTAACCAAGCGGATGGAGCAGTTGATGAAAGACACGGCGCGCAATGAAAGCATCGATAAGAAAACCATGAAAAAAATGGCCGAAGCCATGAAATCTATGCAGGAACTTTCAGACAAAGAGATGCCAGATGTCAGTGAGAAATTACAAGCTGCCGGTGAGGCCTCGAATACCCCTGAAAAATCCAAGGAGGATGTCAAAAAAGCAGTCAAGGAGCAAAAAGAAGTTGTTGAAAAAATGAATCAAGCTCTTGCAGATGCCAAAGATGCCAACAAGCGCTTCGAAGCCAGCACATTCGTAATCCGCTTGAAAAAAGCGGCTGAAGAACAAAACGGAATCGCTTCCGGTCTGATCACGGGTCTCACAAACATCATCGGGATGAGAGAGTTCGAAGTTGATCCGAAGGACAAACGCAAACTTCAGGCATTATCCAAGCAAATCACCCTTACCGCATCTGATATTCGTTGGATCCAAGATGATCTCGGACATTACCATGCTCGTACCAATGAGGATGTTTTCAAACAAGTCGTCGACCTCATGCGCGAGAGCAAAATCAGCGTGAATGAGCAGAAAAAGATCACGGATGTGACCCTCGACGTAGGACTTGAGAAGATTCAGGATAAGCTTCAAGCTAACCACGCCTATACCGCAATCGAAACTTCGAGAAAAACAGCCGACAAACTCAATGAATGGGCAGCTCTCCTCGAAGGCGCGATGGATGAGAATGGTGGTACGGGAGGAGGAGGTGGCGGTGGAGCGCCCAATTCGGAAGATGAGGATTTCGAGTTCATGCTGCGCGTCATGAAGATGATCCAGCAACAACAGGACCTGCGCGCTAGGACTCGTGTGCTTGAGCAACTCAAACGTGACGCCCGATCAACCGAGCCCCCCATACGATGAGAGCCATATCCATTTTTTTATTCGCTATTTTTATCGGTTCCGGTGTCTACGCCGAACCGAAAAAAAACATCGACCTGGAAGTGATCAAGAAGCATGCCGAGGGCGCGGAGAAAGTCGCAGACGAGCAGGACGAGCTCTCGGCAGACGTTCAACAACTCGTGATTGAGCAGACCATACCCGAGGTCATTGATTTACTATCCTCGGTAGAAGGTATCATGGATGAAACGACAGACTATCTCTCAGAACCTGATACAGGCGGTCGTACGATTGCCGCGCAGACGGAAATCATCGAGAAGATTCACGAAGCTGCCAAAGCGAAACAACAGAAACAAAAAGGTGAGGGCAGCGAGGCTGGCGGCGCAATGATGGACATGATGGAAAAAATGATGGGCGAAGGAGAGGGAAAGGCCAAAGGTAAAGGCAAGGGAAAAGGCAAGGGAGAAGGTGAAGAAGAAGGCAAAGGCGATGGCGGTGAGAAGGGTGGTCAGGGCAGTGGTGGGGAATCCGATTCGCAAAATGAGGCTGTCGGAGGTAACAGCGATGCCAATTCCATAGAAAGAAGGGTTCCAAAAGCTTCTGGAAACTCAGGCAAAAACTTGCCTACCGAATTTCAGTCTGCTTTGGATGCATATAACCGTGGTATGGAAAAACTAAAAAAATGATGGTTCGTCGTTCTTTTATCAGCTTGCTACTTGGATCTTTTGCGCATGCGCGCGCGCAAGGCATCCTCGATCGCAGGGATGATCATGTTCCCGCGCAGGTCGATTTGATTTATGCTCGAGGACTGACCTATTTGTCCAAAAGCCAAAATGCGGATGGCTCATGGAATGATGGCTCTGGTGATGAACCCGGAGTCGTTGGCTTGTGCGTAGCCGCTTTTTTGGCGCATGGAACCGATCCGAACCATGGTGAATACGCTCAGACCATTAGACGCGGAATCGACTACATCCTTTCCAAACAAAACAAGATGAGGGATAACGGATACATTGGAACGAGCATGTATAATCACGCCTTCGCAACCAAGGCGTTGGCCGAGTCCTACGGTGTTGTCGATCACCCGAAAATTGGCGAGGCCCTTCAAAAAGCGGTGGATTTGATCCTGAATTCTCAAAAACGCAATCCAACCGGGGGATGGCGTTATACACCCGATGCAAAAGATGCCGACACAACCGTAACCGGCAGTCAGATTGTAGCCTTGTTTGCCGCGCGCAATGCGGGATTTCCAATTCCTGATGAAGCCATTGGTAAAGGCCTGGCCTACCTCGCGAGCTGCCGTGGCAGTGATGGTTCTTATGGCTATACATCGGCCGCGGGCGGAAAACCCACACTCACCGCTATCGGATCGCTTTGCTTGTCACTCAATAAAGAAACCGACTCAAAATCTTACAAGGCCAGCCTCGAATTTTTAAAGAAAAACCTAGATTACAGAGACCGCACATATCCTTACTATTACGAATATTATATGTCTCAGGCTCTGTTTCACGCGGATGAAGCGGTCTGGAAGGAATGGAATAGTCGTAATATTCGTTACATCGGAACCATTCAATCATCAGACGGATCTTTTCCCGGAAATCATGGGCAGGCTTTCAGCACGGCCGGCGCATTGCTTTCTCTCGCATTGAATTATCGTTACTTACCCATCTACGAAAAATGAATTTCAGGCTTTTCATTACAATAGTCGGATTCGTCTCACCGCTCGCACTCGCCGAAACACAGGATCTGTTGCGCTTCGAGAATGGCGATCAACTACACGGCGCGTTCCAGGGATTCGGGGAAAATGGCACGCTTCTATGGAAACGCGACAAACCGGAAGATGAACCGATAAAATTCAATCCTTCTGATATCCGGCAGGTCGTTCTGAAATCCGGCAAGCCATCACAATCTCTTGCCAGTCTGGCATATGTCGGCGCCTGCAATGGAGACAGAATCCCAGGCATGGTCCGTGATATTGACGATAAAAGAATTCTGGTCCAGACGGATTTCGCGGGTCTCTTGGAATACCCCAGAGATCAGGTTGAAATCATTGCTCCGAACCCGATGGGTGGCCGGGTTCTCTATTACGGCCCATTTGACAAGGGAGAATGGACCCAGAAAAATTGCAATCATACGGGTGGAATTCCCATGCAGAAAACAGAGGAAGAGGTTAAAAAAGAGCTTCCATTGTGGAAATTCTCCGGATCCGCATGGTATTGGAACGATGAAAGAATAGGCACAGCATTGACTCGCGACACCGGTATGTCGGATCGCTCGGTTTTACAATTTGATCTCGCATGGAAAAATCGTCTCTCGATCGCAATCGGATTCCATGCCGATTTTACCATTCCGAATAACGCAAAGCCGCATCAGCAAGATAATCCCCGTCCCAACAACATTCAGGATCAACCTTACATTTTCGGTTCAAGTTATGTGCTGCATGTCTATAGCAATTATGTAGTTCTTTATCGCTCAGGATTCAATGAGGAGGGATCACCTGTCATGGATCGAATCCAGTCAAAAAACTCCACGCTGCGGCTTTCGAATTCCGGAACCGCCAAATTCGAGATTCGTTGTAACCGTATTTCAGGAGACATTTTTCTGTTTGTTGATGGCCAATCTGTCTGTGAGTGGAATGAAAAGAACGTCCCCTCAATCGAAAATGGAAATCCATCTGACGGATACAAGGGCAAAGGTGCGGGTTATGGCTTCATGGTTCTATTGGACGATTCCCCGTTGCGCGTCTCTGATGTTATCGTTGCCGAGTGGAATGGAATGCCTGATGCTGCCCGCAGCTTGAATTCGGATGATTCCGACATTGTCTTGCTGAATAACGGGACTGACCGATTTTCGGGAAAGATCCATAGTATGAAAAACGGCAAAGTCAATCTAACCGGTCGGTTTGGAAATTTTTCGTTACCCATAACCGAGATCGCTGAGATAAGGTTTGCAAAATCCCAACTTAAAATCACCGACCTATCAGATCACGGAACATTTAAAGTCAGATTTCACCCGCTTGGCAGCATCAGTGGAAAAATTGTCTCGGGAGACTCGAAAAACATTCGTTTACTCAATCCGGCCAGTGGTGAAATGAATGTTGGTTTGGAGTCTGCCAGCATGCTGGAATTTAAATCTACCCAAAGCTACCTCGATGACTGGAATGTGGAATTTTAAATCCAGCCTTTTCTTTGGCTGCCTCGCTTCTCTGGTTGGAGCAGCTGAAGTTTCGTTTTCAGGTGACAACAAGATCACCGGTGAGCCCACCTCCATGGATGCGGATGGGGTAATTATTCTGACCACTCCGCACTCGGATCAACCGATCAAGCTGCAAGCCAGTAAAGTCAGCAAAATCGATTTTGGGAAACCCGACCAAATGATCGAAACGCCCCAGCAAAACCTCACCCTCGCCAACGGTGACTCTTTTCCTGTCGGTATCCGAGGACTGGATGACAAGACCTTGCAAATCACCACACCTCATCTCGGTGATTTGGATATCCCACGTGAGATAGTTGCTTCTTTGGATATCGGCATATTCGCAAAAAAATCCATCTACAGCGGACCCAAGCAAATCAGTGAGTGGAAAAACAGCGTGGACGAAGTATCAAAATGGCAAATGGAAAACGGAAGTTTGGTAGCAAGCGGGCCCGGTCTGGTCTACCGCGATGTTAAACTTCCAGAAAACTACTCGGTTCGTTTCAAGGCAAGCTGGGAAAATAACCCCAATTTCCGTTTTTATTTTGGCGATCCTATGAATTACTCAGAAAAAGCCGTGAATCGATATTATATCCAATATGGCAACGCGGGCATGGAAATAAAAAGAGAGTCAACCGGCAAAACACGTTACTCAACCGTTGCTGTCATTCCGCTCAAACCTCAGGAATTCAGCCCAAAAGAATTATGGATCGAAATCAGGGTAACCCGCAAAAATGGTCGTTTGGACCTCTACCTAAATGACAAGTTGGAGGGTCGCTATGCGGATCCTTTTCCTGATCTTCCGAACGGAACCGGAATATCCTTCGGCGCTCAAGCATCGGATGAAAATAAACTAAGGATCTCTGATGTCGACGTTTCAGATTGGGAAGATCACGGCGACAGGCATCGGGGCGAGGATCGTGGTGATGGTAAGGAAGATGCTGTGATAGGTCGCAACGGCGAGCGCTTTGGTGGAAACCTGCTATCCATTACGAATGGGCCGAACGATGCGATCTATCGTTTTAAAAGCAATTTCCAAGCGGAACCCATCGAACTACCTGAATCCGAGGTTTCCAGTATTCAATTCAAAAATACAACTGTCGTAGATATTAAGAATTTCGATGGCCTGAGCCTGTTCCTTCAAGGCCGGGGTAATATGCGGGTATCAAAATGCATATTCAATGAAAGCACCATCGACGTGACCCATCCATTACTCGGCGATCTGAAAATAAATCGTGCCGCCATCTCACGTCTGGAAAGAAGCACTCATACCAAATCCAATCCATCTAAAGAAAAATGAAGTTGTTCATCCTGGTTGTTTTTCTGACGAGCTTTTGCTTTGCCTCAAAAGATACGGCGGTCGTTCGTTTTGCAAATGGTGATCAACTCGTAGGAAACGCCGTCGATCTGAACTTGGATGCACTCACATGGGAATCGGAGTTATTGAGAGATCAGGCTCGCTTCAAATTGGATCAGATTCTCGAGCTCCAACTTCCGGGTAAATTGGATGGCATGCCGAATGAAGCCGCTCATGAAGCCATTATTGATCTTAACAATGGAGATTCCGCAAGAGGACGGCTAATAGGTTTTAATAATCAGGAAATCCGCCTAGACACCCCGTATGCAGGAGAAATGGTTTTCCTAAAGGAACTTGTTAAATCAATCAATATTTCCCGAAACAGCAAGGTGCTTTACCGTGGTCCACTCGGCTTGAATGAATGGACTCTCAGCGGTGCCGAAGGCAGTTGGAAATATGAGGAAAAGGCGCTTGTCTGCAGCGGTATTGGCGGTATCGCTCGCGATATTGATTTTACCAGCGAAGTCAAAATCAGCTATGATCTGAGTCGGATAGAATTAGCAAGATCAAGAGTCGTTCTTTTCACATCCGACATCAAAACCCCAACCCCAAAGAGTGGTTACGAAATCACCTTTCAGGGCAGTATGGTGAGAGTGAAGCGTCTAGATGATGATTTGATGTTAGGCAGCAAGTTGATCACAAGAAGAATCCAATCCAATGAAAAGACCCATATGGATATCCGCGTCAGCCGAAAAACGAAAAAGATCATGGTTTTCATTGATGAGCAGCTTTGCGGAGTTTGGCAGGACGATTCTCTGGATAAAATAAAAGGTAAGGGGCTGTTGTTTGCATCCGATATGAATCATCAGTCCGCCATTTCAAACATTTTGATCACTGAATGGAATGGCTACGTTGATGAATCCATGAGTCAGGAAATGATGGTAGCAGAACAATTTGGAAACTTTCAAATCGATCCTTTTTCGCCTAATCCCAAATCTCCAACTCCCAAGGAATTACCCGAAGGCAGAATGATGCTCTGCAATGGTGATACAATTGAAGGTGAGGTTCTTGGAATTGAAGGCGAGATGATCAAAATCAAAACACCTTTTACGGATGTCATTTTCCCGGTTCATCGCATTAACAATATAGCACTTAATAAAGCCAATCCGATGCCAACACCCAAACTCTACAACGGCGACGTCAAAGCCATCTTCGCGGACGGCTCGACCTTGGTCTTCAGGCTCGAGGATGTTAAGGATGGTAAACTCGTGGGTTTTAGTCAGAACTTCGGACGAGCAGAGTTTCTTCAATCCGCTTTTAAACGGATTCAATTCAACCTCTATCCAAAATCGAGATAACTTGCCTGCCGATGAGTTTTTCGGGGAACTG
>JBIIFS010000064.1:0-10163 GCA_044237185.1 Luteolibacter sp.
TGTTCCTTGCGGGCGAGCGCCTGCTCCTTCTTTTTCCCGCTGAGCCGCCCGCCGACGTTGAGGTAGGCCTGGCGCTCGTAGCGGCCGAGGTTGAGCACCTCGAAGGCGCGGAACGGCTTGCCCGCCGCCTTCAGATCCCGCTGCACCTGGATCAGCCGCTTGCGCGTGGTGTGGATGCCGAACTTGCCGAGATCGCTGGTGATCCACTTCCGCCCGAGCTTCTCGGCCACGGCGGCGGTCGTGCCTGAACCGCAGAAGAAATCGGCGATGAGGTCGCCTTCGTTAGAGCTGGCTTTGATGATGCGTTCGAGGAGTGCTTCGGGTTTTTGGGTGGCGTATTTAGTGGCTTCAAGCGCCTGGGAATTCACCTCGGGAACGTCGATCCAAATATCAGTTATTGCCTCGCCCTTTGTTTCATCCAAGTAACGAATCAGTCCGATTTTTCCGGACGGGTAATCATAGATTCGTCCCATTTTCCTGAAATTAGCGATCGAAATTTCAGAATAGTCACCCACCGTGTCGATGCGGTAAGTCCGACCATCCTTATCCTTTTGGTTAAATTTCGCTTTAACGTAAGCCTCGCTGTATTCCTTGAACTGAGGGTTCCACAGGTATCGGTGTGATCTTGAGTAATATAAAATCGCATCCGAACTTTTGGCAAACTGGCGTGAAATAGCTTTCGCTCCACGAGGCGGTTGGCGTTTCCACCTGATCTCATTTCGATAAGAGTCATTACCAAAAATTTCATCCATTGCGACACGTATGACCGAATTCACCCGCCAGTCGCAGTGGACGTAAATACTGCCATCGTCCGCCATCAAATCCCGCATCAAAATCAGCCGTTCATAAATCATCGCGATGAACGAATCCGCGCCCCGTCCCCAAGTGTCGCGGTAGGCGATTTGTTCGAGGAGGTTGGGTTCCTTGTGGAAGGTTTCGCCGCCGATCTCGATGTCCATGGAGAAGTCCGCGCCGACGTCGAAGGGGGGATCGATGTAGATGAGCTTGAGGCCGCCGGCGTCCTCGATCTGGCGGCGGAGCGCGCCGGACTTGAGGGAGGAAAGGATGAGCTTGTTGTCGCCCCAGATGAGTTTGTTGGTCCAGCCCTTGGTCTGGCGGCCGAGTTGTCGAAGAGCTGGGATTGTTCGTCCGCCAATTCCTTGCGCGGCTCGTCAATATGCTCAAGAGTTTGGAAAGGTAGGACAGCGGTGCAGACTTCACGGGTCTTGCCGTTCCAGACCAATTCCACCTCGCGCTTGTCCGCAAACAGCATGAAGCGGTATTTCTCCGGCAGCGGCTTACCCTGCTCAATGAGCTTGATGAGATCGCGCTTTTCTTGCTCAGAAAGATCGTAATGTTCAGTGGATGGACGGGACATGGTGGGTAAGGTGGGTGGTGTGGGTATTGCGCCAATTAATTGCGCCAGCTTGCGCCAAGGTTGGCGCATTTACGGGGGCTTGGCGCAACGAATTAAAGCATTGATATTGAAAGGTTTGTGGAAATTTACTGGGAATGGATCCGTTGGTAATTATGCCAGATTATACGTCAGCTTATGGATTCTGACGCATAAGTTGGCGCAGGGTTGGCGCAGGGTTGGCGCAGGGTTGGCGCAGGGTTGGCGCAGGGTTGGCGCAGGGTTGGCGCAGGGTTGGCGCAGGGTTGGCGCAGGGTTGGCGCAGGGTTGGCGCAGGGTGTGCGTGTGGGATTTCATGATTGAGAATTGCCGATGAACCAGCGGGAAAATTCGCGAATTCCCTCCAGGCGGACTCGTTCTTCCGTTTTTAACTCCTTGAGAAGCCTTTGGATGGTTCGCCGCGAATTGGCGGGCAAGACATGCTCTAGTTCGGAAATCTGGGCTCCTTGCATTCCACAGGATCTGAGATGTTTGAAGAGGAGTTCCTTGTTGGTTTCATGGTCCAGGCCCTGCCGTCTGGTGTGGACGCCCGGGGTTCCCATTTCTGCGTAAAGCTCGCGGGAAAGGAAGTGATGCTTTCCTTTGCCTTGTCCTTTTGATTCCACAGCTCCCGCATCGATCAGGTCGGGCAGTCGGGATTTCATAGGCCCAGTAAGTCTGCGTTCGTGGGCGAGGGCGTCGAGAACCAAGAAGTCCAGGGTCTGGAACTTGGAGATAGCGGTTTCTCCGAGACGCTCGATGAAGCGCAAGAAAGCCGGATTCTGGACGGTTCCAGCTAATGTGAGGAATACCTCGTGGGCCGCAGATTTGGAGAAATCTGGCAAAGGTTTGGTTTGGCGGACGGCTTGCTCAATCATGAGATTCACGCCTTGCCCAGAGCGTTCGATGAAGCCGCAGCGGTTTAGCGCTTCCGCAAGTCGGCGGTTTCTCGGATTCTGTTGATCGGCGATATTTTCTTGGGTGATGCCCGGAGGAAAGCCACCAGGACTGACGACTTCAAGCCGCCGTGAATACTGGCGGATGAAAACGGAACCGCCCGCGCGGTAGTCGCGATGGCAGATGGCATTGAGAAGAGCCTCACGAATGGAGGTCTCGTCAAACGTTGGCACTTCGTAGCGAAAGAAGTCCTGTTGGAAGCTTTGGCGATCGTTGCGAAGATTGATTTTGCTCCAAAGTCTGTCGTGAAAAAGAAGTGTTTCCAGTTTCTCTGAGAACCCGCACGTCGTCTTGAATATGAAGCGTGAGTTGAAAATCATCGCGCCAGTTTTGGCCTTGATGGCCGTTGTCCGGCAAAATGGGATCGTTAAAAAAGATTTTCAGGCCATCGAAATCCGTCCGCAAACGGTCGAGCACGATGATGTTTGGTGCGATGACAAGGAAGTTGCGCGCCAGTGTGGAATCTGGCTCGTAAAGTTTATGGAAGAAGCTCCAAGCGATGAGCAACGAGAGAACTTTGGTTTTCCCTGCACCAGTAGCCATCTTCAAAACATAGCGGGGCCAATCTTCGGCAAACATTCCATGCGACACTGCACCCGAAGCATCGAATCGCAATAAATCGAACTTATCGCGGGCTTTGCGGACATCATAAAGCCATATTATAGTTTCAACAGCCTCTCGCTGCGCGAAATAATATTGGAACGGAGTCAATGTGCCGTCAGCAGTTTCTAGAAGATGCTCTGTTTCAAACCACCAGTTTAGAAGAGCTCGTGAAGTTTGAGAAGCCCCGGGGTAACCGGCTTCGCGCCAGTCATAGACCTCTTCACGAATTTTAGAAACCAGAGGAGGAAGGAGTTTTTCGTATGCCGTACTGCGGAGCGCTTCATCAGCCGGAAACCAACGCTGTGATGGGACAAGCGATGCATATGGTGACGTGGGAAATTCTGGATGAAGTGCCATCGCGGTCAAAGTTACCTAGCCCATGAATCCAAGGCGAGAGGAAACAAGAAGGAACGGATTTTGCCTGAGGCTGACTTCCCGGGGTCTTCGACCACCGGGCTAATTTATGTGATCCCTGCTGGGATCTTTGCCCTTCAGCAACATCTTCCGCTCCTCCGCACTCAACTCCCGCCATTCGCCGGGCGCTAAAGTGAATTCATCCAATCCCCCGATTTTGCAGCGGATCAAGCGCAGGGTTGGATAGCCAACTGCGGCGGTCATCCGCCGGACTTGGCGGTTTTTGCCTTCAACCAACTCGATAAGCAGCCAAGAGGTCGGGATGGATTTTCGGAAACGCACTGGTGGATCACGCGGCGGGACGCTGGGCTCGTTCTCAAGCAACTCGACCCGACACGGCCGGGTCCTGTGGCCCTGAATTTCTAAACCACCGGATTTGAGCTTTTTCAAAGCAAATTCATCCGGCTCGCCCTCCACCTGCACCCAATACGCCCGCGGGTGTCCCTGTTCTGGATCGAGGAAACGGTGATTGAAACCCGGCTCATCGCAAAGCAAAAGCAAGCCCTCGGAATCCATATCCAGTCGCCCGACCGGATAAACCCCTTTCGGAAAACCAAAGTCCGCCAGTTTTTTCTGGCCTGGCTGATCCGGTGTGAACTGGCACAGCACATCATAAGGTTTGTGAAAAAGAAGAAGCACGCGAGAGATTCCATACACAACCCTTCCCAACTGACAAGAGATGTCACACACGTTTGCCTTGCTTTCATACCCCGCAATCCACGAAAGTTCGCGCCGACATGTTGGATATCAGGATCATTCGAGAAAATGCGGAGGAAGTTCGCGAGCGTTTGAAAAAACGCGGCGGAAATCATTGGAAACTCATCGACGAGGTGTTGGCCTGCGATGAATCACGCCGCGCTGCGGAAACCTCCAAACAAGAACTCCAAAACCAGCGCAAGACGATCTCCAAGCAAATCGGCATGATGAAGGCCAAAGGCGAGGACAGCTCTGCGATCGAAACAGAGGTCCGCGGGATCAATGATGAAATATCCAAGTTCGATCTCCTCGCCGAAGAAGCGACCGCGAAGCAAACGGATCTCTTGCTGAACATTCCCAACCTCCCGCATGCGGATTGCCCAGTGGGTGATTGCGAAGAAGCGAATCCAATTGTCCGCGAATGGGGCGTGAAACCCGCGCTGGTTGATCCGAAAGATCACGTAGAGCTCGCCACTGCACACGGTTTGATTTCATGGGAGGATGCGATCCGGATTTCCGGTTCCGGCTTTGCGGTGTATCGCGGCAAAGGTGCAAAACTTGAGCGCGCACTGATCAATTTCCTGTTAGATACCCAAGCCGCGAACGGCTACGAAGAAGTCAATGTTCCGCATCTCGTGCTGCGCGAGTGCATGGAAGGCACCGGGCAACTCCCGAAGTTCGAGGACGATATGTATGGGACTGAACCTTCGGAAACCGACGGCCGCAACACGCTCTTCCTTGCGCCAACGGCTGAGGTTCCGGTGACGAATCTTTACCGGGATACGATCGTTGCCGAGAGCGACCTGCCGCTCAAGCTCGTGGCTTACACTCCGTGTTTCCGCCGCGAGGCTGGATCTGCGGGCCGCGACAACAAAGGCATCATCCGTATGCATCAGTTCGATAAAGTGGAACTCGTGCAGGTGGTGGATCCGGAAAAAGGTTTCGAGGTTCTCGAACAACTCACCGGACACGCCGAGAGTATTTTGCAAAAACTCGGCCTGCATTACCGAGTCATCGAGCTGTGCACGGGTGATATCGGCCAATCATCTGCAAAGACTTACGACATCGAAGTTTGGGCTCCCGGCCACGGCAAGTATCTGGAGGTTTCGAGCTGCTCATGCTTTGGCGATTATCAGGCACGCCGCATGAAACTCCGTTTCAAAGACAAGGAAGGCAAAAACCGTTTTCCCGCCACACTCAATGGCTCCGGCACGGCGTTGCCCAGACTCTATGTCGCTCTGTTGGAACAATGCCAGCAACCCGACGGCTCGATCAAAATTCCCGCCGCGTTGGTGCCGTATTTTGGCGCAGATCAAATCTAAGCAATGCGATTCCTCAAGACAGAAGCGGGCGCGATGGTGTTGTGGTTGGCGGCGGCGCTGTTGCTCGCCGCCTGGTTCACACCGCATCTTTATGAGGCTGGAAAAAATCTGGCGGAAACCGCGAAGACCACCGCTTTCCCCGGCTGGATCGAATCCATCGCAGGATCGGCGGATCGCGCCAAGCTCGATCGGTATTTCAGCCGATGCCTGCTGGTTTCCGCGTTGGCGTTGTTGCCATTTCTGATTCGACGCGTGCGGAGTATTCCGAAGAATGAAGCTCGCGCAACATACCCACTGCGCAAACTCACTACGAGTCAGCGCTGCATCCATCTCTCTGGTGGTTTGATCATCGGGGCCGCTTCACTCGGCACACTCGCGATGATCCTGCATTTCACCGGCGCCAGTGAACCGAGTGAAAAAGCCATGCCACTTTCCAAATTTATTTCCAAAGCCGTCATTCCGGCTCTCGGCGCGGGGATCATCGAAGAACTGCTTTTCCGTGGGCTTCTGCTTGGGCTGTGGCTGCGCGCATGCTCCCTGTGGAGCGCATGGATCGGAAGCTCGCTGATGTTCTCCTTTGTTCATTTTCTCAAACCACCCGCCAACACGATCATTGCGGATCCAGGCTCATGGCATTCGGGATTTGAAATTTTGGGCGGCACGCTCGGTCATTTCACCCAACCGCTTTTTTTCGTAACTGATTTCGCAACCCTCGCCCTGCTCGGGTTGTTACTGGCCTGGTGCCGGACACGCACCGGTTCGCTCTGGCTGCCAATCGGCATTCACGCCGGTCTGGTTTTCGCGCTGAAAACCTTCTCTTTAACCCGGCAACTCAACCTGGAATCCCCGCTGCATCCTTGGTTCATCGGTTCAGATTTAAAATCCGGCATATTCCCACTCATCGCGCTGGGGATTTGTTTCGGGCTATGCATCGCCTTGGTCCGTCTTGTTCTGATCAAAAGGAATGATAAATTCCTAACCCGTTGAAAGATTACCGGTGCTGAAGCTCGGACCGTGCAAGACGGAGCGATCAAAAGCGAATGGAACACCATGAAAATTATCGCCAAGGGAGCGGTTTATACAGTCGAGCTCAATGGCAAAGAAGTGATGACTTAGAACGTTTTCCAAAAGTCTGTGCGTGAAAAGCCGAGATTGTGAAGACCTAGTTCAAGGCGTGATGCATCAAAAGTGAAAGGCCTTGCGCGCTAGCTCCTTCGTTCTCTTCGTTTCCTTTCCATCCCGATCAAGTCGGGGCTGTAAAAATCAACCAACCACAATGAATTGTTAGAATAAGGAAAGCAGGAAGGCAGGAAAAGAGGGTAGTGAAACTTTCCTGATTTCCTTATTCAAATTTCTTTCTTGAATCTAGAATGAGCGTCTAAACATACGCGAGAGACTTTTCCGCCATAGCTCATTGAGCGACGGCGGAAGAACAACCCGGGAATAGAACTTCACAATCCGAGCCCCAAAATCCACCTTTTCCGCACGGATTTTTGGCAACCGCTCTATACTTCAGAAACCTCGAAGGATAAAGAAGCGCACGGACTGTTGGTTCACCCTGAAAAAGAAATGTAAATCTTGTTCCGCGATCTCACCCTCGAAGAACTGTAAGCACCGCGACCCGCTTCACTCCCGCCTTGCGTAACACTTTGGCGCAGGCATCTACGGTGGATCCCGTAGTAAAGACATCATCCACCAAAACCACACCCGGCGCTCCTTTCAGGGCGGGGGGTTTTTTCTTGTTCCATGTTTCGCGAACGGCGAAGGCTTTCCTGAGATTTTCCATCCGCTGCTTGCGCGTGAGCCGTGTTTGCGTTTCGGTTCTGCGCACGCGCGTGAGGCATTTTACCAGCGGCAGCTCGGAGAGCTCGGAGACAACTCGAGCGATCTCCTCCGCTTGGTTGAACTGTCGTGTGCGGAGACGGCTTTGATGCAAAGGCACGGGGACCAGAGGCCATTTCTGTTCCAGTGCGATCTGAAACCGGCGATCCGCAAGCGCCCCGCATGCAAGCTTTCCAAGCGCGCCGGCAAGATGGATTTCCCTTCCGTATTTCAAGCGATGCACCAGTTCCAGAGTTTCATCGCAGCGATTCATCGCAGCCAACGCGAACTCAAAATGGAACGATATTTCCTTACAGTTCGGACAATCAAACGAACCGTCAATCATTCCCGTGAAGCTCTCGCCACACATTTCACAAAACGGGCTGACGATACGTGGCAACTTTTCCGAGCATTCCTCACAGAGAGCCTGTCCGTCCGAAAGACCACAACCACACAGCTCGCAAATAGGAGGATACAATCCGTCGAGGACTAACTTCATGAAGGGGGGAGTCATGCGGTATGAGAATGGAAATCAATCCTTCGAGGATTTCGGATCCAACGCATCTCGCAGGCCGTCACCGAGGAAATTTAGCGCAAACAAGGTCGTGGCAAAAAACAATGAGGGAAACAACAAGAGATAAGGTGTCACTTCCATGCGGTCTGCACCTTCCTTGATGAGAATGCCCCATGAGGAATTCGGCGGTTTCACTCCTAAGCCAAGAAAAGACAGCACGCTTTCCATCAACATGACCCCGGGAACCGCAAGCGTGGTATAGATGATGATGGGACCGATCACGTTCGGCAAAATGTGACGGAAAAGAATCCGCTTCCGGCTCAGGCCTAGGGAAATCGCTGCTTCAACGAATTCCAGATTTTTCACGTTCATCACCTGTGCCCGGACAATCCTTGCAATCGTCAGCCAACCGATCGCACCAATCGCGATAAAAAGTGGAATCAGGGTTGTGATGGGTGCGACCCGGTCTCTTTCCCAGCTGGTTGTTTCAACGACCCATGTCGTGAAGTCCGACGAAGGCTTGTCCACCACGAGGGCGAACAAAATGACCAAAACCAGAAACGGCAGGGCAAACATGATATCGACAAAGCGCATCATGACGGAATCGGCAATGCCACCGACATAGCCGGAAATGGAGCCATAGATGACCCCGATCATGACTGCAACGCCCGTTGCCACAAAACCGACCAGAAGCGAAACCTGCCCTCCGTAGAGCACTCTTGAGAAAACATCCCGACCGAGTTGATCCGTGCCGAACCAATGTTCGGCGGAGGGTGCGGCGACGACATTTTGGAGGTTGATGGTCGAGGGCGCTTTAACGAATGACAAAAACGGCCCGACAAAGCATGCCAACACGATCACAGTCAAAACTCCGAGGCTTACCAGCGCCGGTTTGTTTCCCGACAGTCGGCGCCAAGCATCCTTCCATAGCGAACTGCCCTGTGATTTTTTTACGATCTCATCTGACACGCAAGCAAGCTAGAGTAGCGCGCGCGGAATGCAGAGCATATTTTTTGTAGGATCAAGGATATCGGAAAACCGTGTTCAATCCGCACCAACTTTGCTTCCATCCCTTGCATGCGCGCTTTGATTTTCGATCTTGATGGCACTTTGGTGGAATCGCTGCCAGGAATTGCTGCCTCATTAAACCGGGCACTGACCCAACACGGGCTACCCGGTCAAAGCCATGAAAACGTCCGAGGTTTCATTGGCGATGGCGCCATCAAACTCGTGCAACGCGCCCTTTCAACCGTATCAAGAACCGACCTGACCGATAGCGTGGTGAAAAATTTTGCCGCGGACTATGCGATTTCGTGGCCCAACGGGACTTCGGCCTATCCTGGCATGCTTGAATTGCTCTCAGAGCACGAATCACGGGACATTTCCCTCGCCGTGCTCTCTAACAAGCCCCATGCTTTTACCACGGAAATTGTGAAAAAACTTTTCCCGGATACGAATTTCGCGGTGGTTCTGGGAAACCGCGAAACCCTGCCGCACAAACCCGATCCCACCGGCGCTCTCGAAATTGCCAAATCACTGGGAATCGCCCCCGGGAACTGCGTGATCATCGGCGACTCGACGATGGATCTCGACACCGCCAAAAACGCCGGCATGAAGTCGATTGCCGTGACTTGGGGCTACCATGATGGCTCACGGCTCATGGGGGCGGATCGCGTTGCCAACACCATGGAACAACTCGCTTCTGCCATCCATGAGGTATTGGGCTAAAAGTTTCATATGGAAAAACCTCAGTCCTTGCTTGCACCCACGTTCATCATTGGATCATGCTTGCCCGCGTGTCCGAGCAAAAACGGGGCTGTAGCTCAGCCCCGACTTATCGGGGGAACCGGTTAGAGCAGCCCCGACACAGTCGGGGTTGGTCGTGGATTCAAACTTAGCAAACCTTAGCCTTGCACCCACGTTCATCATTGGATCATGCTTGCCCGCGTGTCCGAGCAAAAACGGGGCTGTAGCTCAGCGGTCAGAGCAGGGGACTCATAATCCTTTGGTCGTGGGTTCAATCCCCACCGGCCCTACTTTTGAAAACAATAATGGCTTGGGTTTACATGTTACGTGGCAGTAAAGGCCGCTACTATATAGGCGCTACGGAAAATCTTGCCGCCCGTTTGGACCGTCACAATACCGGCTTTGTCCATTCCACAAAGCGCCTAGGACTGCCGCTCGAACTAGTTGCCAGCCGCTCTTTTGAGACCATGCAGGAGGCTTTGCTGATGGAACGGAAATTGAAAAATTGGAAGAGCCCAACAAAAGCGCTTACTTTTCTGAATGGTTAGAGCAGCCCCGACACAGTCGGGGTTGGTCGTGGGTTCAATCCCCACCGGCCCTACTTTTGAAAACAATAATGGCTTGGGTTTACATGTTACGTGGCAGTAAAGGCCGCTACTATATAGGCGCTACGGAAAATCTTGCCGCCCGTTTGGAC
>JBIIFS010000178.1:0-2893 GCA_044237185.1 Luteolibacter sp.
TAGCTCCTGGAGCAAATATCATGCGTGGACGGGATCAAACCGGCAGCAGTTTCTCTGCGGGTGCCTTGAGTCATTGTCAAAAAATCTCGAAACCCTAGACTCGAGACTGATTATTCGGGAGGGTCCTACGGTTCCCGCGTTGAAACAGCTGATCAAAGAAACCGGAGCAACCGCTGTTCATTTTAATCGCGACCCTGACCCTTTCGGAAAGAAAACCGAACAGGAACTTGCCAAGTTATGCATGGACTTGGGCATAGAGTGCTGCGGATATGATGATGTGGCTCTGCACAACCCATCGGAAATTCTCACCCAAACGGGCAATCCATACAAAGTTTACACCCCATACGCAAACAACTGGCTCTCGCAACCCAAACCATCACCTCATCCCAAGCCAGTCTCTCTGAAGACTCCGGAGGGCATTTTTTCTCTGGAGTTGCCGAAACCCGCTTATTGGAACCTCCCCGAGTCCAATGCCAAACTACCCGAACCTGGCGAACGCGCGGCACGCGAGCGTATGCGAGGCGCCGTATCAAAAATCATCGGCCAATATGCCGAGCAACGGGACATTCCATCACTCGATGGAACTTCCCTCCTTTCACAAGACCTACGCTTTGGCCTGATTTCGATCCGCACGCTTTACGCAAATGTCACCGCTGCCATGAAATCTGCGGATGCCCGCTCCCAGTCTTCCATCGCGATCTATATCAAGGAGCTCGCTTGGCGGGAATTTTACTTCGCCATCCTCCACCATTTCCCTCACGTCCTCGAACATGAGTTCAATAAAGATTGGAAAGGCCTTCCTTGGGACGAACCCAGCGAGAATTTTGAGAAGTGGAAATCCGGTCAAACCGGCTTTCCTATCATCGATGCCGGAATGCGCCAACTCCTGCAAACCGGCTTCATGCATAATCGCGTCCGCATGATCACCGCGATGTTTCTTACCAAGGACCTACACATCGACTGGAAACTGGGAGAATCCCATTTCATGCAGCACCTCACAGATGGTGAAATCGCCTCCAACAACGGTGGCTGGCAATGGTCCGCCGGCACAGGAGCAGATGCCGCTCCCTATTTCCGCATTCAAAATCCTTGGTCTCAAACGGCAAAACACGACCCAGCGGGTGTTTACATCAAACGATGGATACCTGAGCTTGCCAACGTGGAACCCAAGAAATTTCAGGTACCGCCTGAGAATGGAATACCTCTCGCACCTGACTATCCCCTTCCTTGCGTGGATCACAAAACCGAACGCGAGCGCACTTTAGCGATCTTCAAAAAGCATCGCGCCTAGGTTATTTTGGGCATTTTTTTACAGGGAGAGAGAATTATATAGAGGGAAGGAGAAATTGTAGAATACCATTACAAAAAACTCCTCACCTCCCGTTTCTCTTCCTTCTTGATATATTAGCCTGAACAACCGGTATGATTTGAAATCATCGTGTTTGGAGGTCGTTCAGTCTTCATTCTAGCGTCTCAAAGTCTTCTGCCTCCTACCCGTTCAACTTCTCAAGATTCTTGGGAAGGAAAACACCGTTTTTGCGAATCAATTTACCATCGAAGTAAATTTCGCCACCACCGTAGTCCTTGCGTTGGATATTGACCATATCCCAGTGGATTTGGGATTGGTTCCCGTTGTCGGCGATTTCATAGGCCTGACCCGGAGTGAAGTGGAAAGACCCGGCAATTTTCTCATCGAAAAGAATGTCACGCATCGGTTCACGGATAACCGGATGGAACCCGAGAGCAAACTCGCCGATATAACGGGCGCCGGGATCGGTATCCAAGATGCGATTGAGCTCTTTGGTTTTGTTACCTGCTTCAGCTTTGATGATTTTGCCTTCTTTGAACTCGAGTTTGATCGAGTCGAAAGCAATGCCCTGATAGATGGTGGGAGCATTGTGACTCACCACACCCTCGACGGAGTTTTTCACGGGTGCGGTAAACACCTCGCCATCGGGAATATTGTAATGGCCACCGCATACCACGGCAGGTATTTCTTTGATCGAAAATTTCAGATCCGTGCCCGGGCCTACGATATGAACCTTGTCAGTGCTTTCCATGAGACGTTTCAGGGCATTCATCGCAGGCAGGAGCGCTTTGTAATCGAGCAAACAGACATTGAAATAGAAGTCCTCAAACGCTTCGGTACTCATGCCGGCCTGCTGCGCCATGGATGCCGTTGGCCAGCGCAAGACGCACCATTTGGTTTTCTTGACCCGGTAATCAATCACCGGCCGCATTTGCTTCATCGCGGTTCGCATGATCTTTTGGGGAACATCCGAAGTCTCGGAAATATTGCGACTTCCACGGATCGCGATGTAGGCATCCATATCCTTCATTTCAGATAGGAGATGCTTGGATGAGAGATTGTATTGGGCCTCTGTCGCTCCCATCAGAAGTTCACGCGAAATCCGTGTTTGATGGATGCGTACGAACGGAATGGCGTTTTTACGGCGCACCTGACGGATCAACGCAATGCCGATGGAGTCGGGAACATCATGAAGATCTAAGAGAACCTTCTCTCCTTTTTTGAGATCAATTGAGTATCCAACGAGTTGTTTTGCCAGGGAGTCGATTCGCGGGTCGTGCATGTCTTGGGAATTCGAGTTTAAAATTATGACCTAGCGATTAAGGTATCGCGAAGAATCTCGATTGCGTGACAATGTCGGATAGGACGTCCCTGCACCCGGGCCAAGCCGGTGAGGTGCATCAGGCAGGACATATCGCCGCTGGTGAGAATATCCGGTTTAGCTTCCAGAATATGATCCATTTTCAAACTACCCATTCTTCCCGATATGTGGGGAAAAGTGACCGAAAACGTACCGCCAAAACCGCAGCACTGCTCGCCCTGACCAAATGGAACGATTTCCGCATTTTCTATGGACGAAAGGAG
>JBIIFS010000179.1:0-2857 GCA_044237185.1 Luteolibacter sp.
GATCGATTCACGCACCCTTGACGGCACCAAAAACCGATAAACCTTGGCTGTCGGATGAATCACGCCAATCAAAAGCCCCTCATTAACCATCCATATGCCGCGATTGATCGGCTCACCGGAATCATTGAGCAAATCCGGAAGCGGTGTTTCGGCACCTGCTGTGGGATTAGATTTCCCTGCAATCTGGCTCTGAAAATTTGTCGTGGTACAAGCACTCAGGAAACAAACCACAGCCACAACAACAAGGCGTGATAATTGACGGTAGTTGGAAAATTTATTTGATTTAGAGGACAAGCGTAGCATCAGCAGAAAAAAATCTCATGCCCAGACTAGCCGGATTTGGTCATTCGTAAAGCCTTGTGATACCATTTCCTTGGTTTCGTCTCATGGCAATTCATAGTCAAAGACCACCACTCTTTCTAAACATGGCACCACGAGGTCTTTCACCTCTTCATGGATCGGGTGGGGCAAATAAGCATCGCGACTTTCAGGACTGTCAAAAGTCATGATAAAACCGTGGGTAAATCCATCGTTGAGCCCCTCAGGGCTGTCATATGGACCATGCTCAAAGCCAACAATCCCCGGTATCCGACCCATCATACCCTGGAGTGCAGCAAAACATTCATCAATCTTTACCTCTGCGACTTCTTCTTTGAACTGAAATAATGCAATATGTCTGACCATGATTTGTGAAGGCTTTATGATCTGTGTCCTCATCCCGCGCCAGACAAAATTTGCAATCAACCACCCATGTCACAAAAACACATGGGAAGATTCAGACTTTCAGACTTTTGGATTTTTTTGCTCGGACGGCCTCCAACCCACCCACTTTTTGTATGTATTTGAGAAAGTAGAGACACTATCAAAGCCGACCACCTTTGCGATAAACTCCACTTTATCATCCGTAACCGACAACAAATGCTGAGCCCTCTGCAATCGCAAAAACGTCAAGTGTTGCATGGGACTGCGCCCTAGTTCTTTCTGACAAACCCTTCTTAAATGCTCCCCGCTCATATGAGCCAATTTGGCAATTTCAGACAAAGTCCAGTAACGGGTAAGATCCGACTCGACCCGCCTCCACACATCCCAGAGCCGCGGGTCCTGACGGTGAGGCTGGGCGAATCGCACCACGTAACGATGGATCAACTCACTCCAATGATGCAGTAAAGCAGGCGATGCTTCGCCTCCCGATTCCTGATACAAACCCTCAATCGCCGCTTGCAGCGATGCACTTGCATATGAACCGATCACCGGAGAATCGGAGGAAACGATGGGATGCACCTCGCGAGATTCATTGTAACGCACCCATGCAAACTTCCAAGGTTTGTCAGGCAAACATTTCAAAGCATTCATCATGAAAGGCGGCTGCAAACAGGCCTGATTTGCCCGAATCTTTTTCCAACCGCCGTTTACCAAAACCACTCCTTCTCCCTCGATGCACGCAATCATGAAAGTCCCGCCCAGATTCGTCCTCACAATTTCAAACGGAGCCACCGCATCCATGATTCCCACATGCGATATGTGATGCTGCTGCAATAAGGGACAAAAATGACTCTTCTTCATCCAAGATCGCGAATCCTTGGAATTCGCACGAGCCACACGATATCGAGTCGCTCCAAAAATCTGGATATCTCTCGCCGGGATCACATCGGGTTTCTTATTCAATCTCCCACGAATTAGATCGTTTCATACGTAAACGTCAACCCAGAGCGAATCTCACTCTTCACTCTTCACGATGAGTTCCATCAGCTTTTCTGCACAAGCACGTGCGAACACCGGATCATTGATTTCCATATCCATTTCAATCACCGGATACTTACTTGCACTTTTGATCGCATCAAACAATGCAAGGTCAGCTTCTGGATCGTAAAAAGATCCACCCTCAGCGGAAATCACCGAGAGCGCTCTAGTCGGCAACAGGATCGCTGTCGGAGCAACATAGGCATTGGTTTTCTTCACCAAAATTTTTCCAAGCTCGGCACACTCCGCAGCCGTGGTGCGCATCAATGTCACTTGCGGGTTGTGATGATAAAAATGCCGTGATGCGAATATATCGGGAACCGATGCCGGCTCGCCAAAGTTCACCATATCCAGACAACCCACTGAAACCACCGCAGGAACTCCAGCACGCTTCACCGCGTTCATCCGATCCGGACCCGCTGTTAGAACACCTCCAACCCAATCATCCGCTAGCTCGGTCGTGGTGATATCAAGAACACCCGCTACCATCCCGGAATCAATGATCGCTTCCATCGATTTTCCTCCTGCGCCGGTTGCCGCGAAAACCAACACTTCATAACCATTCTCTTCAAGGATTCGCTTTGCTTCGGTCACGCATGCCGTGGTATTACCGAACATCGATGCCACAATCAAGGGTTTGTCGGATGCAGCATCAATCTTGGACTCAACCATTCCACAGATCGCTCCAGCCGCACGGGTGAAAATCATTCGTGAAAGCCGGTTCAAGCCCGCAACGTCAGTCACACTCGGCATCATCACGATGTCGCTGGTGCCGACATAGTGAGCGGTGTTTCCAGAAGCCAAAGTTGATACCATCAATTTCGGAAAACCTATCGGTAACGCGCGCATTGCCGAACTTGCAATCGCCGTTCCACCGCCGCCGCCAAGTGAAATCACTCCATCAATTTTTCCCTCGCGTTGCAGTTTCGACAACAAAACGGGCGCAGCCTGACTCATCGCCGTCACGGCTTCTCCCCTGTCCTTTTTGGCGATAATCGATGCGAGATCGAGCTCCGCGGATTCCGCCACTTGAAATCGCGTGATGTCCGGTTCCACCGTTGGCTCGCCGCCTGTACCAACATCGATCAACCATGCCACATGCCCGCGCGATCTGATG
>JBIIFS010000057.1:0-10646 GCA_044237185.1 Luteolibacter sp.
CCTGTGGACCAAAGATTCCCACCTTTTTGACCGTAGAATCGGGAGCTGCTCACTGATCACCTCTCACCCAGCACTTTATTCCCTCAATCCAAAATTCCGTTTCAGCCTCGGCACTGCGCTTCAAATAACCCAAGCCTATTTCCCCCTCCACACTGGTCACCTCACCGCAGGCTTTTCCTTCTGCATTGCTAAAATTGCCAAGTTTCCCCTCGCCCTCGAACGACAGTTTCACCAGACGTCGATTCAACTTGCCCGCGCTTTTGATCCGAGAAATCACTTCCTGCCCGATATAGCAGCCTTTGTTATAGGAAATATCCGTGCGATCCAAACCCGCTTCGGGCGGCAACATCCCCTCAGTGATTTCAGCACCCCAACGCGGAATCCCTTGCTCGATTCGCTCACGCTCCTTCATGCCTGCGTTTGGAATCTCAGCCTCTGCAATGGAAACTTCATGGCTGACATTTTTGACCTCCACGTCGTCGGCGATGAGGTATCGGGTCAACCTCGCCTCGAGATCTTCTAACATTTCTTTGAAGCAATAGACCCACACACTGCCATCGGCTTTCCCTTTCCCTATCCATATCCTGAACTGCAGCTTTCCTTTCGCATCGGTCACGCAGCTTGGCAGCAAGGTATCGCTGGCGATGGCTTGCCTGACATCCTGAGTCACCTGTCCGTTGAGGAAACGTACGGCATCAGGTCCGGAAAATTCCAACACGCCAAGGTCACTCATACGCTTTAATCAGTGCGGAGTAATCCAAATCCGCCATTCCCTGTTCGCACATTTCATTCATTCTCTGAGAAACCACGGATATCGCAGGTAAACTCACGCCCGCCGACTCCGCAAGGGTCAGCGCGTAGCGACTGTCTTTCAACATGTTCGCCATGGTGAAATGCGCATCAAAATCACCTTTCATCATAGCCGGATATTTCATGGCCATCAGCGGCGAACCGGAGCCGTTTCGGATCGCCGCCTCAGCGAAAACCTCAGGACTTACCCCGTGCTTTTTCGCAATCGTCATCGCTTCAGCCATGGCCTGCACCGCACATACGGAAATCAAATTTGTTCCGATTTTGGTAATGGTCGCCGTCCCAATCTCACCACAATGCAAGCAGGCTTTTGAGCTGACCGCGAGGTAATCGGAGACGCGCCGGAAAGTCTCCACACAGCCTCCGACGTAATACAGCAACTGCCCCGAACCCGCCGCATCCTTGCTTCCGGTGAACGGGGCATCCAGGAAATCACAAGCTTTCGCGGTGCATTGCTCCGCCATCCAGAGTGTGGTCTGCAAATCGATCGTCGAGTGATTCATCACCAGCGTCGCGCCTCGCAAGGCCTGTTTGGCCGAGGCGAAAACATCCCTGACCATCAGGCCGTCCTTGAGATAAACCGATACGATATCGGCATTCGCAACCGCCTCTTGCGGGCTGGCGAACTCACCTTCCAAACCTCGAAACGTCCGACTCCAACATGACACCTTGTATCCTGAATCAACCAACCTTTGACGGACTCGGGAACCGATGATTCCAAGACCTAAAATCGCAATCGCTTGTTTTTCCATGCTGGTAAAATCCGAATCAGTTCTGCCGCTTCATAGCGAGCTTCACCAACTTGACGGCCTGCTCTCTGATTTCTTTCACTTTCTCATGTGTCGGATCTTCCTCTTGTGGAATGACCATCTCATTTCTCAGGCCCGAAAGCACATCGCGTATTTCCATATAGTTGGGGCGCTCGGATATCCTTGGCTCCAAGCCAGCGACAATCTCAGTGTAATAGTCCGCAATATCCTCGCGCATGATCTTTGAGGCACGCTCAGGGGAAAACTGTTTATCTACCGCAACCGAGGAAACTTCCAGCGCACGGATCCAGCCGCCGAGAGAAATCAGATGTGCCAGATCCGCATCGCGCAGCTTGACCAACTCCACTTCCACATCCTTCTGGGTGGCAGAGAGTTCTTTTTTCAACTGGGGAATATCCTGTTTCTTCGCGCTATCCAACAAGCTTGCGGCGTGGCGGTTGATCCGGCCTCCAGCGCCTAGAGCTTTTCCGTATCTCGTTAAATCCGCAGCGATACGTTCCACCTGATCCATCTGCCCCGCCTGCACAATGAGGAAACCATCGGCTATCAGAAAGCCCAACTCGATGGCAAGATCGGCTCGATCCAGCGGCATGCGCTCGTTGACTTCACGTTGCGTATCCACCAGCGGCAAAGGCATCAGAAACTGCAAGGTATCAAACAATTTCGATATCGATGGTGCCGTGAACTCGTTAACACCCAGCTCGGCACGAACATGTTCGTCCTCCAACAAATCTTCAGGGATATCCGCCTTTTCGTCAGGCACCGCTGATTTTTCCTCCGGGACTTCGGTTGTCACCTCAGGCTTATCCACTTTTCCCTCCGATACCACAGGCGACACCCCTTCTTCACTATGGCAAAGTGCAGTCATTGCCACACCGATCATGAACACAACCCAGAATTTCATAGCGGGAAATTGGCACCTGACCCAAGTTTCGGCAATCGCCAATTGATGCCGAACTAAGGATTTATCCTAATTCTTTCCCTCGCTTGACCCGCCTGCCGCATTCCCCTATGCAAGGCGCCAACGATTCACTCCATGTCAAACACGATCATCTACACCAAGACCGACGAAGCTCCAGCGCTTGCGACTTATTCCTTGCTTCCCATCGTCCAAGCTTTCGCAAAACCCGCCGGAATCAACGTGGAAACCCGCGACATCTCGCTCGCAGGCCGCATCATCGCCCAGTTTTCTGATTTACTCACTCCGGAGCAGCAAATACCAGATCACCTTGCCGAACTGGGAAAGATGACCCTTCTGCCGAGCGCGAACATCATCAAGCTCCCGAATATCTCCGCCTCGGTTCCCCAACTCAAAGCCGCGATCAAAGAACTCCAAAGCAACGGCTATGCGATTCCGGACTTTCCGGAAAATCCATCGGGGGACGCTGAAAAAGACATCCGTGCCCGCTACGGCAAAGTGTTGGGTTCTGCGGTGAATCCCGTTCTGCGCGAAGGAAACTCAGACCGCCGTGCTCCCAAAGCCGTCAAAGACTACGCCAAGAAACACCCCCACTCGATGGGTGCATGGTCCAAAGACTCAAAAACCAACGTCGGATCCATGGACGGCAAGGGCGATTTCTTTTCGAACGAAAAATCCGTCGTCGTCCCCAAAGCCACTCATGTCAAAATTGAACTCATCGGAAATGACGGATCCAAAACGGTCCTAAAAGAGTCCACCCCATTATTGGATGGAGAAATCCTTGATGGCACTTTTTTGAGTAAAAACGCCCTCACCGCATTCCTTGAATCGCAAATCGCCAAAGCAAAATCCTCCGATGTCCTGTTTTCCCTGCACATGAAAGCCACCATGATGAAGGTCAGCGACCCTATCATCTTCGGTCACGCGGTGAAAGTATTCTTCAAAGATCTCATCGCGCGCCATGCGGAGGTTCTTGCTTCTCTCAAAATCGATTTCAACAACGGCTTTGGCGATCTCGTTTCGAAAATCCAATCCCTTCCGGCCGATCAAAAAGCCGCCATCGAGGCGGACATTCTTAAAGCCTACGAAAACGGCCCGGCTTTAGCCATGGTGAACAGCGACAAAGGTATCACCAATCTTCACGTCCCTTCGGATGTCATCGTTGACGCATCGATGCCAGCCATGATCCGCACCTCGGGACAAATGTGGAATGCCCAAGGCAAACCCCAAGACACCCTCGCCGTCATTCCGGATTCTTCCTATGCGGGCATCTATCAAACGGTTATTGATTTCTGTCGCGAGAATGGCGCGCTCGATCCAAAAACCATGGGCTCCGTTCCAAACGTCGGTCTGATGGCGCAAGCCGCGGAAGAATACGGCTCCCATAACAAAACTTTCGAAATCCCGACCCATGGCACCGTTCGCGTGACCGACAGCGATGGGAAGCTCCTCTTCGAACACCAGGTCGAACCAGGTGATATCTGGCGCGCTTGCCAAACCAAAGACGCACCGATCCGCGATTGGGTGAAACTCGCTGTGAACCGCGCTAGAATTTCCAACACCCCTGCCATTTTCTGGCTCGACTCAAGCCGCGCGCACGATGCCCAAATCATCACCAAGGTAAAAGCCTACCTCGCTGAACATGATGCCGCTAACCTCGATATTTCCATCCTTCCGCCTGCCGATGCCTGCCTCGTCACACTCCAACGCATCGTCAAAGGCCGCGACACGATTTCCGTGACTGGAAACGTCCTGCGTGATTACCTCACCGACCTCTTCCCCATCCTCGAAGTCGGCACCTCCGCAAAAATGCTCTCCATCGTTCCTCTTATGAACGGCGGCGGCCTGTTCGAAACCGGTGCCGGCGGATCCGCTCCCAAACACGTTGAGCAATTTCTCGAGGAAAACTATCTCCGCTGGGATTCGCTCGGAGAATTCTTCGCGCTCGCCGCTTCCTTCGAGCACCTCGCGCTCACCCAAAACAACAACAAAGCCAAAGTCCTCGCAGAAACCCTCGACGCCGCCAACGGCCAGTTCCTCGAAAACGATCGCTCACCGGGTCGCAAACTCGGCACAATCGATAACCGCGGATCACATTTCTACCTCGCTCTCTATTGGGCCAAAGAACTCGCCGCACAAAACAGCGATGCGGCACTCAAAGCGATTTTCCAACCCATCGCAGAGAAACTCATTGCCAACGAAGCTACGATCGTTTCCGAGCTCAACGCCGTCCAAGGCTCACCCCTTGACATCGGCGGATACTACATGCCCAATGACGCGAAGGCCTTTGCTGCCCTGCGTCCCAGCAAAACGCTGAATGAGATCTTAGCATAAATCGCTAAGAGACAGAGAAGACACAAGACGGGTAGTCGCTTAAGGCTGGCTACTTTTTGAGCTTGGACCGCGTGTCTCCAGACGCGCTTCTTCCCTTACACGGCGGTTTTATCAAAACCGCCCTACCATCCCATGTAGCCACAAATCAACGATTTCCAGTCTTCTTGAGATTTAAAGTTTAAACTTTAGAGTTTAATTCAACCGTATCCCTGCGTCCGTCTGCGTAATCAACCGCTTCTTTAACAGCGCGCCTATCGTTTGTTTGAAGGTGCGTTTTGAAACTCCCAGTTCGCTGTTGATTTCTTCCGCCGAGCTTTTATCGGTCAGCGCCCAGAAGCCGCCGCGTGCGACGAGTTCGCCGATAATTTGTTTCTCCAGATCATCCACACGCGCGCGACCCGGAGGCGTGAGGATGAGATCAATCTTTCCATCGCCCCTGACCGCCGCGACCCAACCTTTGATTTTTTCTCCGAGCGAGAGTTTTTGAAATACCTCATTCGAATACAACAAACCCGTGTGTTCATCGTTGATGATGGCTTTGTATCCCATGGGAGTTTTTCCATAAACCGTTAGATTCACTTCTTGGCCTGATTCGTAAATCGCTGGGGTGATATCGATATGACGCGCGATGCGAGCAGTCGCCATCAGTCGTTGGCTTTGTTCATCAACCAGCACTTTGACCAAATAACTTTTACCCGGCTCCATGCGGGTCTTTTGCTCACGAAAAGGCACGAGCAGATCTTTCGACAAGCCCCAGTCGAGAAACGCGCCCACACCTGTCACCGCGACGCACTGCAGTTTCACAAATTGCCCCGGCATGGCACGCGGAGTTTTCAGTGTCGCAACCAATCGGTCTTCGGAATCGAGATAAATAAATACGTCTAACTCTTCACCGATCACCCACTCTCTGGGCATCTCTCCGCGTGGCAGTAAAATTTCACCCAGATTTTCGGCATCAAGAAACACGCCGAATGGTTGTTCACGGACGATTCGAAGATTCGCTCTAGTGCCAATTTTAATCATAATGATGGAAAAAACCACGAATGGACGCGAATGGACGCGAATAATAAACATTCCCATCAAGAACGCATAAAATAATTACACCATTACATACCATTTTTTTCATAGAATTGGATTAGCGTTTATTCGCGTTCATTCGCGGTTAAGAATTCAAACCCTATGGCGTGAAATCTTTAGGAGCGAGGAGGATTTTCTCAACCGGGTGTTTCGTAACAATATTACCCAAGCTACCGCGGGATTTGATCCCGAACTCCGCGAAGTGCAGAGGACGCGTAAGATTGCGCAAACGCAGGCCGGATTTCATATGGATCATCAACATCTGCGCGGAGCTTTCCTCATTGTTGCTGTGCCATTTGAAATAAAGAACCTTGCTGCCCGGCGTGCCTTTGGTCAGGTCGTATTCCTTATCGCGGGTCGTTCCGCCCACGGTGAAACGCTTGGCCATCACATTGCCGTCTTTACCATCGCGATAGATCATCGAGTAAATCAAATCCTCATCCTTGCGCAAAACCGCTACGCGCAATGGCTTTGGCCCGACGAAAAATTTATCCGCAACTTTGGTGATCTTCATTTTTCCGTCCGCGGTGAAGATGATGATATCATCCAACATCGAACATTTTTCCAAGGCCTCTTCTTTCTTCAGCCCGGTACCAGCAAAACCGTTTTTCGCATCGAGATAAAGCGTCTCGCTTGCAGCGACTACCTGAGTCCTGTCCACCCGAGCAAACGATGAAATCTCAGTCAGGCGCTTGCGGTACTTGCCGTATTTTTTTCCAAGCTCCTCATACCACCGAATCGTATAGCGTGTCAGATTGCGAAGGTTTTTTTCAGCTTCCGAGATGTCAGCCTCGATCGCCTTGATCTCCTCATCGGCCTTGAAGGCATTGAATTTGGAAATGCGTTTGATGCGAATCTCGGTCAGGCGCACCAAATCCTCCTCAGTCACCTCGCGCTTGAGTAACTTTTTGAATGGCTTCAAGCCGTCATCAATCGCTTTGAGCACAGCCTCCCAAGTTTCGGATTCCTCGATATCGCGGTAGATACGTTTCTCAATGAAGATTTTCTCCAATGAGGAAAAATGCCATTTATCGCCCAGTTCACCGAGCTTGATTTCCAGCTCCAGCTTGAGCAGCTCTCTGGTGAGATCCGTGGTGCGGCGCAGGATTTCACAAACCCCCAGAAACGCGGGTTTACCATCCACAATGACGCCCGAGTTGGGTGAAATACTCACTTCGCAATCGGTAAAAGCATACAAGGCATCTCGAGTATTTTCCGAGTCAGCTCCCGCTGGCAGATACACCAAAATATCGGCATGCGCCGCGGTGTTATCCTCGATCTTTTGGATTTTGATCTTGTTCTTGTCCGCTGCCGCAACAATCGAATCCATCACTCCACCCGTGGTCGTTCCAAAAGGTATTTCCGTGATCCTGAGAATGCCTTTTTTTTCGGCATCAATCCGGGCACGCACCCGAATCTTTCCACCCCGCAAACCTTCCTTGTATTCGCTAGCGTCCATGATGCCACCCGTTGGAAAATCCGGAACCAAATCAAACGGCTCTTTCCGCAAATAGGCCACCGCAGCCGTAATCAGTTCATTAAAATTGTGTGGCAAAATCTTACACGCAAGACCCACCGCGATTCCCTCCACACCCTGCGCAAGCAACAGTGGAAATTTCATCGGTAAAGTGAGCGGTTCCTGATTCCTACCGTCGTACGATGCCAGCCAGTGCGTGGTCTTGGGATTGAACGCCACATCCAAAGCAAATTTGGTCAAACGCGCCTCAATATATCGGGGTGCCGCCGCTCCGTCACCGGTTAGCGTGTTACCCCAGTTTCCTTGGGTATCGATCATGAGGTCTTTCTGCCCGAGCTGCACCATCGCATCGCCAATCGACTGATCGCCATGCGGATGATATTTCATCGTGTTTCCGACCACGTTCGCAACCTTGTTGTATCGGCCATCGTCAAGCTCGCGCATCGAATGCAAAATACGCCGCTGTACCGGCTTCAAACCATCATGCAAATGCGGCACCGCTCGCTCCAGAATCACATAGCTCGCGTAATCCAGGAAATAATCAGAATACATCTCCCCAAGGGAAATATGCTGGTCCGGATCGTTACTCATAAGCCCCATGTGCTAGTGGACAAGCCGCGCCCGTGCAAGCATTGCTTCGTGGGAATCCCTCCAAAAAGAATTTCTACCGCCAATGGACGCCAATGGACGCCAATGGACGCCAATGGACGCCAATGGACGCGAATAAATGAGCCTGAAAACTCATTTTCTTAACCACGAAAGGCACGAAACACACGAAATTTGAACGATTCAGGCTGATTAGTTCTCATCACATTTATGGTGTCATGGCTTTTTCTGCTTTCATTGGCAGTTTCGTGTGTTTCGTGCCTTTCGTGGTTCCTCCATCTGAATTCAATAACCCAAGCCTTGAAACATCCTGCCTGCCACCTACGTTCCTTTGGAAATGACTGAGACACGCATCGGACGAAGAAATTTAATCAAACTCGGCGGCCTCGGTGCAATGGCTTCTTTATTTGGCAGTTGTGAGAAAAATCCTCAACGTGGCACCCGAAATGTCAAAGGCATCGTTTTCATGGTTGCCGATGGAATGAGCCACGGAGTTCTTACGATGGCCGAAAATTTCTCCCGCATCGTCCACGGCAAAGGCACCCGTTGGTGGGAACTCATCAACGATCCGAAATCCACCCGCGGCCTCATGGAAACAAGTTCCGCCAATTCTTACGTCACCGATTCGGCCGCAGCATCTTCTGCTTGGGGCGGTGGCATGAAAATCAACAATAACTCTGTCAACGTCCGGCCCGATGGCACAGAGTCCATTCCCATCCATCGCCATCTGAAAAAACTCGGTCACCGCACAGGTCTCGTCACAACAACGACCATCACCCATGCCACACCCGCCGGCTTTGCCGCCGTCACCCATAACCGCCAAGACGAACACCTGATCGCCCCGCAATACCTCGGCGTGGTCGACATCCTGCTGGGCGGCGGAATGAAATTTTTCGATCCGAAACAACGCCCCGATTCCCGCGATTGGCTCAGCCCTTACCAAAAATCAGGTTACGACATCCTCCTCGATCGCGATTCGCTTCTGAACTCCAAATGCCAGCAGGTTCTCGGACTCTTCAACGACAGCCACCTGCCCTACGAAGTGGACCGCATCAATAACGCCGGACTCCAAAGCAAAACCCCCACTCTTGCTGAAATGTCGGAATTCGCTCTCAGACATTTCTTGAAAGCTGATGAAAAATTTCTCCTTCAGATCGAAGGCGGAAAAATCGACCACGCCGCACACCTGAACGAT
This sequence comes from Luteolibacter sp., assembly GCA_044237185.1. Taxonomy (GTDB): domain Bacteria; phylum Verrucomicrobiota; class Verrucomicrobiia; order Verrucomicrobiales; family Akkermansiaceae; genus Luteolibacter. Next base: position 9,189 of record JBIIFS010000057.1, read on the forward strand.
GCCGCAGGCTTATTGTGGGAACAACTCGCATTCGATACCGCCCTCGATAAAGTGTTAGAAATGACGAGCGGTCGCGATGACATCCTTGTCGTCGTCACCAGCGATCACGGCAACGCCAACCCAGGAATCAACGGAACTGGAAAAAATTACACCAAAACAAACGAGGCGTTCAAATCCCTCACCCGCATGACAGCATCTTATGAATCCATCATCAATCCATGGAAAAAAGCTCCTGGAAATGAACAAAACCTGGCCTCACTCATCGAGGAAAAACTGGGTTTTAAAATGAGCGCCGAAGAATCGACCGCCCTGCATTCCAGTATTACCACCGGCAAAGCCATCGAATGGAGCGACCAACTCGATAACCCCAACGGCCTGCTCGGCCAATTTGCCGGCAACCACACCGGAGTCGGTTGGACGGGCGTCTCCCACACCTCAGACCCGACCATGATCTCAGCCATCGGCCCACAAGCTCAACGCTTTTCCGGCATCGTTCCTAACCAACTGATCCACCAACACTTTATCGAACTACTGACCTAGACTTCAACTCTTTGAAAATCCTTTCTTTGTGATGACCGCTGCCTTATACTGAAGTCTTTTCATGACATTCCCCGGCCCCATCCTTACCCCCAATTGAAAATCCCGCTTGAATTTTCTTCAGTCATGACATCCCAACAAACCTCCCACAAACAACTTCAGGAATGGGTCAACCAAATGGCGGCACTCACCACTCCCGATGAAGTTATTTGGTGCGATGGCTCTCAGGAAGAAGGAAATCGCCTCACCCAAATGCTTTGCGATCAAGGAACGTTTATTCGCCTGGATCCTGAAAAACGCCCAAACTCTTTCCTCGCCCGCTCCGCCGTTTCCGATGTCGCGCGCGTCGAGGAACGCACGTTCATCTGCACCAAACGCCGCGACGAAGCGGGCCCAACCAACCAATGGGCGGATCCATTGGAAATGCGGAAAATCCTCACGGATAAATTTACCGGCAGCATGAAAGGTCGCACGATGTATGTGATCCCGTTCTGTATGGGTCCGCTCGATTCCCCACTCGCAAAAATCGGCATCCAATGCACCGATAGCGCTTACGTCGTCGTCAACACCGGCATCATGGCACACATGGGTAGCCATGTCTTAAACCGACTCGAGGAGGAAATCTCCGGCAGAGCACCAAAACTCCGCGACGGCCATGGACAGTTTGTCAAATGCCTGCATTCAGTTGGCGCGCCACTCGCTGAGGGTGAACCCGATGTCGCATGGCCTTGTAACGAAGACAAATACATCTCCCATTTCATCGATACCCGCGAGATCATGTCCTACGGCTCCGGCTACGGCGGCAACGCCCTGTTAGGAAAAAAATGCCTCGCTCTTAGGATAGCTTCCAACATCGCCCGCGAACATCGCTGGATGGCGGAACACATGCTCATTCTCGGTCTCCATGCTCCCGATGGCTCC
>JBIIFS010000058.1:0-10632 GCA_044237185.1 Luteolibacter sp.
TTGCTAGGCATGTGCTCATGTGGAGCTGTGTGACTGCTCCGTGGGATCCGCATGGTAGGTTCCATGATCCATCTTTAGCCTGAGCTTCGATTAATGGATCTCTAACCATTTTGTTATATTTGTCCCATTCTTTACCCCCGTAATTCATCATCGCTTGCATGTGGTAATAGTGGTAATACAGACTTGATGGGTGGCGGTCGTTATTGAGAGCTTTCGGATCAAACGTACCGTTTTTTTCGATCCATTCGACCCCCTTTTTGACGGATTTGTGATTACCTTCGTCCCACATTTGGAAAGCAAGAACTCCTCCACCCGTTAGGCCGGGATATTCAGCAGGGTTACTATTATATCCGATAGCACCGTCTGCGCCTTGGACTTTTTCAAGCCATTCGAGAGCAAGTTTGGAATGTTTGGTAAACTCACTGTCTTTCCAGAGCTTTGTATGCTTACAGGCTTTCATGGCTTGAATTTGCCAGTATCCGACAGAATTATCTCCGCCTCCTCCCTTCGCGTAACCGTAAAGCCATCCGCCAACTGGAGTTTGACCTTCCATCAATAAATCCCCGGCTTTTTTGGTGACTTTATCCAAGTCCGGAATCTTGATGTTCAATTTGCTGCAGAACGTGTAAGCCTCAGCGAGCGCGTAGGTGGCGATCCCGTGCTCATAGACAGCTCCATGACCCCGTCCCGCGCAGAGCATACCATCTTGGTTCTTTAATCCTGTATTCACCAAATACATGATCGCTTTGAGGACAGTATCGCCATATTTTTTCGATTGAGGAGTTTCGCAATGACCAAGATAAGCAAGAAGAGACAGACCCGTCATAGCCACGTGATGAGCTGTATCCCAGCTACCATCGGCATTTTGAGTTTTTTGAAGATAATCCAATGCCGCTACTACCGCCTCCTCGCCTTTGGCCGTGCCGCCGGACTCCTTGAGACGTCTCATCCGGTCCTGCGGATCGCATCGCTGACGCATCGCGGAAGGAATGGCTTTGAAGCCGCCACCGGAACCGAAATCCCCTGCGCTGCCCCAGCCACCCCCGAAATCTTGTCCGTCACCGAATTCCATGCTCGGCGTCGTAACATCGACATCCGGAACCGGGATGGAAACAGGCGAGTCCGAGCTGGCTGCGGCGATCACTTTTGTCATCGAGCTGGACGGAGCCGATGGTTTTTTCATCACCTGTGTGTTGACCTTTTTTTCCGTAATCGTCTCCTCCACTTGGGTTGATGCCTCGTAGGTCACGATGGTCGGAGACTCCTTGATGTTAAGATCCAGCAAGAACACACCCATCACGAGGAAGATCACGGTGATCGTGAGCACCGAAACCAAGATCGATGAAATCGTGGAGTTTCTTTTTTGTCTGCGAAGGTTTTCAAGAGCTTCGGGGCTGAGTTGGACGTGTAGGCTCATGATCTTATGAAATTTGTTTAGTACAAAGTTATGTCGCTCTTCCTGCAATGCCAGAAGAAAATCGCAAGAGAGAGAACGCCTCGACATACCCTATATTAGGTTTATTTTCATGAAAATGATTCAAAGGCGGAACAAGATTGTTTTTGGGTAGGAAATCGTCCGAGCCCAGGAGTGTATGCCTGTTTTTAAAGGGGATGGTTCGCCTTTCGGGCAATCATGCGATGCCGGCCAATTTTTACCGATGCCCTTCCCTTCTCAACCGAAATCGATTCAGAAGTCGGGAATTTGAAATTTGAGAGACGGTCTTTGAAAAACCTATTTAGCACTGCCTGGAAGGAAACGGTAATAGACCTCCAGCATCATGGTCGCCAAGCAAGTCGCCATGTGCACATTGATCGGGCCGTGGCTACCGACACTCTGCGTCCATGACCCATCGGGATTCTGAGCCTTGATCAAGGGATCTCTAACCAATTCGTTGTGTTTGTCCCACTCTTTACCGCCATAATTCAACATGGCTTGCATGAAATAGTAGTGATAATAGAGGTTGGAGCCGTGATCATTCAGACTGCGAAACGTTGCGTTTTTACTGATCCATTGGACACCTTTTTTGACCGCTTTGTGATTGCTCTCGTCCCACATTTGGAAAGCGAGAACGCCACCGCCTGTCAGGCCGGAGCTTTGATTCGGGTTGCTACGATATCCAATCGCTCCATCCGGACCTTGGACTTTTTTAAGCCAATCAAGCGCGCGGCGGGCGTGCTTTTTGAACTGACTGTCTGTCCAAATTCCGGTATGCTTGCAGGCTTTCATCGCTTGAATTTGCCAGAACCCGACAGAGTTATCACCATCGTTAGCCGAAGGGGCATAGCAATAATTCCAACCACCGCTCTCGGCTTGGCCATCCATGACAATATCCCCAGCTTCCTTGGTCACTTTTTTAAGATCCGGAATATTAATGTTCAATTTGCTGCAGAAGGTGTAAGCCTCGGCAATTGCATAAGCAGCAATCCCATGGTCATAGACCCATTGGATGGAGTTATCAGGCTTGTTGGTCAGTTTGCCATTGTTCTTCAATCCAACATTCACCAAATAGGTAATCGCCTTCAGCACGGTATCACCGTATTTTTTTGATTGGGGGGTCTCGCAATGTCCGAGGTAAGCAAGGAGGGCCAGCCCCGTCATGGCGACTGGATGCGTTGCATCCCAGCTGCCATCGGCATTTTGGGTTTTCTGAAGAAAATCCAGCGCCTTTACCACAGCCTCCTCACACTGGACTGTTCCGCCAGATTCTTTGAGACGATTCATCCGATCCTGTGGATCGCAACGCTGACGCATCGCGGAAGGAATGGCTTTGAAGCCGCCACCGGAGCCGAAATCACCAGCGCTGCCCCAACCACCCCCGAAATCCGTTCCGTCACCGAATTCCATGCTCGGCGTCGTAACATCGACATCCGGAACCGGGATGGAAACAGGCGAGTCCGCACTCGCAGCGATCACCTTTGTCATCGAGCTGGACGGAGCCGATGGCTTTTTAATCACCTGTGTGTTGACCTTTTTTTCCGTAATTGTCTCCTCCACTTGGGTTGATGCCTCGTAGGTCACGATGGTCGGAGACTCCTTGATGTTAAGATCCAGCAAGAACACACCCATCACGAGGAAGATCACGGTGATCGTGAGCACCGAAACCAAGATCGATGAAATCGTGGAGTTTCTTTTTTGTCTGCGAAGGTTTTCAAGAGCTTCGGGGCTGAGTTGGACGTGTAAGCTCATGATCTTGTGAAATCTGTGCAAAAAAATTATGTCGATCTTCCTATAATGCCAGAAGAAAATCGCAAGAGAGAGAACGCTTCAACATACCCTATCTTGGGTCTATTTTCATGAAAATGATTCAAAGGCGGAACAAGATTGTTTTTGGATAGGAAATCGTCCGAGCCCAGGAGTGTATGCCTGTCTGAAGGAGATGATTCGCCTTTCGGGAATCAATGCGCAGCTAACCAGTTTTTACCGACGCCCTTCTCAACCAGAACGGGAACACCATTCGGGAGGGGAAGCGCGGTTTCCATGATATGGACGATTTTCGGCACAAGCTCCGATTCCTCATCAGGATGCAAATCGAATACAAGTTCGTCATGAACCTGTAGCAGCATCTTGGTTTGATAGGTTTTTTTGCGCAGCAGCTCATCGATGCGAATCATGGCGATTTTGATCATGTCAGCAGAGGTGCCTTGGATCGGCATGTTGATCGCGGCGCGTTCGGCGTTTTGACGTAGCCCCGCATTTCCTGAATTGAGATCGGGATAATGACGGCGACGTCCAGAAAGGGTTTCGGCATAGCCTTTTTCGCGGGACTCCGCGACGGTCCGATCCATGTATTCCTTGATCGCAGGGTATTCGCGGAAATACGCATCAATGATTTCCGCAGCATCGTTGCGAGGGATCGCAAGGCGTTGTGAGAGACCGAAAGCGGAAATGCCGTAAATGATGCCAAAGTTCACCATTTTCGCACCGGAGCGCATTTCACGGGTGACCTCTTCCGGAGTCACCCCGTGGACCTTGGCAGCGGTAATAGTGTGAATATCAACACCGTCCTGAAAGGCGGTGATCATGGTTGGATCACAGGCAAGCGCCGCCATGACGCGCAACTCGATCTGGGAATAATCGCAGGACAAGAGTTGGTATTGGAACTTCGGGGAATGCGAATCGCGGGGCACGAATGCCTGGCGTATTTTTCTACCTGCGGCGGAACGGACGGGAATGTTTTGCAAGTTCGGATCGGAGGAAGCGAGGCGCCCCGTTCCGGCGACGAGTTGGTGAAAATGCGTATGGATGCGGCCCGTCTCCGGAGCGATATGGTTCGGTAACGCATCGAGATAAGTCGATTTCAGTTTGGTAGCCTCTCGATACTCGAGAATTTCCTCAATGATTGGATGAATCCCGAGCAACGTGGAAAGGGTTTGTTCATCGGTCTTATACTGGCCGGTTTTGGTTTTCTTGGCTTTATCGAGAAGACGTAGATGCTCGAAGAGGATTTGCCCCAGTTGCTTGGGTGATGCGATATTGAATGGTGTTCCCGCATGCACTTGGATCGATTTTGCAAGCTGGTCAATGGTCTGCTGAAGTTCCTCGCCGATGCTTTTCAACGCCGCCGGATCGATGGCGATTCCCTCCATTTCCATGCGCACCAAAACGGGTAGCAAGGGAGCTTCGATTTCGGAAAAGATCTTGTCTTGGCCGGTTTGAATGAGCAGCAGGCGAAGTTTTTCGGAGAGCTGGAAAGTGACATCTGCGTCCTCAGCGGCATATTCCGCCAGAGTTTCGAGCGGGATAGCGGCGACATCGAGCTCCTTGGATGGCTTTTTCTTTTCAGCAAAGGCAAAGAGATCATCCGATCCCTCGTCGGAAACGATGGATGCCGGCCGCGCGATATCCGCGAGCTTCACTGGCGTGTAACCGAGTAAAATTTCAGAGAGATAATCCATGCTGTGTCGACGCTCTGGAGCCGCCAACGCATCGGCGAGCATCGTATCAAAAAATGGCCCGCTCACCTCGATCCCATGCGAATGAAGAACCGATAAATCATATTTCAGGTTATGCCCGATTTTTTCCGCTGGTGAGCGAAGAATAGTTTTGATTTCAGAGAGAATTTTTTCGGAAAACGGAAGGTACCAGCCTTCGTGAGCCTTCCATGAAAACGCGATGCCCAAGAGTTTTGCGGAGTGGCGATCCAAGGAGGTGGTCTCGATGTCAAAGCAGAAAGATTTTTGCGCGGCGAGATGCCTGAAGAGTTCCTCTTGAAGAGCTGGCGTGTTCGCCAAGGTGTATTGATGCGGAACTTCGCGGATGGTTTTGAAGGTTTCAAAAAGTGCAAGTGCGGACCCTTGTTGTGGCAGGTTCGGCGCCTCAGTCCTGCTGTTTTGCTCTCCGAAAAGCCGTTTGGTCAGCGTACGGAATTCGAAATCTGCAAACAGTTGCTTGAGCGCTTCGTCATCGCGTTGGGAAATGATCAAATCATCCCATGACACCTCCAGCGGACAATCGATGATGATCGTGGCAAGCTCCTTGGAAAGCATCGCCATATCCGCATTCGCTTCGATATTTTCTCTCTGCTTACCCTTGAGTTGCCCGGTATTTTTGAGAAGGTCTTCAATCGATCCGAAATCAGAAATGAGTTTCTGTGCGGTTTTCGGTCCAATGCCCGGAACGCCCGGAATATTGTCGGAGGCATCCCCCATCAAGCCGAGTAGGTCGATGATTTGATGCGGCTCGGAAACTCCCCAGATTTCAGGAAGCTGCTTCAAGCCGATGATTTCATGATCCGTGCCCTTGCGGCCCGGGCGCCAAATAAAGGTGCGATCAGAAAGCAGCTGAGCGAAATCCTTATCTGGCGTGACCATATAGGATTCAAAACCATCCAACTCGGCACGTTTCACCAAGGTTCCGATCAAATCATCCGCTTCAAAGCCATCAATCTCCAGCACTGGCAGGGCAAAGGCGCGGCAGAGGGCTTTCACATGCGGAATGGCCGCCGCCAACTCTTCCGGCATCTCATCGCGTTGGGCTTTGTAGGCGGGATAACGGATGTGACGCGGCGTTGGAGCGGAGGTGTCAAACGCAACTCCAAGGTGCGTTGGGTTTTCCTTTTCCAAGATCGATAGAAGCGTGTTGATGAAACCATAAAGCGCCGAGGTATTGACACCCTTTGAATTGCGGATCGGGTTTTGGATGAAGGCAAAGTGCGCCCGATAAATCAGGGCCATGCCGTCGAGTAAGAAAAGGCGTTTCATGCAGCGCACTCTAAGTTTCCAACCACAAAGTCCAATAATGAATTCCATAAAAGGCGGGAATTACCATTTGCCAGTTGGTGATGATGTGGACTAATTTGCTGCGATAATACAGATTGTCCCGATAGAACAGGAGCAAACTCCCGTATCAAAATGTGCCACAATTCCGTTTTCCCCTCATGAAAGTCACTCACTTCTCACTATTATCCCTCTTCCTGCTGATCTCAGGCTGTAAGGAGAACACGACCGCATCATCTCAGAAACCCGCAGTGGATGCTGAGGAAAGTCCGATGACATTGCCTCAATCCGTCTCCTTCAACGAACACATCCAGCCGATTCTGTCCGAATATTGCTATCACTGTCACGGCCCGGACGCCGGTACGCGTAAGCCTGAAAAAGAACCCCTGCGCCTCGATATAGAGGCGGAAGCTTTCAAAATCCGTGAATCCGGTTCCCCGGTCATTATCAAAGGAAATCCTGCGGATTCTGAGTTGATGAAATTAATCAAATCCAAGGACAAAGACGAGGTCATGCCTCCACCAGAGAGTCACAAGGTGATGAACTCACGGGAAATCGCCTTGATCGAAAAATGGATCGAGCAGGGCGCCAAATACGAAGGCCATTGGTCTTACCAACCCGTAGTCCGACTTGAGCCCCCCGTAAACAACTGGTCAGATAAGCCTATTGATGGCTTTGTCCACGAAAAGCTCGTCCAAGCCGGACTCGCCCCGAACGAACCTGAGGACCCTCGCAGATTTCACCGCCGCCTGTCTTTCGACCTCACCGGACTTCCCCCGGAGCCAACTGCTACCGATGCCTTCGTCGCGGCTTACGAAAAAAATCCCGATGCCGCCATCTCCGCGGAAGCAGACCGGATTTTGGAAAGCGTCACCAGTGCGGAACATTTCACCCGCCACTGGCTCGATGCCGCCCGCTACGCCGACACCCACGGCATCCACATCGACAACTATCGCGCCATCTGGCCATACCGCGACTGGGTCATCCGCGCCTTCAACTCCAACATGCCATGGGATCAATTCACCACCGAACAAATCGCCGGCGACCTCTTGCCTGAACCAAGTCTTGACCAAAAAATCGCCACCGGCTTCCTGCGTTGCTTAGCAACCACTGGTGAAGGCGGTGCTATCGCCGAAGAATACGATGCAATATACGCCACCGATCGCGTCGATACCATGGGCGCACTCTGGCTCGGTCTAACAGCAAGTTGTGCTTCTTGCCACGATCATAAGTTCGATCCGTTTTCCACCAAGGAATTCTACCAACTCACCGCGTTTTTCCGAAACAACACGATGTCTGCCTTGGATAATAACAGCGCAACTCATGCACCATCGATCTTCGCTCCCATCCTCGAAGACCGCGAGTCATGGAACCAACTTCAAGTCAAGATATCGGATGTGAACAAACGCATCGATGCTCGCAAAGCCTCGGCAAAAAATGATTTCCAAGTATGGCTCACAAGCCGTGCCAAAACAGAAACGAAAGAGATCGATTCCACTCTCTCGCTGCACCTGCCGCTTACGTCGGAAAAAGGAAAAATGACCGGCACTGTTGATGGCGCAGCCAAAGAGTGGCCCACGGAACCTACCCGCATTGATGGTCCAAAAGGCAAAGCGGTTATCGTTTCCGACAAGCCGATCGAACTTGGCGATATCGGAAATTTCACCCGAGCCGATCAAGTCAGCTACGGCGGTTTCGTTTGGTTTGAAGGCGCACCCACTGGGGCCATCATCGCAAAAATCGATCCCGCGCAAGGCTACCGTGGCTGGGATCTCTGGCTTGAAGACGGTAAGCCCGGCGCTCATGTGATCGACTCCTGGGATAAATCCGCATGCAAATTACAATCGGACGGTAAACTCAAACCCAAAAAATGGTATCATATCATGGTTGTTTTCGATGGCACACAGAGCGGACACCAATGCCTGTCGCTCTACATCGATGGTAAAAAAACCGGTGCTAAAATCTATCCCAACACCGTTGGCGCAAACATCGTCACATCCACACCACTTACTCTCGGTTCCCGTGCAAATGGCGATTCCAAAATAAATAGCAAAGTCGCACTCCAAGATTTCCGCCTCTATCGTCGCTTGCTCAAAGAAAATGAAATCGCTCGTTTGGCAAATACACAAATGATCGATGAATGGATCGCACTTCCCGCTGACAAGCGCACCAAACAGCAAAACGATGCTCTCTTCGAACATTATATCACTGTCGCAGATTCTGCATCCATCGGATTCATCGCCGAGCGCGACAAACTCCTAGCAGAGGACAAAATCATACGCGATCGCGGCTCCATGACTCTAGTCTACGAAGAGAAAAAAGAAGCTCCTTTTGCTCACGTCCTCACTCGTGGTGCATACGCCTCCAAAGCCGAGAAAGTTTTTCCTGAAACCCCTGCGATGCTGCCCGCCATGCCGGAAGGCACTACCAAAGACCGCCGCGGCCTCGCCATGTGGTTGAACGATCCGAAAAACCCCCTACCCGCTCGCGTCACCATGAATCGTCTCTGGTATTACATGTTTGGCAAAGGTATCGTGGAGACCAACGGTGACTTCGGCATCATGGGCGCTCGCCCCACCCATCCGAAACTTCTCGACTGGCTCGCTTCCGAATTCATCGCAAGCAAGTGGAACTTCCGCCACATGGTCAAGACCATCGTGATGTCAAAAACCTACCGCCAGGCCGGTCACATCTCTCCGGAGAAACTCGAAATCGATCCCGCAAACAACCTGCTCGCTCGCGGACCTCGCACACGCCTTGACGCCGAACAAATCCGTGACCTCGCTCTCGCAAGCTCGAACCTCCTGTCCAAGAAAATCGGCGGAGCATCCGTGAAGCCCTACCAGCCCGAAGGAGTGTGGAGCGCTGTCGCCATGCCGCAATCCAACACGAAGGATTACAAACAAGACACGGGGGAGGCGCTCTACCGTCGCTCGATGTATACCTTCTGGAAACGTACCGCCGCACCGCCGACCATGGAAATTCTCAATGCTCCCACCCGCGAGATTTTCTGTGTCGCTCGCGAACGCACCAACACTCCCCTCCAAGCCCTCGCCCTGATGAACGACCCACAATTTGTAGAAGCGGCAAGGGCTCTCGCTACTCTGGCCATGAAAGGAGGAAAAGATTTCGATCAACGCCTCGACATCATCACTCTGCGACTCATCAACCGCAAATTGGAGAGCTCGGAACGCGCAGCGATCCGGGAAACCCACGCCGCCGCTGAGACATATTATCGTGAGAAACCCGAGGAAGCGAAAAACGCGCTCGCAATCGGAGAATTCACCCACGACCCGAGCCTTCCAACCACCGATCTCGCCGCATGGACCTTGGTGGCGAACCAACTTTTCAACCTTGATGAAACCGTAACCCGATAAACTACGATGAATCCATTAGATATTTACAACGAAGCATACACACGCCGTCAGTTTTTTCGCAAAACCGGAACCGGCCTCGGCGTTGCTGCAATGGCCTCCTTGCTCGGCAAAGAAGGTCTCAGCGCCGCCCGACCCATGGGCAATATGTCGATCCCACAGTTCGCGCCGAAAGCCAAACGCGCGATCTACATCTCGCTCATCGGCGCGCCATCCCAGTTGGATACCTTCGATTACAAACCCGAGCTCAAAAAACGCTTCAAAGAGGATCTCAAAACCTACCTCGCCAAAGAAGGCGAGCGCCTCACCGGCATGACCTCCGGTCAGGCAGCGTTTCCGCTGGCTCCGTCCATATTCAAATTTAACCAACATGGCGAGTCCGGCACTTGGGTTAGCGAGTTACTGCCGTGGACCGCAAAAATGGCCGATGATCTGTGTGTCATCAAATCCATGCACACGGATGCCATCAACCACGAACCTGCCAACCAACTCATCTACACCGGATCCATGGTCAATGGCAAAGCGTCCATGGGATCGTGGATGTCCTACGGTCTCGGTTCGATGAATGAGGATTTGCCATCCTTCGTCGTACTCCACGCCAAACACACCTCTCCCTTCGCCAACGTCCAAGCGATCTCCTCGAGACTCTGGGGCTCCGGTTACCTTCCCGGAAAATACTCTGGTGTGTCGCTCCGCTCACTCGGCGATCCGGTTCTTTTTCTCGAAGATTCACCCGGCGTTCCACGCGAACTGCGCCGCAGCATGTTGGATGGATTGGGGAAACTGAATCAAAAATCCTACGATGCGATTCAGGATCCTGAAATCCAAACCCGCATGCAGCAATACGAGATGGCTTATCGGATGCAGCGCTCCGTTCCGGAACTTGCCGATCTCTCAAGCGAATCCGAACACACCTACAATCTTTACGGAGATGAAAGCAAAAATCGCGGCAGCTTTGGCAACTCCGCTCTGATGGCCAGACGATTGCTTGAACGTGGCGTGCGCTTCGTGCAGATTTTCCACCGTGGTTGGGACCAGCACG
>JBIIFS010000060.1:0-10563 GCA_044237185.1 Luteolibacter sp.
ATAAAAATTCCAGAGAGTAAGCCGCAGTCCCTACCTTTTGAATTGATATATCTCCTCTTCTGCTCCTGTATCTCACTGTTATAAAAATATCGAAATTCATGAAAACCTACGCATCCCTATTTTGTCTATTCCTTATCTCCCAGACCGCTTTTGCGGCCGAGTCGAACACCCTGACGCCGGAAGAAACAGCCCAGGGTTGGGTGTTGTTGTTCGACGGTAAGGACGCCTCACAGCATTTCCGGGGTTACAAAAAAGATGCTCTGCCGGAGCAGTGGGTTGTGGAGGATGGTGTGCTGGCCCGCAAGGGCGGGGGAGACATCATCACCAAAGAGAAATTTGAGAGCTTTGAGTTCTCCATCGATTGGAAAATCAGCGAGGGAGGTAACTCAGGAATCATGTTCAAAGTCGTGGAGGGGAAAGGGCCTCCGTATTTGACCGGTCCGGAAGCACAGATTCAGGACAACGTGAAAGGCAAGGATCCGCAGAAGGCGGGTTGGATGTATCAACTCTACGCCGCAGACAAAGACACCACCAAGCCTGCGGGCGAGTGGAATCGCTTCGTGCTCAAATGTCAAAAGACTCCGACGGGCACCTACAAGTGCGAGCATTGGATGAACGGCGAAAAATACGTGGAATACGAAATAGGCTCCGATGACTGGAAAGAGAAAGTCTCAAAATCCAAGTTTGCCAAGTGGGAAGGTTTCGGTAAGGCGGATGCCGGTCACATCTGCTTGCAAGATCACCAGGATCTGGTGAGTTTCAGAAATATTAAGATCAGGCGCTTGGAAGCGCTCAAGTAATCTTGAACAGGGAATAGCGCGTCTGGAGACGCGCGGTCCCAGCGCCGCAGCTACTGGTAACTTTTTTCCACTTCCTCAGCAATAATCGTGAGTCCATCACGCACGATGGATTCCTGCATGGCGAATGATACGCGGATGCATTCATTGCGATGCTGCCAATTTGGATCGTTGCAACCGAAGAAGAAATGATGTCCGGGAATGACGAGGACCTGGCGGGCTTTGAGACGTTGATAAAGCTCGGCGGAGGAGATCGGTAATCCAGGAAACCACAGCCAGAGGAAAAGAGCGCCTTCGCTGCGGTGCACATGCCACGGAAAACGATTACCAAAGATTTCTCTAACAGCCGCTTGAGCGATGACGGATTTTTCCCGGTAGAAGGGGCGGATGACGTTTTCGCTGAGTTCGAGGATTTCACCACTGCGAATCAGGGGCAGCACGATCTGCTGGCCCATGCTTGGGTTGGAGAGTCCCGTGATCGCGGTCATCGATGAGATGGCGGAAATGATTTCAGGAGAGGCGACAACGATACCCGTGCGTGTGCCTGGCAGGCCGAGTTTCGACAGGCTCAGGGTCAGGATGACGTGTTCGTCCCAGTGCGGTGTGATCTCGTTGAAAATGATTTTTGGAAACGGTGCGCCGTAGGCATTATCGATGATCAACGGAATGCCTTTGGCTTTGGTGATTTCGGAGAGACGTTGAATCTCTGCATCGCTGAGCACGTTGCCAGTTGGGTTGGTGGGACGCGAAACACAAACCGCCGCGATCTCGGGACCGAGTTCCAGGTGATCGAAGTCGATATAATATTTGAACTCGTTGGCACTCGTGTGTTCGATGATGGGTTTCAACGAGGTGAATAGATCGGGAGCGAGACCCTGTGCGGCGTAGCCGATGTATTCGGGGACGAGAGGAAAAAGTATTTTCCGTTTGGAGCCGTCCGGCATGACTCCAGCGAGGAGATTGAAGAGATAGAAAAATGCGGTTTGCCCACCGCTGGTCAGGCAGATGTTTTCCGACCCAAGCTCCCAGCCGAACGTTTCACGGAGAAGCTTGGCGAACTCCGAAATGAACTCGGGATTGCCTTTGGGCGGATCATACGTGGTCAGCATTTTCTGTGTTGCCGCTTCATCGCCGCAGATCTCGGTCAGACGCTTCTGCCAGATTTGGTTGATGGCAGGGATTTGAGCGGGTTGACCACCCCCAAGCATTTTCATGTCAGGACCGGCGTTCGCGAGCGCATTGCCGAGATCGTCCATGAGATCGCCAATGCCGCTACCTCCGCCAAGGCGCTGGCCGATGATTGAGAAAGATTGGTTCATTGTTGGGAGGGAGTGTTTTGGATTGGGGCTAAAAATGAAACCTCAAATCCACGTCTGACGGTTACTTTTTTCAACGCAAAGCCGCAAAGGACGCGGAGTTCCGCAAAGCAGAATAAGCGGTAGCGAATAAATTACAAAAAAAGACTCAGTCCTATACGCCTGGACGGAATGAAATCTAGTCAAAGCTTGGGTAGTTGTATTCTCAAAGATATTTAATGATATGGTTCGAGTATAGTGAGTTGATTAAAACTGAAAATTTCATCGTGCTGGCTCTGCATAACTTTGCGTTCTTTGCGGCTTTGCGTTGAAAATCTTTTAGTAATCTGAGTCTCCCTCTTCGTTTGGCGATTGCAAAGCGTGGGCGTTGGCGGCAGGTTTTGAGTTATGAATTTTGACTTTGATACGGTTGTCGCGAGAAAAGGAAGCGGCTGCATCAAGTATGACCGCAGGCCGGAGCTCGATCCTTTCTGGGTGGCGGATATGGATTTCGTATCGGCCCCACCCATCATCGAGGCTTTGCACAAGCGCATCGATCACGGTGTTTTCGGCTACGCCCAAGCGCACACGGGTTTGGTGGACGCAATCGCGGACTATTTGCAAAAACGTCGTCACTCGATCCTGAATCCCGATCACCTGATCCATCTTGGAGGATTGGTTCCCGCACTCTCGCTTGCCGCACGCGCGTTCTGTGCGGAAGGTGAGGAGTTGATGACTTGCACACCGGTCTATCCTCCTTTCCTCGGCGTCCACAAAGATGCGAGAGCGAAGTTGCTCACGGTCGATCACATTTTCGTAAACGCCCGCTGGGAATTTGATTGGGACACGATGGAAAAGAGCGTTTCTGAAAAAACGAAAATCTTCTTACTGTGCAATCCGCAGAATTCATTGGGTCGGGCTTTTTCAAAAGACGAAGTCATCCAACTCGCGCAGTTCTGCGTGAAGCATGATCTGGTCTTGGTCTCCGATGAGATACACTGCGATCTAATTTTTGATGAAGCTGCGACCCCGCATTTCTCGGCTCTCCAATTACCATCCGAACTCGCTGCGCGTTCCATCACTCTGCTTTCACCCAGCAAGACCTGGAACATCGCGGGTTTGGGTTATGCGTTTGCGATCATCCCAGACGATTCGATTCGTAGAAAATTCAACGCAGCCAGAGGACACACTTTAGCTGAGATCAATGCGCTTTCCTACTATGCTGCGGAAGCGGCTTATCGAGATGGCGAATCATGGCGTCAGGAATTGATGTCTTATCTCAAAGGAAATCGCGATGAGCTGGTTCGCTTCATCAACGAAGAATGCGAGGCGTTATCGATACACGCACCCGAAGCGACCTATCTTGCATGGATCGATGCCAGGAAACTCGGTGTCGAAAACCCCGCAAACTTTTTCGAAAAAGAAGCCGGTCTTTTCCTTTCCGACGGCGCGTTCTTCGGTTGGCCCGGCTGGGTGCGGTTTAACTTCGGTTGCCCGAGATCGAGGATGATGGAGGGGCTAGAGAAGATGAAGAGTGCGATCGCGAAGTTCTGAAAAAGAGCGGTTTTCTGCCTTCTTGAAATTTTAATTAAGCTCCCACCATTCTCAACCACTCACTGAGGTTGTAGTAATTCGTGATGCGTTTGATTTTCCCGTCGCAAAGCTCGAAGAACGCACCGATTCTCAGGTGATAGGTTTGTCCATTCGCCGCAGGTAAGCCGTCATCGGTTGCGACATACTTTCCACGAATGAAAAACTCTGCAGCGACGCGGTTTGGGTTTTCGCTGGTGAACACGACGAGGTCTTCGACTTGTTCTTGATAGCAACGATCCATTCTTTCGAGAAACGAGCGAAAAGCTTCGCGTCCGACCTCTTTGTTGCCTTCGTTGATTTCGTGGACGGCATCATCTGCTAGCATTTCCAGAAGTGCCTCGCGGTCGCCGGAGTTGAATCTATCATAGTAATGTTGGACTAGTTCTTTCATGATTTAAAATAGATGTGAACCACTGATGAAAACAGATGGACACTGATAAATAAAAAAGTGATCAATGCTCGATTTCTGATATCTGGATTTTTTAGAATCTCTTAAAATCAGTGTTGATTTGACTACGTTACCCTCCGTCGATGTCCGCTGCGCTACCATTGTGGTTCCTCTTTAATTCAAAGGCTATTCGCAAAAGCGGCCGCTGGCATGCGTTTCGAACCTTCGGGTTGGACTTCGGATAGGATGAGGGATTGATGACCGCAGCCGATGAGTAGCTGACCATTTTGGTAGAGGAGTTCGCCGGCGGGAAGGGGTTGATCTATGATGCCCGTTGGTGGGAAAATTTTCAGGCGTTTTGGTTTACCTTTGATGGAGACTTCCGTGAAAGTTCCCGGCCAAGGATCGTAGGCTCGGATGGTTCGTTCCAATAGATCGGCAGGCTGTGTGAAATCGAGTCGGCCGTCTTCTCGCAAAAGTTTTGGGGCGTAAGTGACCTCGGCAGGATTTTGTGGGGTTCCTTCTTTTGGGTTTTTGGCTAAAATTTCCAAGGATTCGGCAATAGCGGAAGGTCCGAGGTCGGCGAGTCTATCGTGAAGTTCTCCGCCAGTTTCATCAGAGCCGATGTGAATGACTTTTTTGCAGATGATATCACCCGCATCGAGCTCACGAATGACGTGCATGATCGTGATGCCGGTTTCCGTATCGCCATTGCGGATGGCGGATTGGATGCAGGAGGCTCCGCGGTAATTAGGGAGAATCGAAGCGTGGAGGTTGATGATGGCTTTTTTGGGAACTTTACGGACGGCCTTGCCGATGATCTGTCCGTAGGCCATCACGACGGCGATGTCGGGCCGCAAGGCTTCCAGGTCGGCAGTGATTTTCGATATCTTTTCCGGCTGCCAAACCGGGATGCCATGCGCGAGGGCGAGGGTTTTGATTTCCGGAGGTACCGTGCTGCTCTGGCTGCGGCCGACCGGTTTATCCGGCTGGGTAATGAGGACGCAAGGCTTCGGGCCATGTTCGATGAGGTAACGGAAAGTCGGAATGGCGATATCTCCGGTGGCGATGAAGGCGAGGGTCATGGGTAAGTGCAAAATACCGAGTGGTCAGTGGGAGAGTTGAAGAAGCGCGAGTGGACTCGCGCGGTCCATTTGAAAATTGAAATTTTAAGATTCTAACAGCGAGGCGGCCATCGCACGGGCTTGTTCGCCGCCGCCGCCCAGCATGCGGACGAGTTCGGTGATGCGTTTCTCTCCCTCCACGGGATAGAGCTTTGAACGCGTACGCCCTCCTATGACTTCTTTTTCGACCACGAAGTGGGCGGCAGCCGTGGCGGCGACTTGTGGGAAGTGGGTGATGGCAATGACCTGGTGGAGCTGGCCCAATCGCGCCATTTTTTTACCGACGGCCCGGGCGATTTCACCACCAACGTTGGCATCGATTTCATCAAACACCATGAGCGGGGTGGCGTCTTGCTCCGCGAGGGAGGATTTGACCGCGAGCATGACGCGTGAAATTTCTCCGGAGGAGGCAATCTGACGCAGAGGAAGCAGAGGTTCTCCCGGGTTGGGGCCGAAGAGGAAATTGCACGATTCCAAGCCGTGGAGCGAGGGATCTTTGAGGGTGGAAAGTTCGACTTCGAAAGAGGACTGTTTGAAGCCGAGATCTTTGAGCTGCGAGGCGATGTCCTGCGCAAGTTTGGGGGCGGATTTTTTTCGGATCGCGCTGAGTTTTTTCGCGATGGCTTCCAGTTCTTTTCGGGATTCAGCCAGAGCGTGGGTGAGGGCTTCGATTTTTTCCGTCCGGTTGTCGATGTTGTCCAATCGGTTGGAGAGGGTTTCCTGACGAGTCAGGATGTCATCGATTGTCGGGCCGTATTTGCGTTTCAGTGATTCGACAAGATTGACGCGCTCTTCGATGGAGGTCGCTTCTGATGGATCGATGTCGAGCTCTTCCGCGTAATCCGTCAGAGTGGCTTCAAGGTCTTGGAGTTCGATGGATGCGGTTTCGAGAGAAGAAACCTTATCGGCGATGGATGGATCGTATTTCTCGAGGTCGCGAATGAGACGTTGGAGATCGGAAACTCGTGTGAGGATGCCGTCTTCACCCGATAGGGTTGTGACGGCTTGTGCGGCAAGTTCGTCCAAGCGACTGGAATTGGACGAGCGGTGATATCTTTCCTGGAGTTCATCGCCATCTGCCTGGGTGAGCTTGGCGGATTGAATTTCATCGAGTTGATAGCGGAGAAGCTCGAGCTCTTGTTCTGAGGCGTTTTCTGCGTTTTGAATTTCCTCCAGCTCTTGGGATTTTTCCCGCCAGGTTCGGTAAGCGGTTCGGTATTCGGAGACCAGCGAATCGGTCACGGCATAGGCATCGAGCATCGCGAGTTGTCGCTCTTGGGAGAGTAAAGATTGGTGATCATGTGGACCGTGGAGGTCGACCAGACGCTCTCCAATTTTTTTGAGGAGTGTGATGGTTACAGGCGAGTCGTTGACAAACTGGCGGTTGGTGGAGGTGCCAATCGAGCGGCGGATGATGATCTGGGTGTCATCGCAGGGAGGGAGGCCGCCTTCTTCGAGGATGGCATTGATTTCGGATGTGTCGGCAAGATCGAACACGGATTCGATCGTGCAGGTTTCCTCTCCGGTGCGGATGAGATTTTTATCCGCGCGTTCTCCGAGAATCATTTTCAAAGCGCCAACGATGACGGATTTTCCTGCGCCTGTTTCACCTGTGACCGAAATTAGGCCGGAGCCGAGTTCCCATATGAGTTCGTCTACGAGTGCGAGATTGCGGATTTTGAGGAGGGTGAGCATGCGGTTTGCATGGGGAGTATGCAGGTGCGTGGTCGGGAATCAATGCTTTGGATGAGAGAAAGTCTGAGATGGGTGAGGAAATTTTCACACCAACCTTACCGGGGCAGGCGCGGGATTATTTTCGTTATTAGAAAATGACAAGGATCTACTGAGGCTTCGCTATATCCTTTCGAGTGCCCACGGCGAAGCGGTAGCGATTGATGGCCTCCAGAATGCCTGCGGCGATGGCGTTTTGATAGGATTCATTGGCGATCAAGCGCGCCTCAAAAGGGTGGCTCATGAAGCCGCCTTCGAAAAGAACAGCCGGATGTTTGACTCCGGAAAGCACGCTGAAGCGCGCGCGTTTGATGCCTCGATCGAAGGTATTTTCCCTGAGCCGACGAAGGACGGATCCATGGATCGCGGTGGCGAGGGCGATATTGGCCGAATCGTGCTCGTTGCCTGTTCTGGCTTGGGCATCCGTGGCTTTGAAATCGCTTCCGTAATGCGAAACGCCGGGAGGGGAGAGGGTGAAGGTTTCAATCCCTCGCGCGGCTGGACCGCCGGAATTGAAATGCAGGCTGATGAAGATGGCTCCCTCGTCTATCTTGTTCGCGATCTTCACGCGTTCCTGAAGTGTATGGAAGATATCCGTCTCCCGAACCATGACGACTTTGAAACCTTTCGTCTCGAGTAAGGTTTTGAGCTTTTTCGCGACGATGAGATTGTATTTCGATTCGCTTCCAAGCGGGTTGGTTGCACCCGCATCTTTTCCACCATGGCCGGCATCGATAATGACCGTGCGGAAATTTCCGGCGTTTTTGATATAATTCGGGCGCAGGACAGGATCGATGAGTTTCGCAAGATCGATGCGGGAGACATAAATGCTGCTGCCAGAGGCGGCCACTGGATTTGAAAAAACGAATTTTACCTTATTCATCAGGCACTCGTTGCCCCCGACGGTGAGGTTCATTTTAACTTTTTCGTTTTCCAAAGTCACCGAATTGCCATCTCGGGTAAGGCTTTTGAAATTGTAGAAGCGCTGGATGTCCTCAACGGAGAGGTATTCTTTGCCGTCAATCTTGATCACGGTCCAACCGTTGTTTTTCGTTTCCTTAGAAAAGCCCTGGATTGCAGGGACGAAAAACAGGGAGAGGCATAGAAGGACCCTAATGGCTGATTTTACAAATGTCATTCTCACGAGCATGAACCGATCGCGTCAGGATGGGTAAACTAGTCGTTATCTCTGTGGGTTACAATGGGATTTTACGAGGTGAGAGAAGCTTAGCGTGTCTTAGCCTAAAAATTGGCATGAACAGTTGAATCTCCATAGATGGGTAGCTGCGGGGGGTGGTAAAGAAGAGATCCGCCCACATCATGCATTTTTTTCAAAGATTCACTTGCAAAGAAGCGGCACTCACCCTATTTCCTGCGCCCACCCAATCGGGAAAGCTCGGATGGCGGAATTGGTAGACGCGCTAGACTAAGGATCTAGTAGGGAAACCTGTGGAGGTTCGAGTCCTCTTTCGAGCACTTTCCTTTAATAATCAAAGGAATACGGCGGACAAAACCGCCTCGGTTGACATGCCCAACAACGGCATGAACGAGGCTGGCGACAAAATGGCGACAAATCGGGGGAACGCCCCCCCAAGGGACGGAGCAAAAAAGCAGGCCCCTTTCTCAAGGTCAAAGCGGGCTCCGCAGTGGTGCCAATCTATCGCACGGAATCCAAAGGACGGGTCCGCTTCACCCTGAGTTTCTACCGGGACGGCCGCCGGATGCGGAAAATGTTCACTGACTTGGAGTCCGCCAAAAAGGAGGCGTTGTTCGTGGCGCAGCGAATTCAATCCGGGATGCAACATGTGACGGACCTCAAGCCGCACGAGCGCGACAGCTTCAAGGCGGCTGAGGCACTGCTGGAAAAACTCGGGATTCCCCTCTACGCCGCCGTGGAGGACTACGTCCGCGCCCGCACCCTAGCCGGAACTGAATCGCTGTCGGCTATGGCTACGGAATACGGGAAGATGTTCGGCAACATTGTTCGCCGCGCCACAGTCCCGGAGGTGGTGGCCGAACTGCTCAAGATCCGCGAACAGGACGGAGCGAGCACCAAGTATCTCGGTCAGCTCCGCACCACGCTGAATCGTCTCGCGGCCAAGTTCCCCGGACCAATTCTCGAAGTGACCGGGCCGGACGTGGACGCCTGGTTGCGGTCGTTGAACATTGTGGCAACCACACGCAATTCGATGCTCCGGTGCATCAAGGTGCTTTTCTCCTTCGCCAAGGCCCAGAACTACCTGCCGGACGAGAAGAATACTGCGGTCGAGCAGATCCAGCAGGTGCGCGTGAAATCCGAGGACACGACAATCTTCTCACCAGAGGAGATGACGACGCTGCTGCACAATGCTTCGCCCGATCTTGTACCCATCCTCGCCATCGGAGCCTTTGCAGGTATTCGCATGGCCGAACTTGAACGGCTCGACTGGAAAGCCGTGGATCTGGAGCGGAGGTTCATCGAGGTGCGTGCCGGCCAGGCAAAGACCGCATCACGCCGTGTGATTCCGATCAGCGACAACCTCGCAGCCTGGCTGACGCCTCTGGAACGGAAAGGGAAGATTGTTCGGACGAAGGAATTGCAAACCCATGTGCCCGCGCTGGCCCGCGCCCTCAAGATGGAGTGGCCGCGCAATGTGCTTCGGGATTCATTCATCAGTTACCGCATTGCCATCGTCCAAAGTGCCGATCAGGTGGCGCTGGAAGCGGGCAACTCTGCCTCGATCATCTTCAAACACTACCGGGAGCTGACCACGCCCGAGGTCGCGGAGAAATGGTTCGCCATTCTGCCCAGGGACGGTCAGTGGGAAAACACCTTCCGGCTTTGACCGCAAGAAGCGGCGAGTGATCCTGAATGGAGTGGAATGCCCGTAACCCCTTTCCGACTGCCACGGTAGATCACTCGTATGGAGCAAGGATTTTCAAATAGCCGTCATAGGCGTAGAGACGGCCATATCTGCTACCGGTGATTTCTCTAACCATCCCGATCTTTGTCAGCTTGGCAAGGGATGCGGCGGTCGTGGTTGGGGTTAGCTTTGTGGCCAAGGAAAGGGCGGCGATGGACGTCATTGGTTGTGCTTTCATGCGCTCATGGATGAGCAAGCACGAGCGCGCGGAGCGGCCCATTTGCGAAATGCGGATTCTGTCCTTCTCGAAGAGTGCCAGGGCTTGTTGAATGTCCGATGCCATCCTCTCCGCGATGTCTCGGACTCCCTGGAAAAAGAAATCGAGCCATGACTCCCAGTGTCCTTTGAGGCGCACCTCCTGAAGCAGTTCATAGTATCTCGCCCGGTGTTCCTTGAAGAACAAGGACAGGTGCAGAAGGGGATATTGCAAAACACGTTCTTCACGCAGAATTAGCGGAATCAACAATCGACCGACACGTCCGTTGCCATCGAGAAACGGATGGATGGTTTCAAACTGCACATGGGCAAGTGCCGCCTTGATCAATGGCGGAGTTCTCACCGGATCATCATGCAGGAATTTTTCCAGGTCGCCCATGCAGTTCAGCACTTCATCGGCCGGTGGTGGCACGAACCTCGCGTTTCCGGGACGGCTGCCGCCGATCCAGTTCTGACTTCGCCGGAATTGTCCCGGGCTTTGCTCCTTGCCCCGTCCGCTGGCCAGCAACTTTTCGT
>JBIIFS010000180.1:0-2823 GCA_044237185.1 Luteolibacter sp.
CGCAGCGCGTCGTTGAGTATCTGTTCCGCCATGGCAAAAAGCGGCTCAACCATATTCACCTCGATGGATGATTGGGATTTGCAGATCTTCTTCGCGCGCTTGGCGATATTTACGGCGTGATCGGAGATGCGCTCCAAATTATGCGCAGTTTTCATCGCTGTGATCACCGCTCTCAAATCCGAGGCCATCGGATGAAACCGGATGAGAATATCCATTCCCAACTGGTCGATTTTCACTTCGAGCTCATCCACCTCGGAATCATCACCAATCACGATGCGCGCCAGATCGATATCCCGGCTCACAAGCGCGCGGATCGCGTTCTTCATGTTTTGAACCGTTAGAGACGCCATGAGCTGGACCTTTTCTCTGAGGGCGTTCATGGAAAGATCCATCTCTTGAAATATATGTTGATTGCTCATGGTGTATGAATGGTTGCTGGTGAAATGGGAAATCAACCGAAACGGCCGGTGATGTATTCCTCGGTTTTTTTGACACTTGGATTTGAGAACATGCGGCCGGTATCGGAAAATTCAACCAGCTCGCCCATATAGAAAAACGCCGTCTTGTCCGAAACCCTCGCGGCTTGGTGCATGTTATGGGTGACGATGATGAAGGTGTAGTCATGCTTGAGCTTCCAGATGAGGTCCTCGACTTTCGCGGTGGCAATCGGATCAAGCGCGCTACAAGGCTCATCCATGAGAACGATGGTGGGTTTGACCGCGATCGTTCTGGCGATACACAAACGTTGTTGTTGTCCGCCGGAAAGTCCGAGCGCGGACTCCTGAAGGCGGTCTTTTACTTCGTCCCAGAGTGCCGCAGATTCAAGGCTTTCTTGCACGGACTGGTCGAGCACCGCAGTGTCACGCTCGCCACGCATGCGCAGGCCGTATGCGACATTGTCATAAATGCTGGAAGGGAAGGGGTTTGATTTTTGAAACACCATGCCCACCTCACGCCGGAGCTTCACCACATCGACCGAACGGTCATAAATGTTGATGTCGTCGATAAGAATCTCACCCTGTGTGATGCGAGTTCCGACGATCTCGTCATTCATCCGGTTGATGCAACGTAGCAAAGTGGATTTGCCGCAGCCCGAGGGGCCGATGAATGCGGTAACCTCGTTCCGCTTCAAATTCAGGCCGATATTTTTAAGCGCCTGCGTTGAACCGTAGTTGAATGACAGGTTGCGAATATCCACTGCGGTCGCGGATGTCCGGGATTCCATCGGTTTTTCCTGATGATCGTTCATATGAAAAAGAAAAGTGGCAAATCAGCCGAACGCGCCAGTGATGTAGGCTTCGGTTTGTGAATTTCCGGGGTTTTCAAAAATCTGCATCGTATCGCCATATTCGATCAGTTTGCCCAGATACATGAACGCGGTACGATCCGAGCATCGGGTGGCTTGCGACATGTTGTGAGTGACGATCACGATGGTGAATTTTTTCTTCAGTTCATTGATCAGCTCTTCGATCTTCAATGTGGCAAGCGGATCCAGGGCGGCGCATGGTTCGTCCATGAGGACGATGTCAGGCTCCGTGGCAATGACCCGCGCGATGCAGAGACGTTGTTGTTGTCCTCCGGAGAGACCGAAGGCGCTGGTGTGCAGGCGGTCTTTGACTTCGTTCCATAGCGCGGCATTGGTCAGGGCTTTCTCAGCCGCCTCGTCGAGTTCCGAACGCTTCTTCACACCGGCGATGCGCAACCCGTAGACGACATTCTCATAAATGGATTTTGCAAACGGATTGTATTTTTGGAACACCATTCCCACTCGGCGGCGGAGCTCATGGAGATTGATATCTTCACGATGGATGTCGATCCCGTGGACGAGGATGGATCCTGAGGTGACTTTGGCATCCGGAATACGGTCATTGATGCGGTTGATGCATCGAATCAGAGTGGATTTGCCGCAACCTGATGGGCCGATGAAAGCGGTAACCTGATTTGCAGGGATATCCAAAGTGACATCATGCAGCACTTGTTTTGAGCCGTAAGAAAAATTTACGTTCCGGATCTGAACCGCACGATCCGTGGAGATGGGTGTTTCTGTGGGAGAATTTACCATTTGAGTTTGGCGCGAAGTTTTGCACGGAGAATCATGGATCCGAATGAGAGCACCGCTACGAGAATCAGGAACACGAGAACGGATCCGTATTGGGCGCGTTGGGTGTATTCGGAATTGGGAATGCGGGCCGCGAGGGTGTAGATGTGATATGGCAATGCCTGGACCTGGGACGAAAGGATATCCAAGGGGTTTTTCAATCCCTCCCATGGGAAATCGTCTTTTGCCGCCACGGCTGCGGTGAACATGATGGGTGCTGTTTCACCCGCCACGCGGGTGATCGCAAGAAGGGACGATGTCAGGATGCCGGGGAGAGAATAAGGCAAAACACATTTCCTGATCGTTTGCCAACGGGTCGCGCCCATCGCAAGTGACGCATCGCGGAAGCCTTGAGGCACTGCGCGCAGGGATTCCTCGGATGCCGTAATGATCACCGGTAAAATCATGCACGCCAGCGTTGCGCAGCCTGCCATGAGGGACGAATTCCATCCCTGGAAACTGAGGCAAAAATCATTGATCAACAAAGGGATGACGAGCAATGACCGGTCCGAGGGCATATTCGTGATGACCGGAACCGCCAGCACAAATACGGAAAACCCGAACAATCCGAACACGATGGACGGAATTCCCGCCAGATTGAGAATCGCGAGCCGGACCATATGAATGAAAGGGCTTTGCTTTGCGTATTCGGCGAGATAAATCGCCGCACTCACCCCGAAAAACAACGCCAGCATGATGGCGCCCAATGTGAGAAGCGCCGTGCC
>JBIIFS010000061.1:0-10538 GCA_044237185.1 Luteolibacter sp.
TCTGTGAAAGCATCGAGTTTTACGGGCGCGAGTAGTTCGAGGAGTGTATCGGTTGTATGGGCTGGCAGGGTGAGCAAGCGGCGAACCTGTTCCTCATCGAGCATCGATTCGTCATCGGTGCAGGCGGCGAAGATGAGGTGATCCTCGGCCTGATCCATGGATTCCACGGTGAACATGGAGACTGTGAGCGAGCCGGATTTTCCTTGGAGGGGTTCGAGGATGCTGATCTTGCCATCGTGGTCGGAGTAGCGGAACTCGACTTCGGCGATGGGTAGGTCGCGGGATTTGGCTTGGGCGATGACGTGTTCGGCGAGCGGGTGGCCGAGGCGGTAGAGGTGAGACTCACCCGAACGGCGGGGCAGTTCGTATAGGCCGAGGGGGATTTCGTTAGCCGCAAAAGAACGCAGAGAGCGCAAAGATTCGGGGATGGAGAGGAGATGGAAGGATGAATCGGCAAAGAACTCAGCGTGGTCGTTCAGTTCGTGACGGGTGAGCTGGATGAGCTGGCGTTCGAAGCGGTTGAGGAAGGCCTTGGAGTCGTCGAGGCGGATCTTGAGCTTGTCCCGCACCTCGTCGTCGAAGTTTTCGAACAGCTTGCGCCGGGTGGCGGTCATGGCCTCGTTGATCTCGAAGTCGAGCTCGAGCTGGAGTGCGTCGAAGGCGGTCTTGATTTCCTCCGGCCTGCGGCAGTCCTGATAGATGGCGGCGATGCGTTTCTCGAAGTCCACGCCGGATTCGATGGCTCCGAGCACCTCGTCGCTGGAGCCGAAGACGCCGGTGAAGAGCTGGAATTTCTCATCGAGGAGCTGGAACACGCGGAGATCCGCCTCATTCTTGCGGTTGAGGAAATTGACGACCACCACATCGTGTTTCTGGCCGTAACGGTGGCAGCGGCCGATGCGTTGCTCGATGCGCTGCGGGTTCCACGGCAGATCGTAATTCACGACTAGCGAGCAGAACTGGAGGTTGATGCCCTCCGCCCCGGCCTCGGTGGCGATCATGATGCGGCCTTCCTCGCGGAAATAATCGACTAGGGCAGAGCGCATATCGGCGCTGCGCGAGCCGGTGATTTTATCCGATCCCTGATGGCGTGCCACCCAACGGGCGTAGATGGCTTTCGAGGTGTCGTCGGTATTGGAGCCGTTGAAGAGCACGATGCCCTCCGCCCAAGGGCTATCGCCCAACAAACGGAGCAGGTAGCTCTGGGTCTTGCGGGACTCGGTGAAGATGATGGCCTTTTCCGCCGCGCCGAGTTCACGAGCCTTTGCAAAGGCGACGTCGAGCGCCTTGAGCAGGGCTTTACCCTTGGCGTTGTGATCCAGCGAGAGGGCGAGTCGCGTGAACTCGTCCAGATCGGCGATTTCCGCCGTGATGGCTGCTCGGTTTTCGGGGGATAGCGGCTCGGGCGGATCGTCGCCCCATTCCTCGGCGGTTTCGTCGAGGGATTCGTAGTCCTCATCCAGCTCTTCCTCGAGGCTGAGCTTGGGTTCGTCCGCCTTGAGCTGGGCTTTCAGGCGGTTGGAAATGGAGGTCAGCGCCCCGGCGATGGCAAAGGACGAGGAGGCGAGGAGTTTCCGCAGCACCAAGGTCATCAGGCTGCGCTGGCCGGGAGGCAGGGCTTGGAGATTCTCCCGCTGTAGATAATCGGAAACGAGGTGATAGAGCTTGTCCTCGCCCTCATCCGGATCGAACGGTTCGACCATGGCATGGCGTTTCGTGAACGGCACATACTGCGTGACCTGACGGCGCAGGGTGCGATGGCAGATCGGTTTCAGCCGTGCCTTGAGCGTCTCAAACACCTGTGACTGGCTCAGATTGGTGAATTGTTCGCGAAAACTCTTCAGATCGCCGAAGGCGTGTTCGTCGATGAAACTGACGAGGCCAAACAACTCCAGCAGCGAGTTTTGCAGCGGCGTAGCGGTGAGGAGGAGCTTGTGGCGTTCCTGCAAGGCTCCCTTGAGCACGTTGGCGATGACATTCGAGGGCTTGTAAACGTTGCGCAGGCGGTGGGCTTCATCGATCACCACCAGATCCCACGGAGTCCGGTGGACATCGGCGGCTTTGTTGCGGGCGAACTGGTAAGAGCAGATGACCACGACCTCATTTTTCGGCTCGAAGGGGCTAAAGGAACCCATACGAATGGCGGCGTTGTAGGACTTCGTTTCCAGAATCGCGCATGGCAGGAAGAACTTTTCGCTCATCTCCTGATGCCATTGTTTCCGGAGGTTCGAGGGTGTGATGATCAGGATGCGGCGCTGCCGCTCCGCCCATTTCTGGGAGATGACCAGCCCGGCCTCGATGGTTTTCCCCAACCCGACCTCATCAGCAAGGATCGCCCCCTTTGAAAGCGGTGAGCGGAAAGCAAACAACGCGGCGTCCACCTGATGGGGATTCAGATCCACCTGCGCCCCGGCCACCGCGCTGGCAAGCTTCTCCACGCTATCCGAGGGGCAGCGTTTGGTAAGCTCGTAGGCGAGATATTTCGCCTGATAATCGGTGATGGGCATTGCTTGTAATGGATGAATGAATGCTAGTAATTTGCTTTTTCACCTGGTGCGGAGAATACACTGAAGGCCCGTTCTGGGAAGGGGAAAAGGGGATTGCCGTGCTCCCGTTTGCGTCCAAATGGATCATAGGTCCAAAACATTCAGAAAACCCTCTAGATTTTAATCTCAATCCGGAAATCATCCACACAATATCCAGCTAACGTCAGCTGCTATAACCCAGATATTGGAAAATTACCGGAATCTTTCAACGACCAGAAGCTTGCTTGTCCGCATTTATCAAGCATAGTCAATACCGTGACACATTTTCTATCCAGTATTTTCGCAGCAGCGTTGGCGCT
The DNA here is from genome assembly GCA_044237185.1 of Luteolibacter sp. Classification (GTDB taxonomy): domain Bacteria; phylum Verrucomicrobiota; class Verrucomicrobiia; order Verrucomicrobiales; family Akkermansiaceae; genus Luteolibacter. The sequence goes on from JBIIFS010000061.1 coordinate 2,846, forward strand.
TCTGTTCACTGGGACGTCCCATGCCGCAGAACCGGTGGTGGAAAAAAACACCCACGCCAAAGTGGTGATCATTCCGATCCGCTCGGAGATCGCAAAACCCGCTCTCTACGTCCTCCGCCGCGGCCTCAAGGAAGCCATCGAACAAAATGTGGACACCATCGTGCTCGACATGGAAACCCCCGGCGGCGCGCTCGATGTCACCTTCGAAATGCTCAAGGCTCTCGAAAAATTCCCAGGTAAAACCGTCACCTACATCAACCGCGAGGCGATTTCCGCCGGTGCGCTCATCTCCGCCGGCACCGATGAAATCTATTTCGAACCCGGCGGCATCATCGGCGCGGCCGCACCCGTCTTAGCCACCGGCGGTGAAATCGATGAAACCATGCGTGGCAAAATCGTCAGTTACCTCAAGGCCCGCGTCCGCTCGATCTCCGAGGGCAAGGGTTACCGCGGCCAAGTCATCTCAGCGATGATCGATATGGATTACGAATTCAAAATCGGCGACGAAATCATCAAACCGAAAGGTGAATTGCTCTCCCTCACCGCCCAAGAGGCAGTCAAACTCTACGGCGATCCAACCCAACCGTTGCTCGGTGCCGGCATTGCTGCAAATATGAACGAGTTGTTAGATTTGCTCCATGGCAAGGGAAACTATAGCTCGGTCCGCTTGGAAGTGACTTGGTCGGAACAACTCGCGCAATACCTCACCGCACTCACACCCCTGCTACTGGCCGCCGGCATGCTCTGCCTGTTTGTGGAGTTCAAGACCCCGGGCTTCGGTATCTTTGGTGTCTCCGGAATTTTATTATTAGGCGTGGTTTTTTTCGGCCACAACGTGGCGGGGCTATCGGGTTACGAACCGCTGTTGTTCTTCCTGTTGGGAGTTACGTTGGTCGCCATCGAGGTGTTCTTTTTCCCGGGCACGATCATTCCGGCACTCACTGGAATCACATTGATGTTAGGCTCGCTGGTCTGGGCGATGCTCGATCTCTGGCCGGGCGAACCAATTTCCTTCTCCGGTGATGTTTTGCTCCGGCCGCTCGCAAATATCATTGCCGGAGCGGTCATCGCCGTCGCGATTTTCCTCGCCATGTTGAAGGCTCTTCCCAAAGGCGGCCCATGGGGAAAGATGGTCTTGGAGTCCTCCGTCGCAGGTGAACCCGGCCCCATCCACGAACTCAATGCCAGCACGTCCGATGCCCCGCGCGGCAACGATCTAATCGGGAAATCCGGGACCGCCGCCACCGCGCTCTTTCCCAGTGGACAAGTGGAAATTTCCGGCAGACGTTACGAAGCGAAGCTCGCCTTCGGCTTTACTGAGGCCGGCACGCCTGTCAGGGTGACCGGTGTTTCAGAATTTGGCCTCATTGTGGAATCTCTCTCATGACTTTGATTATCTTACTTTTTGCGCTCGGAATCGTGCTACTCGTCGTCGAGGTGATCGTGCCCGGCGGCATCCTTGGCTTGATCGGCGGCTTGATGATGTTTGGCGGTTGTGTCATGGCTTTCGTGGAATTCGGCACCTGGGGCGGCATCATGGCTGTCGCTGCTGCCTTGGCTGTTACCGTCACCGCACTTTACCTCGAATTCCGAATCCTGCCGAAAACCTCCATCGGCAAGCGCGCCTTTCTCACCAAGGAAATCACCGGTGTCAGCGCCGCTTTCGGCTCGGATGCCCGCGAGTTCATCGGCAAATCCGCCGAAGCCATCACCATGCTTTCGCCTAGCGGCTATATCTCCATCGACGGCAACCGCTACGAGGCCTTCTGCCAATCCGGACAAGTTCCCGCAGGAGCCGCGCTCAAAGTCACCGGAGCCGATAATTTCCGCCTAATCGTATCTCAAATCCCAAACAACTAACAATACCATGATCAACCTACCCACCATCGTCCTCATCGTCGTCGCCATCCTCGGATTGCTGCTCTTCGGAATCATCCTCTCGTTCTTCAGCGTCTGGCTCCGCGCCTGGCTCGCCGGAGCCTATGTCGGCTTCACCGACCTCATCGCCATGCGCCTCCGCCAAGTGCCTTACGGCATGGTGGTCGATGCCCGCATCACTGCGAAAAAGGCCGGTATTGAGATCGCCATCGATGACATCGAAGCCCACTTCCTCGCCGGCGGAAACGTCATCCCCACCATCCAAGCCCTCATCGCAGCCCAGAAAGCCGGCATCACATTGGATTGGAATCGCGCCTGCGCCATCGACCTCGCCACCAAAGGCTCCGGCAAGAGCGTGGTCGAGGCCGTTAGAACTTCGGTTGACCCGAAAGTCATCGACTGCCCTAACCCCGCATCCGGTCGCAGCACCATCGACGGCGTCGCCAAGGATGGCATCCAAGTAAAAGTCCGCGCCCGCGTCACCGTCCGCACCAACCTCGACCGCTTCGTCGGCGGTGCCAAAGAAGAAACCATCATCGCCCGCGTCGGCGAGGGCATCGTCACCACGATCGGCTCGGCGGAGAGTTACAAAACTGTGCTCGAGTCTCCGGATAGCATTTCCAAAGTCGTGCTGCATCGCGGCCTCGATGTCGGCACCGCATTTGAAATCCTTTCGATCGATATCGCCGATGTCGATGTCGGCGAAAACGTCGGAGCTCAACTCCAGGAAGCGCAGGCTGAGGCTAACAAAAACATGGCCCAAGCCCAAGCGGAAATCCGCCGTGCCGCCGCTGTTGCTCTCGAACAGGAAATGATCGCCCGCGTCGCGGAAATGAAAGCCAAGGTCGTCGAAGCCGAGGCACTGGTCCCACTCGCCATCGCCGAAGCCTTCCGCAGCGGCAACCTCGGCTTGATGGATTATTACAAAATGGAAAACATCAAATCCGACACCCTGATGCGCGGTAATATCGCCAAGAGCGAACAATAGTCTCCAAATTTAAGCATTTACTCCCATGACTTGGCTCCTCGATCATATCCAAATTGTCGCGATTATCGTGCTGGCTTTCGGCTCATGGCTAAAGCATCGCGCCGACGCCAGAAAGGCCGAAGCGGAGGAACCTCGAACCCGTGAGGAAATGCCGGAAAGTGAGGATATCTTCGGACCGGACAAGGGGTGGCAGTTGCCTCAGGAGCAGTCGCTACCCCCAGTTCCTCCTCCATGGTTCCGCCAAGCACCTCCGCCATTGTCACAATTCGATACTTCAGAAGCCGAAGCACAACTGAAGCGCCAGCAAGACATCCAAGATCGGATTCGGAAAATCAAGGAAACCAAAGCCACCACCACCGGTGGAGCCTCCGCCACCCGCGTCCGGGTGGCGGCATCCCAGGCACACGCCCAACCGCTCGCACTTGGAGAAACCAGCCTCAAAAGCAGCTTGAAAGACCCGCAACAAACACGGCGTGCCATCATTCTGCGCGAGATCCTCGGCTCACCGGTCGGACTTCGCTGAAAGCAAAAAAGCAGTCCAAGACTTCAGTCCGTTTGAGATGCACAAGAATCGACCGAAGGTGTATCTAGCTTATACTTCGACGATCAGATTGATTTCGGGTTCAGTCGCTCGTTAGTTCGACGTTCTCCTTTCGGTTAGTGGTTTTGGTTTACGAGCGCCATCCCCGTCTCTCAGGGCTTTGGCTGGCGCCAAGGAATTTGCTTTTTTATAATGCCCCAGTAGTATACCCATGTAATTTGGATCATCTCTTTGATGATCCAAATTGGCCCTATTCCTCTCTGCGTCCCAGCAGCATCGAGATGTAGTAGATCAGCATCGCGAGTGATCCCAAGGCTGCCACCACATAAGTCATCGCCGCCCAGAAAAGAGCGTTCTCCGCTTTTTTGTTTTCGATGGATGATGAGAGAGTGGAACTGCCAAGCCATGCCAGCGCACGTTTACTGGCGTCAAATTCCACCGGCAAGGTCACAAAAGAAAACAATGTCGTGATCGCAAACAAACCAACCCAGACATAAAGAAACATGGGCGTATGAAATAAAGCCGCTCCCAGCATACCGGCGATCATAATGAAGTTGAGTGCTGTGCCTGCGAATTGTACGGCGGGAACCATCTTTGAGCGCATCGTCAGCCATAAATAAGCCTTCTGATGCTGCACCGCGTGTCCGCACTCGTGAGCTGCCACAGCCGCGGCGGCAAGTGTGCTGGTTCCGTAGACCGATTCACTCAGGTTCACCGTTCGTTTCGTGGGATCGTAATGATCGGTCAACTTGCCTGGGGTGCTGATGACCTGCACATCATGGATGCCGTTTTCGCGTAGCATGATCTCCGCTATTTGCGCTCCAGTGTAACGAATCGGAATCTGCGAATACTCGGTAAAACGACGCTTCATTGTATGACCGACCCACCAGCTGACGATTGCCGACGCGATAAAAATGATCACAATGGTGGGAGAATAACCCATGATCATGGCCAGCTGGAATGTTGTGATGAAATCAAAGTTCATGATGTGTAGAGAGTCTCGGTTTCCGTGTTCGCAAGTGATAGCGACACGGTGTTTTAAAATTATTCAATAAATTCACAAAATCGCTATCCGGTAAAAGCACGTGCAAACCACACTTCATAGTGAATTCCTGATCAAGCGGAATCGCTCGTGGTAATTCCCCGCATTGAATTTCTTACAACAGGAATAACACGCAACCGCGCGCCGCATCGGGCGGACTCTTTTGATTTCGGAAAAGCAGGACGGACAAACGTAAACATATTTCCGCTTCATCCTGCGACTTTTGAGGGGCAAGGAATGCCGCGCGCTTTCACCGGGAATTCCGAGTTCACAGCAAGCCATCTGCCATTCGATTCCGTGCGGATCAATCTGGCGTCGGCCACAACGTTCAAACGCAAGCAAATGCGCGAGCTCATGTTTCAACGTTCTCCAAACTTCCGTTTCCGAGAGATCTTTGAGCTTTGGATTGATCTCAATCAATCTCGACGGCCACCAAGCGCGTCCGGCTGTTGTGCGCATTCTGGGATTCCACACCACACGGACTTTTTTGGCCAATTCTGGGAGGCCGAATGACATCGCTTGCTCGCGACACCAGACCGTCATGCCGGGATCCGACTTGTCTGCAGCGATGGCGGAAACACTTTTTGCTTTCGGCAGACTCGCCCCGCGCATCCATTTGGGAAATTTGAATTCCAGTTGTGCGAAGAGGTTTGCCATCTGTTGTGAAACTATGGCATTCCCCGTGTCCATGGCAAGCATGCACACGATAAGAATTTACAAATTTCAAATTTCAATTCTCAAGGAAGAGAATCATGCTTCAGCCCACTTTTTCACTCCCCGCTCTGAGCTCTCCGCTCTGAGCTAAACAGCTGGGTTTACAAGCCGCGCGAGACAGGATAGTTTGGAAACATGAAATTCAGCCGCCAATCCGTTTTTCTTTGGCTCGCGCTCACAACAGCCGCTTTTTGCCAAGTGGAAGCGCCTCAAACCGCCAGTTCCATCCCCCTTACCGAGGATACGGAACCTGCCGACGATGGGGTCCGCGTGGCGATTCTAGGCTACCATGATTTTTCAGAAACCGAACAGGAGACCGCGATGCGTATCCGCACCTCGAAATTTCGCGAGCAGATGGAAACCATTCGTGAACTCGGCCTGGCAGTCATTCCTATGTCCGACTTTATCGCATGGAAAAACGGAGATAAAACCATTCCGGCGAAATCCGTTGTCATCACCATCGATGATGGCTGGAAGTCGGTTTACACCGATGCATATCCCATCCTCAAAGAGTTTGGATACCCCTTCACCATTTTCCTCTACAAGGACTACATTGATGGTGGCAGCAAAGCCATGACCACCGCCATGGTTAAAGAAATGCTCAAACACGGCGCGAACGTTGGTAGCCATTCAACAACCCACCCTTATCCCCAAACCGTAAAAAAATATCAGAAAAAGAGTGCTCAAGAATATGATCGCTTCCTCGAAGTCGAAATGCGGGAATCCAAACGTTTTCTTGAGCAACAATTCAAAAAAACCATTTCTTACTATGCCTATCCGGGTGGATTCTACACTGATGAAATGCTGACCAAAGCGGAGCAGGTCGGGTATTCGCATCTTTTCACCGTCCAACCCGGAAAGGTGAATCTCAATCTTCCCAATAAAGTCCTCCCACGCTACGTGATTCTCGGAAACTATGACAAGATTTTCGAGTTTGCGGTCAACTTCCGTGACCCAGCGGCAGACAGCGCCGGAGGCATGGTCGAGGGCATGGCGAAAACCCTGGAGTTTCCTGTCATTCCCCAGCCCGGAGCGATCATCAATTCACGCCTACCCAATATCGAAGTGGACTTGACGAATGCCACCCATATTGATCCCAAAACCCTGAAAATGCAGGTAGGTGGCTTTGGTGAGGTTCCTGCAAATTACGCCAGTGAGGGAAAGCTCTTCTCTTGGCAGGTGAATCGCCGCTTACACAACAAAACCTGCACCGTGCGGGTGACTTGGAAAGATCTGGAAGGAAAAACCACCGAGAAACCCCTCGAGTGGACTTTCCAAATCGATCGCGGTGCAGCCTACCTTCCCAATGAGTGATGCGTAAAACCCTAATTTGAAGTTTGAAGTTTTGTCGTGATCATGCAGGTTTCATCCGTGATTCCGCCCACCACCCTGCCCACAGTCAAGCCATCCAAAACCAAATCTTCCAAAGGTTGGTCAGCAGAGAAGTCCTCCGAGCTCTACGGAGTTGAGGCCTGGGGACATAATTTTTTCGGCATCAACAAGGATGGCCACGTGACCGTGAAGCTCGAAGACGGTGAACGCAGCGCAAAAGTTTCCCTCTACAACGTGATCGATGGTCTACGCGATCGCGGCACACATTTACCGGTTCTACTCCGTTTCCGCGACCTTCTGCATTCACGCATTACCGAAATCAACGAGGCGTTCCGCGAGGCAATCAAAGTTACCAAATACCAAGGAAACTACCGCGGCGTGTATCCAATCAAGGTAAACCAACAACGTCAGGTGATCGAGGAAATCGCCGAGTTCGGAAAAAAATATCACTACGGCCTCGAAGCCGGATCCAAGCCGGAACTTATCGCCGCGCTCGCCCACATGCACGATCCGGAGGCCTATATCATCTGCAACGGCTACAAGGACGAGGAATTTATCGACCTTGCCCTACACTCCCAAAAAATGGGCATGAAGATCATGTTGGTTCTGGAAATGCCCAGCGAACTAACCCTCATCCTAGAGCGCTCACGCAAAATCGGCATCCTGCCCAATCTCGGCATCCGCATCCGCCTCTCCACCAAAGGCTCCGGGCACTGGCAGGAATCCGCCGGAGACAAATCCGTTTTTGGCCTCAACGCGGCACAAGTTATCGATGTCGTCGATTCCCTCAAATCCAGCGGGCACTTGCCTTGTCTGAAAATGCTGCACTATCACCAAGGCAGCCAAATTCCCAATATCGCCTCGATCCGCGAAGGCGCTACCGAGGCCGTTCGAATCTACTGTGACCTCGTCAAAGAGGGCGCACCCATGGGCGTGCTCGACATGGGCGGCGGCATGGCCGTTGACTATGACGGCTCGCACACAAACTTCGCCTCATCTTGCAATTACTCCATCCAGGAATACTGCACCGACATCGTCGAAGTCGTCGCGCAGCAATGCGACCGCGTCGGAGTCCCGCACCCCAATCTCATTTCCGAATCTGGGCGCGCTGTCGTGTCTTATTACTCCGTACTCGTCTTCAACATCCTGGATGTAACCTCCGCGCAAACCACCGACAAGGAACCGGAGATGCCGAAAA
>JBIIFS010000062.1:0-10531 GCA_044237185.1 Luteolibacter sp.
ACTCAGGTGCTGTGACCACCTCGCGAACGACGTGCAACACGTTGTCCCCGACGATTCCTTCGGCTGCCGAAAAGTAACCAATACCCATTTTGATGATCCAGCGCTCCACATCGGAAATTTCATTGGAACGCCATTGTTCGACGTCTTTCTGCATCGAGATATCCTCTGGCTCCCAGTGGTTGTTCTTCATCGTTTTGTAGAGATCATACGCCCACTGATATTTGAGCGGGAGGATATTGAAGAACATCGTTTCCTTGCCGTTGATGACTCGTTTTGAATTGAAGGCGAGCTCTGCCTTGGCTTTATCGAGAACGAATATGCGGTTGCCGAGTGTGACTGTGGTGGTGGACATGAATCGTTAGAAATTAGGTTTGATAGAGATGAAAATTGGCGCTGACGACTTACGTCTAGCGCGGGAAAACATGCACTCAATTTGTTCTCTCGGTCAATTCGATTTTGGAGATATGGTATCCACAAATTATTCACAATACTACATGTAGTATATACTTGGCTTAGCCGTAAAGTCTCGTCCCTTTAATTTTGGGAGTTCCACGCGCTATCGATGAATCCCACCTACAGGTCTAGGGGCTAAAAAAAAATTCACAAAAAGGCTTTTTTCAGTCGGAGGCTGAAATTTGAAAAAATTAGTTAAGATATGCTTATTATCGAGAAATTCGAATCAAGTAATTTGTGGAACTCATTGATAATGAATGGCATAAAATTTTATATAATTGCCCGAGAAAGCTCATAGTTCGGAAAAAGGAGCGAGAAGCTTTGCAAAAAAACATCGGTTCGGGTTAGGTGGTGAGATGAAGCGACTGGCAACTCATTGGCAAATTCTCATCGCACTAGTTTTGGCGACCGTAACGGCTCTTGTGTTGCGAGGGTTGTTCGGCGGAGCGGATGAATTATCAGCAGGTGGAAAGCTTGTCGCAGGGGTATTGGCAACCTGCAAATTCGTCGGAGATCTTTTCATGCGCGGCCTCAAGATGATCATCGTGCCATTGATTGTGACCGCGGTGATTTCGGGGATCACCGGTATGAAAGGTGTGGAGGGATTTGGCCGGCTCGGTCTCAAGACCATGGCATTTTATCTAACATCGAGCTTGGTGGCGATTCTTGTCGGGTTGTTACTCGTCAATCTCATCCAGCCCGGCCTGATCGATGGCAAACCCAACGAAGCGATTCGCACGGCATTCGATGAGACCAAAATCCATGCCGACCCCGAGGATGTGGCGAAAGTCGACGCAGCGGGTCAGCGTCAGGAAAAAGATTTCCTCGACATCTTCAAAGCGATGATCCCTGAAAACATCCTACAGGCAGCAAGTGACAACGGTCAGCTTCTGGGAGTCATCGTATTCAGTATCCTTTTCGCGATAGCTGTCACTCAGGTTCCCGGCGAAAGCGGAAATCATGTTAGAGATTTCTTCATGGCCGCAAACGAGGCGATGATCGTTGTAACGACATGGATTATGTCCGTCGCGCCGCTTGGAGTTTACGCATTGATCCTGCCCGTAGTATACGAAGCCGGACTTGATCTGTTTTTGCAACTTGGCAAATACTTCATCACTGTCCTGTTAGGCCTTGCGATCCACTTCACGATTATTCTGCCCTTGGCCCTCAAATACATGGGAAAAGTCAGTCCGCTCGCGCACTTTAAGGCGATGCGTCCTGCTTTGTTACTCGCATTTTCAACTTCATCATCATCCGCAACGCTTCCCGTCACCATGCGTGCCGTTCAGGAAAACGCCGGCGTTTCCAATCGCGTTGCAAGTTTCACTTTACCTCTGGGTTCCACGGTGAATATGGACGGAACCGCCCTCTATGAGTGCGTGGCTGTGATTTTCGTCGCCCAAGTCATGGGGATAGAGCTTGGAGTCGGCGCACAGTTTTTCATTGTGATCGCCGCCCTGCTTACGAGCATCGGTGTCGCAGGCATTCCATCCGCTAGCTTGGTGGCGATACTTCTGATCTTGAAAAATTCCGGCATCCCCAACGCCGAAGTGGCGGTGGTCACGCTGCTTGCGGTGGATCGCTTACTGGACATGAGCCGCACCGCTGTGAACGTTTATAGCGATACCTGTGCAGCGGTCATTGTCGGACGCAGCGAGGGCGAAGTTTACGACGTCACGGATCAGGATCACCGGAGGCCTCATCCTGCAAATAGTGCTTCGGACAGTAAAGCATCGCAAATGGGATGAACAGCAAGGCCGTGCCTCCCATGAGCGCGCTGAAGAACCAGAAGTAACCGGCGCCCTGAAGTTTCGGCTGCCCGCCCGAAAAAGTGGTTTGGGTATATGTTTCCTCGCCGCCTTCGACTTGGGGCGAAGAGAGCTTCAGTTGCTTATGGCGTTTCGCGAGCCAGTCTTCTTCCGGATGTAAGCGATCCAACCATGACGCCTTTTTACTCCGTTCCTTCTCGGGTTTACTGATGATCACTCCAACATCCCATTTTGTATTCCACTTGCCATCACTGCCCGCTCCCCAGATACGAATGGTATTCGAATTCAGAATGACATAGCGGTAAGGCTTGTCTGCATCATCTTTGAATTTCGATACCATGGCTTTGCCGGTTTTTTGATCAGGAAAGACATGTCCGGATGCAGTCGCACGGAAGATAATCTCATCGGCGATGGTGTTCAGCATCGCTTGTCCAGGAACAACGAGCGGATGCTCCACATCCTTTTCCAGACGACGGATGAAATCATCTTGAGTTCCCGTTTCACCATCGTAACCCGGCAAAACAACCGTTCTCGGATCCTTTTGCCAATTGGCGGGTAGATTTGCGACGGCTTCTTCCAGTTGTTCATCCGCAGCACTTGGCACCTGTATGTAATGATTCACAACCACGACTAGGAAATTTCCCAGCGCAACAGCGACAAGATAGAAACACATGATAAATGATTTCATTTTTCTCGGCGCCTGAGTGTATGCGAACTCGAGCGCGACGATTGAGATCATGATCTCCGACGCCGTCAGTAAGGCGTAAGCTCCGATTTGCCAGGCGATGTTCGGCCTTTCTCCCCCATCGATCCATACTTGGATGACACTCACCAAAACAAATGCGGCGGTCATCAATACGAAACCGATTCCCATTTTTCTCATGGGTGTGAGGGGTCGGAATTTTTCAAACCACGGGTAAACCATGTAGCTAAAAATCGGAATGAACAGGAGCACGAAAACTGAGTTCAATGACTGCAGCTGAGAAGGCAACCATTCGAAACCAAGGAAATTCCTATCCATGTCCTGGGATTGGAAAATCCATGTTGAACCCGTCTGGTCGAACAGCGCCCAGAATACCGAAACGAAAAGATAAACTGGCGTGAGTTTCAGAATCGCCAACAAGCCGTCTCTTCCAAAGGCTTCTTTCAGAAATCCGACACCACCCGCAGGGACGTGGGCAAACCGATTTCTCCCTAGCCAGAATAAGAAGGTTGCAATGGCCATCAGGACTCCCGGAACGCCAAACGCCCAGTGGGGGCCATACCATTTCAACAACCACGGAGTGAGCAACGCCGAAGCGAAAGCACCGAAATTGATGGAGAAGTAAAACCAGTTGAAAATTCTTGATAGCAGCCGCGCGTTTTTCGGGCCGAATTGATCACCAACATGGGCTGAGACGCAGGGTTTGATTCCACCGGCACCCAACGCGATGAGTAGCAGCCCGGCAAACATCCAGTCATTGGAGTTGCCGAACTGCCCCATGAAAGCGAGAGCCGCATGACCGGCACAATAGACCAAAGAAAGAGTCATGATGACTCGGTATTTTCCGAAAAAAACATCTGCCAAAAGAGCACCGATGAATGGCGTCAAATAGAATGCCATGTTGAAAAGATGTATCAGCTCGGTGGAGGATGCCTTATCAACTCGCTTGCCGGAAGCTCCATCCATGAGGAACAAATATTCAGTCAGGAAAACAGCGAGGATCGCCTTCATTCCATAAAATGAAAACCTTTCCGCCACCTCGTTACCGATGATGTACGGAATCCCCGATGGCATGTTTATGGTTTCTTCTGGTGTGGTTCGGTAACGCATATTTAAGTTTTTTCTCCCATAAGTTTTTTCTCCCAGCTTGAGTCGGTTATCAACAGTCAGTTTGCCCGTCGTTCAATGTTCTGGCTTTACAAACTCCCCAAACACCGGCTCGGAAAAAATTCCAACCGATAGGATTTCTTAAGGATTGCCGCGGATCAATTTTTCGAGATATGCTCCGTGCTGCTGAAGGTCAGACTGCCTTGAGCGGATGTTGTATTTCGCACGACCCCGGGTTTTCAACAAACCCGACAAGCGCTCAAGTTCTAGGATGGCTATTTGGCACTGGTTGGACGTCGATGGCATGGAGTCCATCGCATCCGATTTCAGAAGTTTGAAATCACCCAGATAATGATCCGCCACTTTTCGATACGGGGCAATCGGACCCATGGGGTTGGCATCGACAGCACGGATGATCTTTTCAAAAAACGGAACCGCCTGCTCCAGTCCTCCCTGCTCCCAATTTTTCAATCCGGAGATCAAGCAGGCCATGAGATACTCGTCATCCATCTTGTCCATGCGCATCTTTTCAAGTTCCTGAAACTGCGGCTGCTGAAGACTTCGCAGCGTCGGTGCCAAAACCATCGAAAAGCCCGAAGACAGTCGGGTAGAGCGGGCTTCGATATGGCTCGAAACCATGATAGAATGACGATTCGCATCGGTCATCCTTCCATCTAACAAAGCCGCAGCAATCCCATCCAGTCCGGCCCATGAACGCGTCGGCTCCTCAACTTTTGGATTGGAAAATATTCTCATGAAGGCGTATTCCGATTCACGCAGTTTACCCTGTCTCATCAGGTCTTTTGCGATTCGATACTGATTGACCACATCCTTGTTCCGGTTAGATCCATCCATATCCACATGAACTGAATCAATGACCGTTTCAGGCCTACCCGAATGATCCGAATGGATGATTTCAAAAGCCAAAATCACAGCAAGAACCGTAAGTGCGACGGAGGAAAGGATGGCGATTATGATCCGCTTTTTTTTAGCTCGCGCCTGCATGCGCAGGACGGCATGAGCCTGCAGCGCCGATTTATGATTAACTACTTCGCTTTCCAGGCCTTTGATGGCTGCCTCGAGGGCGACGATCATCTCATCATAGCTTCCAAAGCGGTTTCTCGGATCGTAAGACATGGCACGGTCCACTATGGCGCAAGTTTCGTGGGAAACTTCAGGTGCCACCCGTTTCAATGGAATTACCTTGGTCTTGGCGGTACGCAGAAGCCGGGTATCCATCGTGTCCTCCGTGCAGGAGGGAACACCTGCGAGAGCATGATAAAGAGTTGCGCCAAACGCATAGATGTCCGAGCGAAAATCCTCGACGCCGCCTTCGATCGCCTCCGGCGGCACATAGTAGGGAGTTGCCCAAATTTCATCTGCTTTTGCCTCGCCACCTTTGGTCACCAGGGCCAAGCCGAAATCTACAATCTTCACGTTGCCTTCGGCATCAAAGAGAATATTTCCAGGCTTGATATCACGGTGAATCAGACCCGCTGACTGCGCGCCTTTTAAACCTTGCGCAATTTGAACCGCCAGAGGCAGAACGACGGCTTCGGATAATTTTCCATGCTCGTGAATCTGGTGCTCCAGATGCCCACCTGGTACAAATTCCATGGCGATGTAGAATAATCCAAACGCCCTGCCAGTGGTAAGAATTTTCACCACATGCGGATGAGTAAACGATGCTGTCAAACGCGCTTCGTCCTCGAAGGCGGCGATCCGCCTTTCATCCTTCGAGTATTCTTCACTCAAAATCTTGAGCGCCACTTCCCGATTCAGGGTCGTGTCAATCCCTGCAAAAACCGAACTCATTCCACCAATCGCATGGCGCTTAATAACACTATAAGGCCCGAACTGCTTTTTAACCCGGTTTTCTTCGCCACAAGTCGGGCAGGCAACCCTCGAATAGGGAGGCAAAGCGGCAACCGACATCGGATTTCCGCATGCAAAACAAATCACGATATCCTCATCTGTCCCTGACATGGTCATTCTGGAATCCATTTGCGAAGCGGTTGACTTCGAATTACAAAACGGATTGATGCTTGATCGTCAGCTTCCCTGCAACATTTTATTGCATTTTTGACACCTTCCAACTTGCAACCCCGGCCATTTCACCCGAAACCTCAAGGGTGATCGCAAGACTCAGAGGAAACATCATTGAAGCCTACCCGAACCGGCTTGTCGTCGATTGCCATGGCGTTGGCTACGAAACGATCATTCCGCTCTCCACTTACGACAGCCTTCACCCCGTTGAGGGAGCATCCGTTGACCTCCGCACCCATCTGCATATTCGGGAAAACGCCCAAACACTCTACGGATTCGCCACCGAGGAGGAACGCGATGTGTTTCTGCTGCTCATCGATCGCGTATCCGGCATCGGCCCGGCGATCGCGATTGCCATTCTCAGCGGCATGCCCGTGGCCCTGTTCAAATCCGCGGTCGTCGCCGGCGATGTCGCCATGCTTTCGAAATCCAAGGGTGTTGGCAAAAAAACCGCGGAACGCATCATTTTGGAACTGAAAGACAAGGTCGGCGTCACGGATACCTGGCAGGATGCCGCCTCCGGCGAGGTTTCGTCACAAGCCGCCGATGCCGAACTCGCGCTGATCGCCCTGGGTTACAAACAGGTCGATTCGCGCAAGGCCGTCCGTGCCATCCTAGAAAAGGAACCCGCGGCAACAGCCGAAATACTCATCCGCGGCGCATTGAGAAGCCTGCAAGGCTAGTCTTCTTGAAATTTGAAAATTGAATCTTGAAATTTATGTCCGTCCGCACCCGCTTCGCACCCTCACCCACCGGCTACCTCCACGTTGGCGGGGCCCGCACCGCCCTTTTCAACTGGCTCTTCGCCCGCAAGCACCATGGCACGTTCATCCTTCGGGTCGAGGATACCGATGCCGCGCGCAATACCGAGGAAGCCCGCCAGGCCATTTTCGATGGAATGACATGGCTCGGCCTTGATTGGGATGAAGGCCCGCAGCGTAGCGGAGGCCTGCAATCGCTGTCCCTCGGAAATTTCGGCCCCTACTACCAATCTCAGCGTAACGAGATCTATGATGCATATTTCGAAAAACTACTAGCCGCTGACCGCCTCTATAAAGACGGCGACGCCTATCGTTTCCGGTTCGACCGCAAACCCATCACCATGCGGGATCTAGTCTGCGGTGAAGTCACGATTGATTATCGCGATGAATCCAACACACCCGACATGGTCATCCGTCGCAGCGATGGTTCTTATGTGTTCCATTTTGTCAACGTCGTCGATGACCTCGAAATGAAAATGACCCATGTGATCCGCGGTGAGGATCATTTGATGAATACCCCGAAGCATCTCCAACTCATCGAGGCTCTCGGAGCCCAACCACCGCAATACGCGCACATCCCGCTTATTCTCAACGCGGATGGATCGAAAATGTCCAAGCGCGATACCGGATCCGCCGTCGGCGATTATCCGCAACAAGGATTCCTCTCCGAAGCAGTGGTGAATTTCATCGCCCTGCTCGGTTGGTCATCGAAATCGGATGATGAAATTTTCACCCTAACCGAACTCGTTGACCGCTTCTCCCTCGAAGCCATCAACCGCGCCCCAGCACGCTTTGATTTAGAAAAATGCAAATGGGTCAACCAGCAGCACATAGCGAAAATTTCTACTGAGAGGTTTGCGGAATTGGCAAAACCCTTCGTCCACGCGGAAAATCTGCCAATCACAGAAAACTATTTGACCGTAATCACTGCAGTGAAAGAGAAAGTCCGGCTCCTATCCGAAGTGCCCGCCGCCATCGATTTCCTTGTCACCGACACCGCACCGGTGGATGAAGAAGCTGTTACAAAGGCCAAAGCGAACCCAAATGCAGCGTTTCTTGACGCACTCGCCGAACACATGGCAACTCTAACCGATTGGTCAGCCGACATCGCCAAGGAAGCCATCGCCACCGTGGCCTCAGCCAACGGCGCAAAAGCCGGCCAACTCATGTTCCCCATCCGCGTCGCCCTCTCCGGCCGTGCCCACGGTCCGGATCTCGGAGATATTTTTGCGATCTTGGGGAAAGAGAAGACAGTTGAGAGACTCAAGAGCTTCTGACTACTGGAGAGCCGCGCCTCCGGCCGGCTTTATCCATCAATATCCCAGCCAAGGCCCGAGCCATTTCTCCGCTTCTTGCAGAGTCATCCCCTTACGCTTCGCGTAATCCTCGATCTGGTCTTGCTGCAGTTCCGATAGTGCGAAGTAATGACTTTCTGGGTGTGAAAAATACAATCCACAAACTGCAGCTCCCGGATGCATGGCGCAACTTTCTGTGAGAAATACGCCGGTGGCGTCCGTCGCACCCAACAAATCGAAAAGAATCGGTTTCTCCGTGTGATCCGGTTGCGCCGGATAACCGGGCGCAGGACGGATTCCCTGATATTTTTCATGGATCAGCGCGTCTTTCGTTAGTTCACCCTCCGCCTCATATCCCCAGTCCATACGTGCACGGTGATGCAGCATTTCCGCAAAAGCCTCTGCTAAGCGATCCGCGATGGCTTTAACCATGATCGCTCCATAAGGATCATTCTGCGCATCAAGCTCTTTCGCATATTCGTCCGCCCCGTGGATGCCGACGACGAAGCCGCCGATGAAATCCGTGGCGGCGGATTGCATCCGCCCAGCCAAACCACCCTCCCCAACAAACTCCCAGTCCACCAGTCCGGCCGATTTCGGATTATTCAGCACATACTTCGTCTGATTCGCAAAATCCTCAGCGTTACGAATGATATGATCATACGATTCCTTCTGCCAGAAAGTCCCATCACGCCCCAAGACCTTATTAGCCTCACGTGCACTGTGTCTCTTGATACTATGCAAAATATCAGCAAGCGATTCCCCCTCTCTCGGTGATAAAATCATGTGCACATGATTCGACATCACGCACCACGCACCGAGATCATAACATTCTCCCGCGAAGTGCTTGATCGCGTCTGCTATGATGGCTGCGATTTTCGGATCTTTCATCCAGCACTCACCCATTCCTTCATCCAAAATCGTTTCAATGCGATCGCGGTAAAGCTGATGCAATTGTTTTTGTAAATCTCTGCTCAAACCTTCTTCGCCGTCTTTGTCTGCCTGATCTATTCGGTGTTTCAGCTCCCCTTTTACCTTCGCGTATGCCGTGAGGAGATTTTTCGGCAGCGTATCTTCAAGGCGGAACGTGACGGCGTAAGTCGCTCCTTCGCGATACCAATGAGGCAAGCTTCCCCATTTTTCTTTTTGAGTCATTGGGTTCTGATTGGCTGGGCGGATACAATTTGCGGAAGATTTTTGATAAGATGTTAGTTCCGCCATGTCGCTCTGCTCCATTGCCGCCACGGGTTTCACCCAATCTGACAAAGCCACATTGGGCTTTCCTGAAGTCTTCTTGAGTTGCTGGCGCAGGGTATGAAACTTCGTCCGCTCGGTTCCGTCATCATGGTGCACGATGATGTCATCACCTTGTGAGTTCGCCGGAAAAAATCCGTAGATTCCCCTTGCGGTAAGACGATTTTCCGCAACGAGTTTCTCAAGGTAAACGCATGCCTCGGCATAAAGTTTTTTCGCCTCGGCCGCACCTCCCTCGTTTTTCGTTTTGAGTTCTTTCTTTTCCCTATCCCAAACACCTCGCAATTCCCATGCATGGAAGAACGGTGTCCAATCGATGTATTCCAGGAGATCTTTGATTTTAGGCTCAATGACACTTGTTCCGGTAAACGAAGGCGTGGGAGGACTATAGGAATCCCAGTCATATTGAGGACCCGCTGCGCGTGCTTCGATGAGAGAGATCGTCTCTTTCTTGGGTCCTCCAAGGAAATTCTCGCGTGCAACTTGCTGCTTCTCCCGAAGCTCCCTAACAAATTCATTCCGACCGTCTTTCGACAAAAGCGAGGTCGTTACCGGCACGGAGCGCGAGGCATCAAGCACATGCACCACCGGCCCGGAGTAATGCTCAGCGATCTTGATCGCTGTATGTGCGGCAGAGGTCGTCGCACCACCGATCAACAACGGAATCGTGAAACCACGACGCTCCATTTCTTTAGCAACATGCACCATCTCATCGAGCGATGGTGTGATCAGTCCCGACAGTCCGATCACGTCCGCACCGAGTTCGACCGCCTTTTCCAAAATCTTATCGCAGGACACCATCACACCCATGTCGGTAACTTCGAAGCCATTGCATGACAAAACGACACCAACGATGTTTTTACCAATATCATGAACGTCACCTTTGACAGTTGCGATGAGGAAACGACCGGCGGAGTTGCCGCGTTCCGCGATTTTCAGTGCTTCATCGTAGGACATGCCGGGGTTCTTTTCCTGGATCGCCAAAATGTCACCCCCCAGGTTTTCCGCCTTCTCAGCCTCCATGTAAGGAAACAACCAAGCCACAGCCTTCTTCATCACACGGGCGGATTTAACGACTTGAGGAAGAAACATTTTACCTGCGCCGAACAAGTCTCCAACCACTCCCATGCCGTCCATCAAGGG
>JBIIFS010000181.1:0-2812 GCA_044237185.1 Luteolibacter sp.
AGTTCCATCCATCGCGTATGGCGGACCGGATTCTCGGCATGGGAGATATCGTCAGCATGGTCGAGAACGTGTCGGATAAGATCAACGAAGCCGATGCCATGCGCTCGGTGAAGCGGATGCAGGAGGGTAAATTCGATTTCAATGATTTCCTAGATCAGATGAAAATGATCCAAAATCTCGGGCCGCTTGAGGGCTTACTCGGATTGATGCCGGGGTTTAACAAGATCAAAAAACAACTACCAACGGGTGCGCTTGATAACAGCAAGTTAAAGCGCACCGAGGCGATTGTGCTTTCGATGACTCCGTATGAACGCGCGCGTCCGGAAATTATCAAGGCGTCACGTCGTCAACGCATTGCCGCGGGTTCGGGCACTTCCATCGTGCAGGTCAACCAGCTCATCAAGCAGTTCGGAGAAATGCGTAAAATGATGAAGTCACCCGGCAAAATGAAGAACATGATGAAGCAAATGGGCGGGGCCGCCGGCATGGGCGACATGATGAAAGGTTTGGGCGGGAAGTTTCCGTTTTAGGACAGAGCTGGGGAATTCCCTTCATTTAAAAATCATTAGACCGTTTGCCAAAAGTATTTTCCGAAACGACCGAGTCCGTAGGCCTCGGATTCTAGGCGTGAGGAAGGAGTGGATGAACATCCACGACTGACGAACAACAACGAAACCGTGGGTTACGGGCAGGAACTCCAAAGCAAACATCCGCGTAGCGGCTAATCATCCAAACCTCAAAATCTCCTCGTTTCGGAAAAGACTTTTGGCAACCGGTCTAATCCTGACGCACGTGGGTGAGAATATTCTCATGCTGTTTTATCGGATCAATTTTTTCTGGTGGCAATCACCTCCGTGGTAAGTCGAATTTCAGGAATATCCATCGACCCTGGTAAGTTGAGTTGCCGCTACTTTCATTTTCCGATGCAAAAGCTCGAGAAGATCACGTCCAAGAGGTCTTCGGTATCCACTTTGCCCGGGATTTCGCCCAGAGCGTCGAGGGCTTCTCGGAGGTCGATGGCGGCGAGTTCGGGGTTGGCGGCGAGTTCGGTGAGGAGTTCGAGTGCCGTGTGCAGGCTGGTGTGGGCGATTTTGAGAGAGGCTTGATGGCGAGCGTTGATGGCAACGGCATGCTCTCCGAAATCGGCTTCGGTAAAATGGAGGGAGGTGCGAATTTTTTCGGAGAGTGGCTCTAAGCCATCGTCTTTCAAACAGGAGATGCGGATGGCATCGATGTCTTTCCATGACGGATGTTCGCCGAGATCGGATTTGTTGAGGACGAGCAGGTGAGTGGCGTGGTTGGAGGGATAAACGGCGCGTTCGGGGCGGGGCTGTGAGGCATCGGCGACTTCCAGCAGGAGATCCGCGGATTCGATTTGGCGGACGGTGCGTTGGATGCCTTGGGATTCGATCATGTCATTGGATTCGCGTATACCGGCGGTATCGACGAGGCGGAGTGGGATGTCGTGGAGGTTGATGACCTCCTCGATCGTATCGCGCGTGGTTCCTGCGATATCGGAAACGATGGCGCGATCAAAGCCAAGCAGGCGATTGAGCAGGGAGGATTTACCGACATTCGGCTCTCCGAAAATGACGGTGCGCACGCCTTCGCGCAGCACGCGACCCTGATCGGCTGTGGCGAGGAGAGAATTTATCGTTTCGAGGATTTTTTCTATTCTTGCGCGTAGTTCAATCGTGGTTTGTGGGTCGATATCCTCGTCAGGAAAATCGATCCATGCCTCAAGGTGGGCGAGAACTTTGAGCAGTTCATCGCGCGCGGCGGTTGTCCGTTTGCCAAGAGTGCCTTCGAGTTGCGAATGTGCGGCGCGGATGGCGAGACGGGTTTGCGCGGAAATGAGATCCATGATCCCTTCTGCCTGAGTGAGATCGAGTTTTCCGTTGAGGAAAGCGCGTTGGGAAAACTCTCCGGGTGATGCGTGGATCGCGCCACATTGGAGGAAGCGAGCGAGCGCCTCGCGGGTGACAAGAATGCCTCCGTGGCCTGCAAATTCCACCGTATCCTCGCCAGTGAAAGAATACGGTCCCAGGAAAACGGTGAGCAAACCCTCATCGATCACAGTGCCTGCCGCATCGCGAATTTTACAAAGCCGCGCGAGACGCGGCATCGTGGATGAAGCGATCCCACCGGTGCAGAGATCGGCGATCCTAAACGCCTCAGGACCGGAGATGCGGATGAGGGAGATCGCGCCAACGCCCATTGGGCTGGCAATGGCGGCGATCGTTGAGGAATTCGGCGAAATCATCATCTAAGTTCGAAATACTTAGTTTGCCGAAGCAAGCTCAGCAATTTCTTTTCCTCTGCGGTTGAGGAATTCTGGGTAAATGGAGCGTTTGCTTTCGAATGGGTTTAATTTGAGCGAGGAGGTGGATGAGATCAGCGCTCTATCTCTGGAAATGACAGGCGTGCGTCTTACGCCTTGCGCCAGCGCGCGCTGAAGTCTAGGCTGCGCACCCCGCACCGGCCATATGAAACCTGTTTACATTTACGACACGACTTTGCGCGATGGAACCCAAGGAGAGGGATTCCAGCTTTCTGGTCTGGATAAACTGCGTATCGCGAGGCATTTGGATCATTTTGGGGTGGATTACATCGAAGGTGGCTGGCCGGGCTCGAATCCCAAGGATGTGGAGTTTTTCCGTGAGGCGAAGAAGCTGGATTTGAAACACGCGAAGCTCGCGGCATTTGGATCGACCCGTCGGGCGGGTGTCAAGGTTGAGGAGG
This sequence comes from Luteolibacter sp., assembly GCA_044237185.1. Classification (GTDB taxonomy): domain Bacteria; phylum Verrucomicrobiota; class Verrucomicrobiia; order Verrucomicrobiales; family Akkermansiaceae; genus Luteolibacter. The sequence goes on from JBIIFS010000181.1 coordinate 2,743, forward strand.
ATCCCCAAGTGAGGTTGTTGCTTGAGGCCGAGACTCCCGTGGTGACCATTTTTGGTAAAAGCTGGGAATT
>JBIIFS010000182.1:0-2810 GCA_044237185.1 Luteolibacter sp.
CCCTCCTGCATCCGCTTCACCGAGCGCATGGCATCGGCTTCGTTGATCTTATCCGACACGTTCTCGACCATGCTGACGATATCTCCCATGCCGAGAATCCGGTCCGCCATACGCGATGGATGGAACTCCATCAACTGATCAAGCTTCTCTCCCTCACCCGCGTATTTGATCGGCTTACCCGTCACCTCACGCATGGAAAGCGCCGCGCCGCCGCGAGCATCACCATCCAATTTTGTCAGCACAATGCCGGTGATTCCCACCGCATCATCGAAATGCTTTGCCACGGAAACCGCCTGTTGTCCGGTCGCGGCATCCGCAACCAAAAGCGTTTCTTTCGGCTTCAAAAACGCATGCAACCGCTTCAATTCCTCAATGAGCTTGTCATCAATTTCTTGGCGACCCGCGGTATCGAAAATCAAAACGGTCGCTCCTGTTTTCTCGCCATGAGCAATCGCCTCACGCGCCACTTTGATCAAATCCGTTTCACTACGTTCCGGCGCGAAGACCGGCACGTCGATCTGGCCACCCAGCGTGACCAGTTGATCGATCGCAGCCGGGCGATAAAGATCACAAGCCACCAACAATGGACGGCGTCCCTCTTTTTTAAGACGGCGCGCGAGCTTCGCGGAGGTCGTGGTCTTACCCGCTCCATTCAGACCGACCATGAGAATCCGCGCGGGCGGATTCAGATCAAGCGGAACGTTGTCACCGCCCAAAACCCGAGTGAGTTCATCTTGAAACAATTTGACGATCTGCTCGCCGGGCTTGATTGATTTTAAAACATTCTCCCCCATCGACGCCTCTTTAACCCGAGCGATGAGCTCTTTGGCGACGCCGAATTCCACATCCGCCTCCAAGAGTGCGATACGAATTTCACGCAAGGCATCCGTGATGTTTTTTTCGGAAATTTTACCAACCCCACGTAGGTTACGGAAGGTTTTGTCGAGGCTGTCGCTGAGGGCTGAAAACATAGTCTTGTGGGACTCTAGGTTTTATCCCCCAAAGCTCAACTGTGAATTCATGGCAGGGATTTATCTCAGGCAGGGACGTCTGTCCTCAGACGTCCATATCTGGCAGCGCGAAATAGCCCATCGAGACCTTTCCGCAATAACCACCGGAAGATATGGACGCGTAGTCCCGATAAGATACTGCCTATGAAAAAATTTATTTGGATGAATTCCCTTCCTATCGTTTCATACAGATATGCGTAACCTGTTTTTCCTGCTCGCTCTCTGTTGCACAGCCGCCGCTGACAAGGTGAAATCCACCGCAACTTTGATCCCCGAAGTAACTTCAGTCGCTCCCGGAGATTCATTCACGGTCGCCCTTAAACTTGAACACCCCGCGGAATGGCACAGCTATTACCTGCAGTCCGGCGGAGTCGAGTTGCCGCCCTCGATCACATGGAAGCTTCCTGATGGAGCGAAACCAGGTGTCATCCAATGGCCCGTCCCTGAAGTGAAGGAGGGCTTCAGCGGAAAAAGCTTTGTCTACAACGGTAGCCCGGTTTTTCTGGTGGAGATCACACCTCCTTCCACCCTGAGCGAGGGTGACGCCTTCACGTTTTCCGCCACAGCCAATTGGCAAATTTGCGCCAATTCCTGCATCGACGAAGAAGCGAGCTTTTCCATCAACCTGCCCGTCTCTAAAAACAAAGTCATCGATCCTGAGCAAACGGGTTTATTTGAAACCGCGCGCCAATCGATTCCAAAATCCCTGCCATCCGGGATTTCACGATCGGCAAATCCCGACACCGCTTCGCCCGATACGGTTCGACTGGCAATCAAGGGAATCACGGCACGTCCTGTGGATTTCATTCCGAATGAACCTTATCTCAAAGCTCTTTCAGAAAGCGGCAAAGTCACCCCGATCGAAGATGGCTTCCTACTCACTCTGGAACGCAAGAAGACCGATTTTTTGGACGATCCCATCCCACAGGGAAACTCAATTTCCGGCATTCTGGTCGGCCTACCCAATTATATCATTCCGGAAACCCGTATCGCGCAGCCCGCACCGGAAAGTATCTCGCTTGGAGAATTACTCAAAATTCTTGGTGGCATGTTTCTTGGTGGCCTGATCCTCAACTTGATGCCCTGTGTCTTTCCAGTAATCGGTTTGAAAATCATGGGCTTTGTCCAACAAGCCGGTGAAAAACGCCGCTCGATCGCGCTGCACGGCATGAGTTTCGCAACCGGCGTATTGGCTTCTTTCGGAGTCTTGAGCGGCATCCTGTTTGTCGCACGTGCCGCGGCAATCAGAGACGGAACCGCCCTCAAAGGTTGGGGCTACCAACTCCAGGATCCAAATGTTGTCGTGGTCCTCGTATTACTCATGTTCATCCTCGGACTGAATATGTTCGGACTTTTTGAAATGGGAACTTCCGCAACTTCTGTTGGTGGTAAACTCCAAAACAAGAGCGGTCATCTCGGATCATTCTTCTCAGGTGTGCTCGCAACCGTCGTCGCCACCCCCTGCTCCGGACCCTTTCTCGGTGTCGCCATCGGTGCGACTTTGACTCTTCCGTCAGGCCAGTTTTTTCTCAGCTTCACCGCCATGGCATTGGGCCTCGCACTGCCTTATCTGATCCTATCTTTTTATCCCTCTCTGGTCGAAGCCCTGCCTCGTCCTGGAGCATGGATGGAATCATTTAAACAAGCGATGTCGTTCCTCTTGTTCGGTTCCGCAGGATACTTTCTCTGGTTTTACGCGGGCCTCATCGGGCAAGAATATCTGCTCGCTCCCATCTTCGGACTCTGCCTCATCGCCATCGCGGCTTGGGTCTACGGCCGCTGGTTCTTACCACATCGCAC
>JBIIFS010000183.1:0-2765 GCA_044237185.1 Luteolibacter sp.
TTCTTCCAAGTTGGTGGTGGAGTATTCGAACTCGAGAGGAACGGGTCGGTCTTCGGACTTTACCAGAACTGTTGTGGTTGCGGTGAGTTGGGTGATGGCTTTTTGGAAAAAATCGGTGTCGCCCATGGTGGCTGACATCAACAGAAATCGGGCATGAGGAAGAGTGAGGAGAGGAACTTGCCATGAGACACCGCGTTCGTGGTCAGAGTAATAATGGAATTCATCCATAATGATGTCGTCGATATCTGCGGCGGCGCCATCGCGGAGGGCGAGGTTGGCGAGAATTTCCGCGGTGCAGCAGATGACCGGTGCGGATGGGTTGACCGTGGCATCGCCAGTGATCATGCCGACGTTTTCCGGACCGAAGGTATGGCACAGCGAGAGAAATTTTTCGTTGGCAAGGGCTTTGATGGGAACCGTGTAGTGGCAGCGGCGCTTCTGACAGATCGCACGGAACTGGAGAGCAAGCGCGACCATGGATTTACCTGATCCGGTGGGGGTGTTGAGGATGACATTGTTGCCGGCGAAGAGTTCGAGGATCGCCTCTTCCTGGTGGTTGTAAGGAGTGGTTCCGCTCGCCTCCAGATAGGAGAGAAAGGCATCAAGGATCTCGTCGGAAGATGAGGGGTCGGTGAGGTTTTCCGGAGAGAGTGCGGTCATATCCAGCGAGATTAACCTTTAAATTTCAAAATATAAACCCCAACAAAATTTCGATGGGTAGATTTGCAAGAACTCTGATCAACTCGCTGCGTGTTTTTGTCTCTATTTTTTCGCCTCATGCATCGAGTAAAGTGATTTACCTTCAATATCGAGAACAGGAGTTTGCCGATAACCATTCAAAAAGCCGTTCTGGACATGGTTGGGGGAGGACTCTACGTTTCCCGGACTTAAAAGAAATTATGAGATATTCCTTATTCAATCGTGCCACGCAGACAGTGCTGATCGCTCTTTCGGCCAGTGGGTTCATTATGGCGAAAGAAGCACCGAAAGCGGCCTCGAAAGAAGCACCGAAACCGGCTGCTAAAGAAGCTCCGGCCGCGGCTGTTGCGGATATCAAAGCCGATTCATCCTATGCGGTGGGTTACAGCGCGGGCAGTGCTTTCGCTGAGAACTTCGGTGTGCATGGCCTGACCTTGGGAGACTTTGACATGGAAGTTTTCATGAAAGCCTACAAGGCGGCAGCTCAAGGTAAAAAACCAGACATGGATACCGAGAAACTACAGGCAGCAATGATGAGTCTGAGCCAATTGATTGAAGCGCGTGAAAAGTCCCTTGCTGAAGCGAATGCCAAAGCCGGTGCTGAGTTCCTTGCGAAAAACGGCAAGCGCGAAGGCGTGACCACCAACAAGAGTGGCCTGCAATACGAGGTTCTTGCGAAAGGTGGAAATGAAAGATATGTGGCTCCAACCGATGGTTCGCCGGGTAACAAATTATTCGTGGTCAATTACAAAGGCACCAAAATCGACGGCACGCAATTCGACGCTTCTGAAGAAGGTAAGCCGGTCGAAATGTCACTTCAGGTGGTCGAAGGATTCCGCGAAGCTTTGACCTCGATGCCGGTTGGTGCGAAATGGAAGCTGTATATCCCGAGTGGCATGGCCTACGGCGAGCGCCGCGCGAGTGTCGACATCGGCCCGAACTCGACCTTGATTTTCGAAATCGAATTGGTTGGGATCAAGGATGCTCCGCCGCAACCTGCGCTTCCGGAAGGATTTCAGCTCCCCGGAGCTGAGTAAGCAGCGGCCTCAATTACGAGCAAACATTTCAAAAGCCTCCGGTTGCCTTGCTGCCGGGGGCTTTTTTGCTTTTATCCAAAACATTCATTTTCTCCGTTTCAGAAAAGATTTTTGGCAACAGGGATATGTTGAAAAAACTGGCCACTGGAGCGTGGCATATCCATAGAATCTGATGGTTGAAAAGCAGCGGAGAGTTTCAAAAACGGCAGCGCAGTAAGAAGCCGAGGAGGATAGATTTGCAGTTTGTTGATTCAAATAAAAAACCCGCCGGTATTCCGACGGGTTTTTGTTTTGAGCGTGATTCTCTGGTCGGGATCAGCGGTTGAGAATTTTTGGAACCGAAGGTGCGCGAAGACGATGCGGTTCCGGAAGATTGGAGCCCAGCAAGGGGCGGCAATAGTTCATGAAATCCTGAGTCACGCCATTACCGGCTTCATTGATGAAGTTGTCCGGCATGTGTCGGGTTTTGCCGGCGACTTTGCGGATGTCTACCAATTCATAATCGACCGAGTAATCGAGCACGGGACGCTTGATCGCAACCGAGCCATCGACGTTGTCCCACATGGCGAACTGCACGGCTTTTTCACCCACTTCCCGGGATTCGCGCGCGTCACGATCTGACTGGATGCCCATGAAAGAGCGTTGGAGATAGCCAAAAGTATCGGAGCGCACGCGCTTGATGTTCAGACCGTTGCGGATGGTATCCGCGAGCAGATCTCCGAGCGCACCCGTTCCGGAGAGTTGGACGTTGCCGTGGGAGTCGCGCTCTTCTTTTCCGAGAAGTTTCACAATCATGGGTGTCCCATCGGGATCCGAAATACCCTCTGAAACGGCGATCGTGCACATGCCGTATTTCGAATAAACACGATCCACATCTGCCAATAGCTGTTCGGTGGTAAAGTGGCGTTCGGGAAGGTAAACGAGGTGAGGACCGTCGTTATAATATTTCTGCGCGAGAGCGGAAGCCGCAGTCAGGAAGCCTGCGTGGCGGCCCATGACGCAACCGATGTAAACGCCTTGCAGAGCACG
>JBIIFS010000184.1:0-2748 GCA_044237185.1 Luteolibacter sp.
GGAATCGCGGATGTAAACCTTTTGCGTTTTGACTTGTCGTTTTTTCAAATTGACGAACCATCGCGGCAACAGTCGCACCACATACGTGCCACAGAGAATATCCAGATAGCGACGCGCGGTTGGCTCGCTTGTGCCAAGTGAGCGTGCCAGTTCGGAAACTTGGAGGATTTGCCCATGGTGATGGGCCAGCATGGTCCAAAAACGTCGCAACGTGTTAGCTGGAATGCGAATTCCCAGCTGCGGGATATCCCGCTCCAGAAATGTACGGAAAAAGTCCTCATGCCATTGACGTTTCTCCATCTCATTCCTCGCCAGATACGCACGTGGAAATCCACCGCGCCACCAATGTCTCGCGAGATGCTCGGTGCCGACTTCCAAGAGCGAAAACCCGGTGATATCGATGAACGAGATCCGTCCTGCCAGAGTCTCGCTTGCGCCTTGAACCATGTCGGACGAGGCGCTACCCAGAACCAGAAAGCGTGCCGGAAGCTCTGGTCGATCCGTCAGCACTCGCAAAACAGGATACAATTCAGGCATCCGCTGAATCTCGTCCAAAATGATCAAGCCACGCAGCTGAGAGAGCGCCAACTCAGGGTTACTCAGACGCGCCAGATCTGCGTGCGATTCTAGGTCAAAGTGATGGATCACTTGATCTGGCATCGCTTCGGCCAACATCCGTGCCAAAGTCGTTTTCCCTACTTGCCGTGGCCCGGGCAAGGCGACGATGGGGTTATCCCTCAGTCGGGACTGTATCGTGGCCAGATACTCTTGTCGGCTTATGCCCATAAGCATGAAATGCTAACGATATAGTTTAGGATTTAAATGACAAATGATTAAAATGACCCAAAGACGTAATTCATCTAATTAATCCCATACCTCCCCGTCCTCCCTTACCTCTTCTCTCCCTGTAAAAAAGGGTTCTATTTCCTGAAACATATTTTCGAAAGACTCAAGGCACTCTCGGAAACTTTGAAAAATCCGGCTGGCGTTTTTCGAGGAACGCTTCTTTGCCTTCTTTGCCCTCCTCGGACATGTAGTAGAGAAGAGTGGCATTTCCCGCTAAATCTAACAGACCCATTTGGCCATCGCAGTCGGCGTTGAGCGCGGATTTCAAGCAGCGCAGGGCGAGAGGGGAATGAGCGAGCATTTCACGGCACCATTTTACCGTCTCGGATTCGAGTTCGGCGAGTGGGACAACGGTGTTGACCAAACCCATGTCGAGGGCTTGCTGGGCATCGTATTGGCGGCAGAGATACCAAATTTCCCGTGCCTTTTTTTGACCGACGATGCGGGCGAGGTAACTGGAGCCGAGTCCACCATCGAAGCTTCCGACTTTCGGGCCGGTCTGACCGAAGCGGGCGTTATCGGCGGCGATGGTGAGATCACAAACGATGTGCAGGACGTGGCCGCCACCGATGGCGTAGCCGGCGACCATCGCGATCACTGGCTTGGGCAACGAGCGGATTTTCTTCTGGAGATCCAGGACGTTGAGACGCGGGATGCCATCGCCTCCGATGTAGCCCGCATGACCGCGCACGCGTTGATCTCCGCCGGAGCAGAATGCGAGATCTCCTTCCCCGGTGAGAATGATCACACCGACCTGTGGGTCATCGTGAGCCATATCGAAGGCGCGGAGCATTTCGGTGACAGTTTTGGGGCGGAATGCGTTGCGCACCTCGGGGCGGTTGATGGTGATCTTGGCGATCGCACCGTCTTCGCTGGTCTCGTAACGGATATCTTCGAAATCAAATTTGGAAATCCACATGGATGGAAAATGAAGCAGCAAGGAGCTACCCGCAATCAAAACAAGTCTTCTTGGAAATTCTGTGGGTTAACCGCGAATGAACGCGAATGGACGCGAATAAGATGATTTTCCGGCACCACATTGTTTCAAGAAAGGTATCGGCGTGGTAAGCATGGGTGAAAATGATAAAAATTCTCTAGAATTAGCGTCCATTCGCGTTCATTCGCGGTAGAAATCCCTCAATCCTATATGTCCAGCTCTCGTGATTAGTCACAATCAATCAAAACAAGCTCTCGGCGAAAATCTCTACCTCGGCGAAGGGGAGGTCGGAGAGGAGGCCGTAGCTATCGTTTCGGTAGAGCCTGGCGCGCATGCTGGCGGGGCTGGACATGCCGCAGAGGAAACGGGCGAGTTGGCGCGGAGTGCCGAGTGCGGCGTGTTTTTCTTCCAAGAGGGAAAGGATCTGTGCGTGCTCAGAGGTGGAAATTTTGCGTGGCTTGGTGCGCTTGAGTTTCACGGGAGCGATTTCACGACAGCGATCACAATGCCCGCACGGTTCGTCCATTTTCTCTCCGAAATGAGCGAGCAAGGTTTGCGTGAGGCAGCGTTTCGTCTGAGCCAGCGCAAGCACTTGGTCGAGCCGGGCGAGCTCGCGGGTCTCACGTTCCTGGAGTTTTTCTGCCATCGCTGCGGAAATGGATTTCGGATCGGTATCGATTTTTTTGAGCCGATATGCCTGCCGCCAACCGGATTTTTTCAAAGCGATATCGCCGCCGTTTTCCAGTTCGGAAATGAGCTCGCGCAGGGTATCGGGGGGGATTCCTAGTCCACTTGCGACTTCGGGGATTTTCACCGAAAGCCATTTCCATTCAGCGTCCATAGGCGCGAAGAGTTGCTCGAGCAGTTTGCGTTCTTTCGATTTGCGTCCCGCCAACAAGGCACCTAGCGGTCGTAGCAATTTCAGGCGATAGGTATCAAAGCTTTTTCCTCCAACCTCCAAGATC
>JBIIFS010000185.1:0-2725 GCA_044237185.1 Luteolibacter sp.
ATGCCCGAAGGCGGCGGGGATGATTTCCAGACTGTTTCCGGATGGTTCATGAATGAGCTTGGCCGTGTGCCTGCGGAAACCGACCGGATCACCACTGGAGAGTGGATGTTCGAGGTGGTAGATATGGACAGCACTCGCGTGGATAAGGTGCTAGCGTCGCGAAATATACCGCCATCACTCCTAGGGTGAAACGACTGTGACTCTCGTAAGATTGCAAAGTCGTGCAATCCGCCAACTCCGAGATCACTGCAAGCTAGACCTATTGCCGGAACCCTAGCAGACCTCGCCGGTAAAGATCAGTTCACCGGCCTCGATGGAGCCTAGTGAAAAATACGCTCAAAGCGTCCATTGCATCTTTAGGAGATTTGTTTGAGCGCTTTATAGGATTCGTAGGCCATCATCCCCATGAAAATGGGCAGAAGTATGCCGAGTTTGAACGTCAGAGCCAGAACTGCGATTGATACGGCAACGACCATGGAAATCTGAAGCGTTAGGCGGATTCGCTCCGGGCCAAGGATGGTTTCCAGCAACCGTCCCCCATCCAAAGGCAGCACAGGCAAAAGATTGAGCAGCGCCCACATAAAGCTGATGAGGTAGAGGATGGTGAAAAAATATCGTCCATGTTCACTGAGGTCTACCAGATGCTCGGTCACCAACCATACTCCAACACCCAACAAGATCTGTATCGCCGGACCGGCGGCCGTGATCGCCAAAGTCTGCATTTTACTCAAACGTCCGCCACCGCTGTAAGCCGCATAACCGCCAAAAGCTTGCAACACGATCTCCACTCGCTTTCCAAAATGTTTTGCCATCAGCGCATGGCCGAGCTCATGGACAAGGATGGAAATAAATCCTGCCAACATGAACAGCAGCATGCCAAATAGTGCTTGTTTGGAGTCCGCGCGAAGCGCCCCACCGATCAAAGCCAAGGTGATCCAAAACCACGGGAGTACGCGAATCGGAATCTGAAATAAGGAAAACTGTATCATTCGCCGCACTGGTAGTGCAGAAATATGCCTAACGCAACACGGATACACCGCAGGCTCCGGACTGTTGGAATCATACCCGGCTTTTAGAGTAACGCCCGTTTATAGCAACCGGTCTAAATGCCAACTCACCCGAATTGAACTCATCCACTTCGAAAGCTGCGTATGACCGCAGCTTTCCAGGGCCTGCGGCTGAAAATGCATCATTTTGCCAAAAGTTTGCGATTTTACAGTAATTAAGATCGTTAATTTCCCTGATTTACGAAAAATTCTTCAATTTTCGATTGTATATTTATGGAAATTCATCCAACTTCCCCTTCCAATTCCAATTTTATGAGCAAGCAACAACTCGACGGTGCGCAAGCCCTTATCAAAACGCTCGACGATCTCGGCATCGAATACATCTTCGGTTATTCCGGCGGTGCGGCCATTCCCATCTTCGATGCTCTTGAAACCATCAAGACCAAGATGAAATTCATTCTTGTCCGTCATGAGCAAGGTGCCGTTCACATGGCCGATGGTTATGCGCGTGCCACGGGTAAACCGGCGGCGGTTTTGGTGACTTCCGGACCGGGAGCTGGAAATACGGTGACAGGCCTGATGACCGCGATGATGGATTCCGTGCCGATGATCGTGATCTGTGGCCAGACCGTGACATGGATGTTGGGTAAAGACGCTTTCCAAGAAGCCGACATTTTCGGCATCACCATTCCGGTAGTGAAGCACAACTGGTTGGTGAAAGACACCAACCTGCTGCCAAAAATCGCACGCGAAGCTTATCATATTGCGACAACCGGACGTCCCGGCCCTGTGCTGATTGACATTCCAAAAGACATTTCCCAAGGACCGTTTACGGGGGATATGAATCCGAAGATCAGCCTTCCGGGCTATGATCCGAGCTCGAACTTTGATATCTGCCCGAAAGGAATCAGGGAAGCGGCGGCATTGATCGCCAAAGCGCAACGTCCGGTCATTTTGGCGGGTCAAGGTTGCATGATCGCGCGTGCTGACAAGGAGCTCATGCATCTCGCGGAGACGCTCGACTGCCCAGTGACATCCACCTTGCTCGGCAAAGGTGTTTTCCCAGAAAACCATCCGCTTTCCCTTGGTATGCTGGGAATGCACGGCACCGCCTATGCCAACAAGGCAATGATCGAATGCGATCTGCTCATCAATGTCGGCTCTCGTTTCGATGACCGCATTATCGGCCAGCCATCGAAATTCTGCAAAGACGCGAAGATCATTCACATTGATATCGATCCCGCGGAAGCTGGAAAAATGATTCGGCCGGACGTCATGATTGTCGGCGATGCGCGTGCGGCACTGGCTGAAATCAATGAAAAGATCGCACCTCAGAAACACCCGGAATGGAATGCCAAGCTCGATGGCTATCGCAAAAAATATCCGCTGACCTACAAGAAACAAGGCGGCCTGCGCATGCAGCAGGTGATCGACGAGCTCTATCACCTTACCAAAGGTGATGCGATCGTCTCCACGGACGTAGGCCAGCATCAAATGTGGGCGGCGCAGTTTTACAAAAACCACGAGTCCTATCATTGGCTCTCCTCCGGTGGTGCCGGAACGATGGGCTTCGGCTTCCCGGCCGCGATCGGAGCCCAACTCGCGCATCCGAAAAAAACCGTCATCTCCATTTCCGGTGACGGCGGTTTCCAAATGACTTTGTTCGAGCTCGCCACCGCCGCGATCCATAAATTGCCGGTTAAAATCGTGGTTCTCAA
>JBIIFS010000186.1:0-2720 GCA_044237185.1 Luteolibacter sp.
GCTCAGCGCCGCAACGTCCACCAACTCAAGCATTTTAATGCGCTGCCGCGACGGGTAACTCTCTACATGTTGGAGCGCGATCCGGAGATCGATGCGATCCGCCCCGTGCTGGAAGCTTTCGCCAGATCAACTGGCGGAAGCATCATGATTGAGAAGGATTTCGCAGCGCGCGATGGAGCGGTATGGCTCGGAGCTGCCGGATTGAGAGAGCAAATTGAACAAGCGCCGCCGTTCAATGGCGAGTGCCGGTTTTTTGATTTCAGCAAGAATGCCAATGAGTTGTTAGAAGCTGCTGGAATCGCGCACTTGCCCTGCCTCGCATGGAATGGGCAAGTGCTTTCCATGTCCATGCCGCATCCGGCATTGCCAACGGCGGATAGCTTTTTCCAAGCCGGTCACAAATCAGGATCGTTTGGAAAACTTCTGCCTGGCTGGTATGTCGAAAACGGCCGGTTGATGCCGCTCGGGATTCCTTGGTCGGAAAAACTGGAAATCGATGCCGAGTGCTTTGTTGTTCCTGTGTGAAAGGTAGGGCGCGCAGCGAAACGTCTATGGATCGATTATAATCCATTAAATTCCTCCTTATTCCATGCGGCGCTTTTATCAAAAGCGCCCTACCTTTTGGAAATCATTTAATGATTCAGCTTCAGCTTTTTCAGCTTCGGCTCGACGACGTATTGGCAATAGCTGTTCCGTGTCTTATTCTGGAAATAGTATTTCTGATGATAGTTTTCCGCAGGGAAAAATGTCATCGCCGCTACAATTTCGGTGACAATCGGTTGATCGAAATTTTCCTGAGCTGCTGACTTGGATTGTTCCGCTATCTTTTTTTGCTCGTCATTTTCGTAAAAAATCACCGAGCGGTATTGTGTGCCGACATCATTGCCCTGGCGGTTGAGTTGCGTGGGGTCATGCAGATCCCAAAACCATGCGAGAATGGTTTCGTAATCGATTTTCGCAGGATCAAACACCACCTGCACCACTTCCGCATGCCCGGTTTTCCCTTCGCAAATCTGTTCATAAGTCGGGTTTGAGGATTCGCCTCCCATGTAACCCGAAATTGCGGAGTATACGCCATCGATCTGATTGTAAGCGGCTTCCACGCACCAGAAACATCCCGCGCCCAAAGTGGCAATCTTTGCTCCGTCAGGGATTTTAGGAAAACTTGCCATCGTTGGTGTTTCAGGATCACTCATGATGCTGCCATTTTAATTCTGATTTTCTGACAAACAAGCCGCATAGTTACGGATTGCAGCGAAGTGGATTCTGTTGTTGATTAAATGATGCAGAAAACCCGCACAGAAGGCGATTCCTTGGGCGAATTGAATGTTCCCGCCGATGCGCTCTACGGGGCTTCCACTCAGCGCGCGGTGGAGAATTTCGCGATCTCTGGTCAGGCAATGCATCCCGCGTTGATCCATGCGTATGGGTTGATCAAAGAGGCCGCGGCTCTCGCCAATGAGGGGATCGGCGTGCTCGATCCGGCGCTTGCAAGTGCCATTGCCGCGGCGGCCCGTGAAGTCGCTGAGGGGAAACACGATAAGCATTTTCCTGTCGATGTGTTTCAGACGGGTTCCGGCACTTCGACCAACATGAATGCGAATGAGGTGATCGTCACCCTCTGCCGCCAGCGCGGGGCGAACGTCCATCCGAACAACCACGTCAATCTCGGACAATCTTCTAATGACACGTTTCCGACAGCGATTCACATTGCGATGTGTTTGCAACTTCGGGATGCTCTGATTCCGGCTCTTGAGTATTTGGAAAAATCGATTTCGCAAAAATCATTCGAGTTTCATGATGTCTTGAAAATCGGCCGTACGCATTTGATGGATGCCGTTCCCATGCGGCTTGGTCACGAATTTTCGGGATATGCAAAGCAGTCGGAGCGGGGGATTGACCGATGTCACAAAGCGATCACGGCGCTATTGGAAATCCCGCTTGGCGGCACTGCGATTGGTACCGGCTTGAACGCTCATCCGGATTTTGCCAAGACTGCGATCGCCTTGCTCAATGAGCGTACGGGATTCCTTTTTCGCCGTGCGGAAAATCCTTTCGAGGCCCAAGCCGCGCGCGATGCTCTGGTCGAGGCGCACGGGCAGCTCAACGTCATCGCGACCTCACTTTTCAAAATCGCCAACGACATCCGGCTTCTGGCTTCCGGCCCGCGTGGTGCTTTGGGTGAAATCCATCTTCCCTCCATCCAACCTGGATCATCCATCATGCCGGGAAAAGTGAACCCGGTTCTGTGTGAAGCGTTGACCATGGTCGCGGCGCGCGTTTTTGGAAATCAAACCACCATGACGTTTTGCGGAGCGAACGGTCATCTGGAGCTCAACACCTTCATGCCTCTCATGGGCCAAACGATCTTGGAGTCGGTTGGGCTCCTCGCCAATGGCGCCAAAACATTTGCAGAAAAATGCGTCTCCGGTATCACGGCGAATCGCGCGCGTTGCGAGGAACTCGTCGGGCAATCCTTTTCCATGGTTACTTCCTTGGTTCCCTTGATTGGCTACGACCAAGCAGCAGCTATTGCGAAAGAGGCGGAAACGACAGGGAAAACCATCCACGGCCTCTGCACGGAGAAGCTCGTCTCACTCGGTATCACGGCAGAGCAGCTCAGTGCCGCTCTCGATCCAATTTCGATGGCTGACCATGCAGGATAAGAAAGATTGTGAATTGCTCAGGGAATCTGTAATAAACCCGCGAGATGAAATATC
>JBIIFS010000063.1:0-10171 GCA_044237185.1 Luteolibacter sp.
GAAGATATGCATTTTGGCAAGACTTCATTTACACACATAGAGCTCGTTTTTTGAGCAACACCCCCCCTAGCCCACATACGCCCAAGCGCTATTGAAAGATATTATAGAGGTTCAAATTCTCGAACTCGGCCGCATATCACAACGATCCAGCCAGAAAATACAAAAGGGCGAGAGTCACCTCTCGCCCTTTTATGATATCTTGTCAGTTATTCGATGGGGAGGCCATCACCTTGAATCGGAGGCAGCACAGTTCCATCAGGAGTCAAAGGACTCACATTCTCGATCGTTTCCATAGGAACGTTGGAGGCTTCTTCACCGCGCAGGCGTTTACCGGTTGCGTCGATGATCTCAGCTGTCACAAAGATGATAAGGTTGCTCTTGATACGGTTTTCCGCCTCACTCTGGAACAATCGCCCAATAACCGGAATATCTCCAAGAATAGGCACTCGATCTTCAACAATCTGGACATCCTCACGCATCAACCCCCCTACCGCCACGGTGTAGCCATCGTAAATGGCAAGTGAGGTATCCACACTTCGTTTCGAGAAAACCGGCATCTCGATGCGGTTTTCCGTAACCACCAATGTGAGTGGATTTCCATCGGCATCCACGGATGGTGCAAGCACCGGACTGCCGTAATTGATGAAACCTTCAAACTCGACAATTTGCGGAAGGAAACGGACATCGATCACATAATCGTTCTCACCAATGGTGGGTTCAATCTCGAGGGTGACGCCGGTGTTTCGAGTTTCCCATGAGGTAGGAGTGGCAGGAGTGACCGGAATATTCGCAGGAACACCGCCGCCGCCGTTATTATTAACACCACCGCCACCACCGCCACCACCGATGTTCTGAGGAATCTCCGGGGGTTCGTATTCGGTTGGATAAATGAATTCACGAATCACCTCGATTAACGCTTTTTGACCTGAGCGCGCTGTAACGGAAGGTGCGGTCATCAGATCACTGCCTTTTTTCTGAGCGAGACCACGCATGATCATCTGAATCTGACCATCAGAGAACAAGCCTGTCACACCTAGGATGCCGGGAGCAACTTTGGGGTTTTGGGCTGTGCGGTTGGGATTGTTCAAAATCGAATCAATGCTGTTACGGTTGATTGCATAGTCGCCACTTCTGAGACCGCTGGTCGGAGTATTAGAAACGTTTGCAGAAGGGGATGTTGGAATACCTGGAATAAGAGTTCCATCGACTGGATTGACGAAATCCGCGGCAGTCCGTGCAACTCCATTTCCCAGAGTTCCAGCCGTTCCAAAAATATTCCCACCGCTGCCACCAATCGGACTGAAGACCCAGTCGAAACCGAGTTCATCACTATTTTCCTGAGTGACTTCAACAAACTTGGTGCTGATTTTCACCTGTTTGGGCTGTTGACCTTGGTAGAGATCAACCAACTGCTCGACTTTATCAAGCTCAGCTGCAGTATTGGTGATCAGCAAACTTCCGGATCCACCCAAGGTTGCGGCACTGCCATCTGCAAAATTGATCCCGTTACGTTTGAGTAGCTCAATGATGGGAGGACGGGCCGCGAGGCTTGCATTTGCAGCACCGGCACCACCCGCCGCTGCAAACGGATCATCGACAGGTGCAGCACCTTCTGCATTACCTGAATTGAGCTGAGTCACGAAATCCGGTGGAACACGGAAAGTGCGGGTAAACATGTCATCCCCTTCTTCAGTGATTGGAACGAGAGTTACCGCAAAGTCATCAACTTTGTAACGCAACTTGGTTTTATCACAAATGTATTTCAGCGCAACTGCCAGAGGAACATTGCGGAGACGAAGTTCATCAATGCGCTGGGAGCCCAAATCTCCAGCCGCACCCAACAGAGCGTCACCACCACCCTCAGTTTCTCCGCCACCAATCGAGCTGGTAGCTGGACGACGAATCACCAAGTTCACACCTTTTTTCGCAGGGTCGAGTTCGGTAGGATCAAGTTCAGCTGCACGCAGGCGAAGATAATCGATGGCTTCCTCAACCGTTCGATCTTCGAAGTCGATTCTTGGAATAATGATGGTGCGGAGCTTGTCCGTGATGGCTGCGACGCCGTCGGAAGGTCTTTTACCGCCTGTCGTATCCGTGGGAACCGTAGGAACATCTGCCGGCACTGATAATTCCCACGCCTCATCAACCTGCATCAAGAGTTCGGCGCGTGTGTGGTCATAGGCCGCGCGGTAGTAATCACTTTTTGCACTGGCAATTTTTTCCATGCCCCGGCGAGCTGCTTCGTTAAAAGGGTCAATACGGATGACATCCTCATACTCCTTTTTGGCTTCATTATATTTACCAAGATCGAAGTAGCCCTGAGCCGTATAGAGCTTACGACGAACTTGATCGACCTTTTTGACGTGATCGTGGGTAAGAACCGGATTGGTCCGTATCGGATCTTCCAAATAGCCTAATTCAGTTTTGGCAATGGCATTGTCAGGATCAACATCAGGCGAGAGCACCCCTTCGAGCAGCTGACGTGCCTCATCATATTTGCCGACCTTGCGTTGTTGTTGCGCGAGCGCCACGCTGGCATCAGCCAAATGTTGGGTGTAATTCTGATGCCTGTCAACCAGCGCAGGGACATCCTTCACATTCCCCATAGCTTGTTTGTAATTGTCTACCGCTTTCTGGAAATCCTGCTTCGCATAAGCCTCCCGACCTTCATTGAAGAGACGGTCTGCCTCAACAACAGACTGAGTTCTGCGAATGATTTCACGCTGAGCAAGGCTACTTTTATTTGAGCCTGGATTACCGGATTGGGCAGACGAGATGTTAAAGGGCATGGTCGCAGCTAGCAGCATGAGGGATACCGCAGTTGGACTTGAGCTATACGATGGTTTTTTTTGCATAGTGAACGAGAAGTTTCTGGAGATAATCTGGAGATTTGGAAAGTGCTTTTTTAGGGAAATGTTGATATTTCAAGTGTTGACAGCCATGAATTATGGCTTCTTGAAAATTTCGTGAAGTTGGGCAGTGCCATCATCAAGGGTTTGGCGAACCACAATTTTATCAGGATTCACCTCCAGTAGGCGGTAGCGTTTTTTCTCAGCGCCCTCTGGCAAAGCAAAGTCCGTAAGTTCCTCAACTTTGAATTTCTGACCCTGTAAGCCAAGCGCTTCCAATGACAAGGTCGCTGTGAGATCAAATTTTGAAAACTTACGGGTATCAGCTCTCCTGAAATTCGCAGGAATCTCATAGACAATACCCTTTTTATTGGGTTTCAGATCCTCGATCCTAATCATCTCTACCGGCACGTCCGTCTCAGCCAGTTGTTCAAATCCAAGGTATTTGAAACGCCCTTTCGCATCGCCGTTTAAGAAAAACAATCCTCCCTTTTCAATCGGTGCCGCGGCATCTGTCTTGTTTCTTTTTTTCTGCGTATCATTGTATTCGAAATTCATGCGGGAATCCGCAGCAGTGGGAAATCCACTGGGACGCAGTATCCACTCAATCGATTCTCTACTTATATACACGAGTTTTTGTATCAAGTCTGGATGGGAACGATTATCCGCAGGATCTGTCTTGGCATTGAATTCCTCAATATTACTGAAGCCGTCCGCGTCCTCATCGCGTTGAGGTGAATCGCCGTATCCCGGATCAATCCGATAATCAATCCACCATTGGTTCGGAATGGGAGGATGAACGTCCGGGCTATTTGGCAAATCGACGGGCCGTTTGGGGTTGTTTTTATCAACAAAAAGCGAAACACCTGTAAACAAATCAACGGACCTTGCGTTGACCTCCGCTTTGGTCCATTGCAGTTTGAGCTGCAATGAGGCGATTGCCGTTGCGACTTGGTCCCCGTATTCAACAGAAGCTTCATTTGATCCCCGTCCTGTGATTTCAGAACTGAAATCTTTCTCCACTGCATTTTTTCCCTGCAGCCCAGAGTAACTCAAAGCCACAGCAATCAGCAGTGTTCCGCCAAGAGCGGCTTTTTCATAGTGATCGGAAATCCAAGACATGATGACAAATTTGAACTTAGGGTTTGGTTATCTCTTTTGTTGGAAAGAAGAGTAAGATGTCAAACCTGATGAATACCTGCAATTCTTCGTTGCCGAGAACCTGTGTAAGAATTCTCGACGAGTCGAGTACGGGGGGCTGAGGAGATGACTTCTTAGCCGCAACACCTGCTTGAGTTGCCGCTCCTTGAGATACCGCTCCTTGAGCTACTCCTCCCGGCGCCGTCACGCCGTCTGGGGGTACTGGCTCTGGAGGCGCTTCCTCGAAAAATGCGGCTCCAAAAGGATTTCCTGGATCAGTATCGGCTGTTGGGGCCTTTTCAAATTTCGCATCAGAGATTCTGGGCGGGGTATCCTTTTCATTGTTGATACGCATGGATCGAATCACATAACAACACGACTCTCTGTTGCCTAACCTGTTGATAAAATCACGCACCGAGGCCTCCGAACCTTTAAAGACGATTTCGTAACCGAACTTTCTGGAGACATCATTTTCAAATGGCTCGTAAACCCCATCGTCTTCCTCGGTTATTTTTGTCCTATAAAAACGGATCAGCTCTTTAGGACGAGCCTCGGCCATCCCTAACAGTAAATGCCTAACCGCGTCGAGTTGGTAGTCGAGAATTGCAGTGGAACCTGATTTTGCAAGTTGGCCGTTATACGCTTCAAATCCCATGAAAAAATTATCTGGAAGTTTGATATCCGCCGCCTTGAATGTTTTCACCACTTCTTCATTCGCCGCCTTGAGATGATCCGTAAATTGCTGGGTGGTGATTTTGGAGTTTGGGTCGAGTTGATACTTGGAATAAAATTCGCGGAGTTTTTCAACCGACTGGCCATAGTCATCAAGGGCTTTAATCTTGGCCTGACGGTTTTGAGATATGGGATAAAGCGGAAGCTTTTCCGACTGTGTCACCTCCATGAAAGCATCTTCAAAACGGCTTTTGGCATCCTGATATTTTAATAGGCCTTTGATGGCGACAGCCGTCAGTAGTCCGCAAAGGACAAGCGAGCCTCCGATGAGGCCTGAGAGAAACGGGTTCTGTTTAATCCAATTCATGGTGACTGGGGAAAATTCTGAGAGTTACAACTACTTAACTGCTGCGGGTTTTGCGAGCGGCAGAGTCAATTCGAAAGGGAAACCGAGATCATTTTCCCCACCTGAAGCAGAGGGCTTCAAAAGCTGTTCGTCACTGAGTACGATTTCTTTTGTTCTATCTTTCTTTTTGTTGTTCGGCTTGCTGTTGGGATCAGGCACGGTAAATTTGAACATGGTGCTATTCTCACGCAGGTTCTTGAGCAAATCCGAAACCACATTCTGGCTGCGCGGATTTTCACGCCAGAAGCCACGGATCAAAACCGCATTGGCAACATTTTCAGGTGCGGCTGCTGTTTTTTTGATCTTGGCTTTCTTTTTTGCCTTCTCCTCGGCCACTGCCGGAGGATTGCTGATCAAGCTCTCAACGCCAGCGGATTGACTGGCAAAATTCGATGGGATCACCTGTTGCGGCATAGTCGCCTGTGCACCGGGATCTTGAGATGGAATCGGATCAAAGCCATAAACCGGACTCAACTCGGTCAGCCAGACTGAATCGCTCGCAAAGGCTTCGCGAACCTCAGCCAACAAATCGAACCAATAAGTCTGATCGTTCTGGATATCCGTGTAGGCGGTTGCGATCTTGTTGAGAGCTTCTTCTTTTTTCAGCAGGGAGCGGATTTTTGCGGCTTCAGGTGCAAGGTCATCCCTCACATCGGTCATGGTTCGCAACTTATCGGCCCCTTTTGCCGCTGAGAGCTGCATGAGCAAGGCCCAAACGGAAAATCCAATCACCAAAATTACTGAGGCAGCAATCAGAAAAGGCTTGCGGCGATTCGCATTACGAATCTGCTCCACCGCCGTTGGAACAAGATCGATATTGATCGATGATTTGCCTATACCCCTGAGTCCCAGACCGATCAGTTCACCCATCATGTGGGCTTGTTGTTGCAGAGCCTCGGAATCCACATCCTTGGTAACCGCGACATGAGCGAGTGGGTTAAAAAACTCCACCGGCAGTCCGAGTTTCTCATGAAGAAATTCCAAGGTGTAGGGTAGATTTGCACCACCGCCGGCCAACAAGATTTTTTTGGGAGTGCTTCCGTTGTGTTGGCTGCGATAATAATTCGTGGTGCGGGCGATATCCGATGTCAACCGAGTCAGCGCATTGCGAATGACCATGGCCAAAGCTGCCACGGATTCATCCAAGCTTTCGGTGTGTCCGCCGCCCAGTGCCACGAGTCCGTTGTGAATTTTTTGATACTCGGCTTCCGCGAATGAAACCTTATACTCCTTGGCGATTGCCGTGGTAATTGAGGCACCGCCAATCTGGACGCTGCGGGTAAAAAATCGTTTGCCTTCGACATAAAGCAAACTGCTGGTCTTCGCGCCAATATCGACAATCAAAACCGGCTCATCAGTCGCGCCGTATGAAGCGAGGTAGGCATTGTAGAGTGCCATGGGCGCCACATCTACCTCGGCGGTGATCAATCCCGAAGAGATGACCATGTCGTTGATTTCCTCAAGCGCATCGCTTTTGATCGCAACAATGATGGCTTCTTTTTCCGCTCCACCCTCAATCAACTCGTAATCCCAAATCACCTCATTCAGCGGGGAAGGCACATGTTGCCGAGCTTCAAATGTAACGAGTTGCTCGATATTATCATCCTGAATGGATGGCAATTTCACAAAACGAATGAACGCGGCCTGCGCGGAAATGGCGTATCGGACTTTCAGTTTGGCGATATCAAGACGCTCAACGATGTCCTTCAGTGCGACCAGAATCTGAATTTCCCGCGATGCCTCGAAAGCCGGATCAGTGACAATCGTCTCGGATTCGTATCCTTTCAGAATCAGATCACCTTGTTTCGAAGTTTCAAAAACGGCGACGCTGATACGTTGTGAACCAATGTTCAAAGCTACGGTAGTCGGAGAATCAGCCATGGATTATAGGGGCGATGGATCTTGTAAATCGGTTGAAATGAAAAGATGGTCGAAAATTAGCGGCGTTCCACAAGGATTTCAGCGTAGCGATCCCACCACATGCTCGCAAAAGGTGTCTCAGCCTTGTTCAGAAGAGGCACCGTATCACTGCGTGAAATCTTGTCGGAGGCCGTGTTCCACCAACCTGTTTGACCCTTGCTGCTTTCCTGCGCGACTTTTTCGCCATTGATCAAGACTTCATAGCCGACAAGGTATACGACGCTCTTACCTGCGCGCTCCCTACCTGTAATTCGCTTGATGGATGCCGGGGAGAGATAAACCGAAGAAAAAATATCCTCGTTCAATGGCACGTTGACATGAGTGATTTCTTTGGTGAGCAGCAAGTAAGCTCCTTTTTTGTCAGGATGTTCAACCGCAACATACCATTTGAGCATCACTCGTTCCGCGGTCTTCGAGGGTGATTCGGGTGACATTTGAACTTTGAAAGAGGATTCAATCTCAAGCCAGTCCTTGGGCTTGAAATCCTTTTGCTTGCCAACATTGAAGTCGGGAGAGGAAAGATCGTCAAAACTCGGTTTCGCAGGCTCAACTTTGTAAGCTTGGGCACTTGCGGTGGATTGTGAAAACACAAAGAAAGCCGAGACCACTAACGACGAAAAAAAGGAAAAACGCAAATGACGCATAATGTTTGGATTTATTGGAAACTAAGGAATTCACGGTTAGGTTGACCAGAGAAAAGATGCATCCGCATGAAATTCTTCGTTAGGGGCTGAAAAATCGAAACAAGATCCGCACAAGCGATTGACGAACTGACATTGCTTGCACATCACTTAAGCCATGAGAGAGTCCCATTTTACATTTCCAAATTCCAAGCCTTTGGTGGTAGGAAGCTTTGGAGACCATGATTCCCTGACAGCCTCGACCCCCGCATTACTCGCACTGGAATGTGATCTTGCCGAGATTCGGCTTGATTTATTGAGCCAGGAATTCTCGCGACAAGGTCCGGATCTCTGGGCACATCTGCTCGGTTTTCCTCTGCTTTTCACCGCCCGAAGCCACGCGGAGGGTTCACCATTTGACCTAGGCCCAGAACTCCGGAAAAATCTCCTAAAATCTGCCTTAACCGACGCCGCCTTGATTGATATCGAAGTCGCCAGCATTGAGGAAATGTCGCAGTTGATTGATGAAATGAATACCCTTCATATTCCATGGATTGCGTCGTTTCACAACTTCGAGCACCTCCCTGAACCTGAAGAACTGATGTCTCGAGCCAAACTCGCCAAAGAAGCCGGAGCCTCCGCCTTCAAATTCGCAGCGCGAATTCACCGCATCGATGAACTTCCGATTCTCGCCAATCTCCAGGTCCATGACTTCGGTCTTCCCGTCGCCAGCATGGGCATGGGGGCTTTGGCGCCCGTATCGAGATTGCTTTGCGCACAAAACGGCAGTGTCTTGAATTATGGCTACATCGGGAAAACCGAAACCGCGCCCGGTCAATGGCCCGCAAAACTGCTACGGGATTGTATTCATGCCTCATGCCCCCTGTGAAAAAAGACTCCCATATGAAGCCGGTCCATATCTTGTCAGATCTAGCTCAAGCTGCCGCTGAACCAAAGCCCGCACGCCTCGCTGTGCTAGGCTATCCCGTCGCCCACTCAGCTTCACCTAGGCTGCATCAGCCAGCCCTCGATGCTTTTCAAATCGATGCCGCATATATCCGCCTCGAAGTTGCCCCCGGCTCATTATCCGAGGCATTCGATCTGATGCGCGAACTCGGATTCATCGGCTGCAACATCACTGTGCCGCATAAGTTCGAAGCCATGGCTTGCTGCACCGAAGTATCACCACAGGCCAAACAACTCGGCTCCGTCAACACCGTGGTTTTTTCTGAAACGGGAACTTTCGGTTACAATACCGATGGTCCCGGTTTTGTCGCGGCCATTGAAGAAGCTTTCGCCATCCAGGTCAGTCAAGCGCACACTCTCATCCTTGGCGCGGGTGGTGGCGCCGGACAAGCCATCGCTACCCAATGCTGCCTGCAAAAACCCGCTAAGCTCACTCTGGTTAATCGGAGTCTGGATAAAATCGAAGCGCTCGCCGAACGACTCAGAATCCTTTCACCCGCCACTGAAATCCGGACTCTGACACTGACCGATCCTGACTTAAAACATTTCTGTCACGAGGCGGATCTTCTCGTTCAAACCAGTTCACTTGGACTCAAAGCCGATGATGCGAAAGTCATTCCAGATGAATGCTTTTTAAGCCGCCATTGCGCTTACGATACCATATACAAACCCGCAGAAACCCGCTTCCTTGGCAGTGCCCGCAAAGTCGGCTGCAGAACCGATAATGGACTGAGCCTGCTGCTCCATCAGGGCGCACTCGCCTTCCAACATTGGTTCCCGGGAACCGATCCTCTTCCTTACATGCGCGCTGCCATGCAAATCAACGATCAAGCATAGAC
Source organism: Luteolibacter sp. (assembly GCA_044237185.1). GTDB lineage: Bacteria > Verrucomicrobiota > Verrucomicrobiia > Verrucomicrobiales > Akkermansiaceae > Luteolibacter. The sequence goes on from JBIIFS010000063.1 coordinate 9,413, forward strand.
CATCTGATTTTCCTCCGACACGGAAAAGATTTTTGCCATGTGCCGGATACAAAAGAGCGCGACCGCAAACTGCGATCGCGCCCTATTGAATGGATTGGTGAAATTATTTAGCCGACTTCACTGGCCCGTAGCCTTCTGCCACGTTGCCCTTGTCATCGATTTTTCCGCATGCCCAAAGAATGCCACGGGTGACGAGATCAAGATAACGGGCATCACCGACGGTCTCGTTGTTGTGACCGATTGTCGTGCTGAAGACACGGGTCTTTTTCGGCCCATAAAGATTGGTCCAGACAACAACCGCATCTTCTTTGCCTTGTTTGCCTTTGGCGAGAACATGCGCTCCTTCATGCACGGCGATGTTGTTATAGAGTTCCTCCTTGAGGGTCGTCCAGTCAGCAAGGGTCTTAGTGACCGGGTGCTCCTTGTCAACGAAAGCGATGTCTATCGGCAGTTGCGGACCATGCCCGGTGCTCTGTAGGCCAATATATTCAAACCACTTGCCGTTGTCTGCGGACGGCTCGACCTTCTGCTTGAAATCGCCGAAACGGTAGCTGTGCATCGCGCAGTGCAGGTTCACAGCGGGAATTCCGTCAAGGTGAGGCCTGAGGACACCAGCGATGATGGCGGGGTCGACAATGCCAGCGGCGCATTCATCGTGGATTACCACGTCGTAACCTGCTGCGTAATCCGGAAAACCGAAAATCGGAAGAGCTGGTTTTGTCGACTTGTCGTCCACATGGATTTGCACGACCTCGGCAT
>JBIIFS010000197.1:0-2708 GCA_044237185.1 Luteolibacter sp.
AAGACCCGGAAAAGCGCGCCATCTGCGGTGCCAGCTCCGGGGGTATCTGTGCGTGGACGGTCGCGTGGCAGCGTCCCGATGCGTTCCGAAAAGTGGTTTCATCCATCGGATCGTTCACCAACATCCGGGGTGGCGATGCCTATCCCGGCATGATCCGGAAAACCGAAAACAAACCCATTCGTGGTTTTTTCCAGGATGGGATCAACGACCTAGACAATGAACACGGCAATTGGCCTCTGGGAAACATGGCCATGGAAGCGGCATTGAAGTTCAAGAAATACGATTACAAATACGTCTGGGGCGAGGGCGGCCACAACGGCAAACAGATGGGCGCCATCTTGCCGGAAGCGATGCGTTGGATCTGGCGAAAGTGATGGATTCAGGAAAGGAACCGCGATTTCCAAATCGCGCCCTCGCAAGCGAAACATCCCGGGCGGGCTCAGCCATTGCAGTCGCGATTGGGAAATCGCGGCTCCTTTCCTGACGCAAGCCTTGCACCATCGTCCCTGTTTTGAGTAAGCTGCCGTCCCGCCGCTTTTGCAGCCCAAGTCATGAAGCCGAACAGCCTTTCCAAATACCGCCCGTTTCCAGCGGTTTCTCTGCCCGACCGCACTTGGCCGGACCAGATGATTACCCGCGCCCCTATCTGGTGTTCGGTCGATCTACGTGACGGCAACCAAGCCCTTCCGCAACCGATGTCGATCGAGGAGAAACTGGAATTTTTCGATCTCCTGGTAGCGATCGGTTTCAAGGAAATCGAAATCGGTTTCCCCTCAGCGGCCGATACGGAATTCAATTTCTGCCGTCGTTTGATTGAGGAAAACCGCATCCCAGATGATGTCACCATCCAGATTCTGGTCCAGACACGCGAGCCACTCATCCGCCGAAGCTTCGAAGCCATCGCCGGCGCGAAGCGTGTCATCGTTCACATTTACAACTCCACCTCACCGCTGCAGCGCCGCGTGACTTTCGGCGATGCCTCGCGCGAGTCGATCAAGCAGATCGCCATCGATGGTGCGAAGTTGGTAAAGGAACTCGTCCCAACGATTCCGCAAACCGAAGTGGTGCTGCAGTATTCTCCCGAATCCTTTTCCGATACGGAACTCGATTATGCGGCGGAAGTTTGCAACGCGGTGATCGATGTCTGGCAGCCGACGCCGCAGAAAAAAATGATCATCAACTTGCCGGACACCGTGCAGTGGACAACACCTAACATTCACGCGGACATGATCGAGTGGATGGGCAGAAATCTCCATAAGCGCGACTCGATCATCCTTTCCCTTCACACCCACAACGACCGCGGCACTGGCGTCGCAGCGACCGAGCTCGGGCTGATGGCCGGCGCGGATCGTGTCGAAGGCACGCTGTTCGGAAACGGCGAGCGCACGGGAAATCTCGATATCGTCACCCTCGCGCTGAACATGAACAGCCACGGGATAGCGACCGGCTTAGATTTTTCAGGGCTCACGGACATCCGTTTGAAATACGAAACATTCACCCGCCTCGCGATTCCGGAGCGCCAACCCTACGCGGGCGAGCTGGTTTTTACCGCGTTCTCCGGATCCCACCAAGATGCGATCAAGAAGGGCTTGGACCGACGCCAGAAAGAATCCAAGGAGAATCCGGACCTCACTTGGGGCGTGCCGTATCTAACCATCGATCCCCAAGACATCGGCCGATCCTACGAAGCAATTATCCGCATTAATTCGCAATCCGGAAAAGGCGGTGTCGCATATGTGTTAGATCGCGAACACGGTTTCGATCTGCCGAAGTCCATGCATCCGGTCGTAGGAAAATACATTTACGACCTTGCCGATCAGCACGGTCGGGAGCTCACGGTCGATGAAATCCGCGATGCGTTTTTCGATCACTTTGTGAATCAGAAAAACCACCTGAGCGTCAAAGAATACGAGCTGATCCACCAACCCGGTGGCGGAAATGTGCATTGCAAGGCGACGATTTCACTCGACGGGAAAACCCAGAAAATCGAAGGCGACGGCAACGGCCCGATCAACGCCTTCGTGCATGCATTGGAAACGGTTGGCCTGAAAAATTTCAAAGTGACCGACTATCGCTCCCACGCCGTGCGCGGTGGATCGGATGCCAGCGCAGCCGCCTACGTCCAACTCCAACACGATGACGGCCGTATCCTCTGGGGCGCCGGCGTAGATCCATCGATTGAAATGGCGGGATTGAAAGCTTTGGTCACCGCTTGGAATTTGTTGCGGTAGGGTCATTTCGATGAAATGACCGCTTCTGCAGCTAAGATCATACGAGTTCAGTCATCCATCGCTTGAGCGCATCACTTACCGGTCATTTTATCAAAATGACCCTACCAAGTTTCTCCGTTTCCGGCCCCCTTCAGACATTCTGCGTTCGCTATTTTATAGCGCATCCTTGTAGGGATGTTTAGCGCTCGTTATGATTTGGGTCTCTTGGTTCGATTTCTTGGCCACAATATCAAAGCTGGAAATTCTCCACTTATTCTTTTCCTGATCCAACTTCTCGATGAGCATTTTCCACTGTTTTGTCTCTTTGCCAGTCGGGGTGCTCATCACACGTTATTTCTCCATCCCAGCCTCAAGCGCCTCGACATGCTGTCGCACGCCTTCGGTGATTCCTCCTTTGCTGTAGCCGCCTTCCAACAAGGAAACGATGCGTTCGTGGCCTTGTTCGCGGCAAAGCCCACGCAGGATTTCGGTGAGTTT
>JBIIFS010000187.1:0-2686 GCA_044237185.1 Luteolibacter sp.
CGATTTTGCCGAGTTCACCGGCGACTTGGTTGAGGTAGCGGAGTTCTTCTTCGCTCTCGACATTGAAGGAGTAGATCCCTTTTTCGAGGGCGTAGACGATTTCCTCGCGGGTTTTGCCGACGCCTGCAAACGTGCAGTGGGCCGGATCGCCACCCGCTTTGATGACGCGGAAGAGTTCGCCGCCGGAAACGATGTCGAAGCCCGCACCTTTGGTGGCAAGCAAGCGGAGTACAGAAAGATTGGAATTGGCTTTGACCGCGTAGGCGATTTCGTGATCAACGCCGGTGAGGGCTTTATCGAGACGTTTGAAATGATCCGTGATCGTTCCTGCCGAGTAGACGTAAAGAGGCGTGCCGTGTTGCTCTGCAAGGGACTGCAGGGAAACATCTTCACAGAAAAGCTCCCCGTTTCTGTAGGAAAAGCCGTGCATGTCAGCTTACTTGACGAGGCCCGCCTTTTTGAGGGTCACGTAAGCACCGTTTTTGTTAATCGTCTTAAGCGCGCGGCAGCTTAATTTGATGCGGACAAACTGCTCAAGTTCCGGGACCCAGATCCTTTTGTTCTGGAGGTTTGGGGAAACCGAGCGTTTGGTGACTTTGGTGACGTGACGACCGATACCGCCTTTTTTCTTGGCCAAGCCAGAACGATGGATTTTGCCGCCGGAGCGGACGCGGGTGCCTCTGATGCTACAAATACGTGCCATGATGAAAAATTGGTTAGCGGGGCGCGAAGAATGCCTTGGGTTTCAGGTGCGTCAAGTCGAATTGTTTCGGATATTGAAGAATTTTTAACCGCGAAAAGCACGAATTAAACGAAATAGAGAGGAGCGACGCCCCATGAGTGGATGGAGATGGGTTTAAAAAACCTCAGAATCCGATATCAATTTGATCTCTGTCGATTCACCCATTTTCCGACATCTCGGAAGATTTTTTCCTTTTTCTCATCATACATCAGAAGGTGGTAGGCACCCGGGTAGTTGTGGTAGGTGTCGTCAGTGAATTTCGGGAGGCGGGCGATGAAGCCCCGAACGTCGGAGTCCGTATTGAGAAAATCGTGCTCGCCGTGTAGGACAAGGATTGGCACCTCGATTTTTTGCGCGCAGGTATTCATTCCGTCGATGAGTTTCGCGAGCGTGCCGAGGAGACGGAGAGTGTGTTTCTCGATGTTGTAGGAATTGGTTCTGGATTGTTGTTTGTGTCGGGTGGTTTGGGTAACCTGGATGTCTTGCTGGCCTGTCAGGGCATCGACGGGGACGCGCGCCAGGGGCACGGCGGTGGCGGCGACCTGAATCAGGGCGATTTTCCAAACTTCGATATCGTCCTTGAAGCGCACAATGGGGGAGGAGAGAATGAGGGCGTCACAGGGTGGTTTGCCGTCCGGCGCGGAGTCGAGCGCGTGGGTGGCGATGAGGCCGCCCATACTTTCGCCGTACCAGATGATTTTGGCTTTCGGGTGGCGTTTTTTCACAAATCGGGTGAAGGCCTTCAGGTCGTCATACCATTGGGACGGATCGCCGATATCACCGCGGCGCTCTTGGATGGGATCACTGCCTTGTCCGCGTAGCTCGTAGGCATAAACGGCGGTGTTGCCCTGACGCTGGACGAGGTAATTTCCCAGGTTGGCATAATCCATGGAGGCTCCGCAGAATCCGTGGATGCCGATCATGACGATGTCCTGCTCAAAGTGGTCCCGTTTCCAGGTGCGGTATCCAAACGTTTCTCCGGCCTCTCCGCCCGGGAGGTTTTGCTCGACGGCGTAGTCCCTTGGTGTGCAGCCGTAAAAAGCCGCCAGCAAGAGACATGAAAAGCAGCGAGGGAAAAAATGATCCAACACGCCATAAATTGGCGATGGATACAGGTGGATGCAAGGCGTTTAAAGTGACGATTGATGAAGGTAGGACGGCATTGCCAAGGCCGCCGTGCGAAGCGTAGGGCCGTAATTTTTGATTGGATGATTTCAATGAGTCTTCTCACTGCGCGATGCCCTGCCTTCGGGATTTATTTTCTGGGCGTTAAGGTTTGGACTTCCCGGATCGCCGGCGCTTTAATGCGTGGGTGATCGCAACCTTATTGGAAAAAGCCATAGGCAGGCGTGCAGGCTTGTTGGGTGATAAAACGAATGCGTTGCGTTTGGTGGATGGGGCGGGGGATGGCATTCCCGGGTTCGCCATGGAAGACTATGCGGGAAACTGGATGGCGATGACTCCGGGTGGCGAGATTCGAGCGGAGGTGAAGGCTTGGTTGAAGGCAAGTGGCAGGAGTATTTATTGGAAGCGGCTGGATCGGCATCAGAAAGAGTCGCCCGTTCATCTGTATGGCGATCCGGTGAGCGGTGCGTTTCCCATCCTGGAAAACGGTTTGAATTTCGATGTGTCTTTTGAAAGCGGTTATTCGCAGGGGATTTTTTTGGATCAGAGGTGGAATCGTGCCGAGGTCATGCGGCGCATGTCGGGTGGCGGAAAGCTGCTGAATTTGTTTTCATACACAGGTGGATTTTCCGTCGCAGGTGCGGCGGGTGGAGGCGAGACAACCACCTTGGATCTTTCGTCGGTTTACTTGCAATGGGCGAAGCGGAATTTCCAACTCAATGGGTTGGATGAAACTCAACACCATTTCTGTAAGGGTGATGCGTTTCATTGGTTGAGACGATTTGCGAAACAGGGTCGGAAGTTCGACGGGATCGTGCT
>JBIIFS010000188.1:0-2677 GCA_044237185.1 Luteolibacter sp.
AGAGTTTGGATCGGCGCAACGGTGATTGAGTCACCCGTGTGCACGCCCATGGGATCGAGGTTTTCGATGGAGCAGATGACCACGCAGTTGTCCGCGCGGTCGCGCATGACTTCCATTTCGAATTCCTTCCAGCCCAAGAGGGATTCATCAATGAGGACCTCGGAGACGGGTGAGAGATCGAGGCCGCGGTGAACGATTTCCTCAAATTCCTCCTTGTTGTAAGCGATGCCGCCGCCTTGGCCGCCGAGGGTGAAGGCGGGGCGAACGATGAGCGGCAACGTGCCGATATTTTCAGCGACTTCGCGAGCTTCTTCCATCGTGCGAGCGATGCCGGAACGCGGCATATCGAGGCCGATTTTTTCCATCGCCTCCTTGAACAGGTGGCGGTCTTCGCCTTTGTCGATCGCTTCGGCATTCGCGCCGATCATGCGGACCCCGTATTTCTCCAAGGTTCCGGATTTGAAAAGCGACATCGAGGTATTCAGGGCGGTTTGGCCACCGAGAGTGGGGAGCAGCGCGTCGGGCTTCTCGCGGATGATGATTTTTTCAACCACTTCCGGAGTGATGGGCTCGATATACGTGCGGTGCGCGAACTCCGGATCGGTCATGATCGTGGCGGGGTTAGAGTTCACCAAGATTACCTCATATCCTTCTTCCTTGAGAGCTTTACAGGCTTGGACTCCGGAGTAGTCGAATTCGCAGCCTTGGCCGATAACAATCGGGCCGGAGCCGATGACGAGAATTTTGCGAATCGAGGTGTCTTTGGGCATGTTGTGCGGGCGTGTGGATTAAACTTTCAGGGGTGTGACAGGGGATCGCCAAATTGTAAAGGCGAGTTGCGTAAACATTTCCGGAAAATGGAAAAAAGGTGCTTCTGCCCGCGTCAGGTGAGCTTGAAGTTATATTTGATGGATTTCCGCAGGGCGGCCATCACGTCAATCATTCCCCTGAACTCTTTGCCAGCATTTTTGCATTCGGGATTCTTGTCTAGGTTGAGACTGATGTAGCTGCCAATGTCCGCGTATAGCATGCGTATTTGGGTTTCGAGCGAGTTAAGCTTGGCCCGCCTGGAGGATATTTGCTGGTTGGCATCGCCGATGGATTGCGAGAACTCGGAAATTTTGGAGCGGCTGGATGTCTTAAGCTCGCTGACCGATGTCTCGATTTCCTTGATTCTGGTGTTCGCTGCGGCAATCTCCTGGACGTTGTTTTGCCGCTCTTGTTTGAGAAGATTGAACTCGTTGCGAATTTCGATCAAAAGCACCGACGTTTTATCGATTTCTTCCAGCTTGGCGCCCTCTTTGCCTAGGAAATTTTTTTTGATTCTCAGTCTGCGGTAATTGCGGCGCATGGCGCGTGCCCTGGAGTTGATACGATCACGGGTTCTGCTCAAGATGTCGATTTGGCTGAGCAACTGATTGCGTTGCGCAATGAGATCCTGAATGGACTTGTTGGGGCCTTCCCAGACTTCCGTTCGCTGTTCGTGGATTTGATCCAATTTTTCCTGAAATTGATCGATTTCTTTGGAAAGCCGATCCAGATCTTCCATGCATTTTCTAAGGTTCCAATACTCCATGGAGAGGGCTTCGATGTTCTCGGTCTTTTGCCAGATTGCCTCGCCAATGAGGATTTCCGCCTCTCTCAGCAAATTTGACTCGAGCGCCATATGACTCAACCGAATAGGTTTGCGCGAGTAACCAAAACGACTCGCGATCCGCAAAAAGAGGTATTTTGATGGGGTCATGAACGACTATTTTTTTAGGAGTATTTTGAGGTGATCAATGACGGTGATATCATCTAGGGTGGTGATATTGCCTGAAATGGTGCCGATGGTGACGAGTTCCTTGAGCAGACGTCGAATAATTTTGCCGGAGCGAGTTTTTGGCAGGCCCGGAGTGAAATAAATATCATCGGGTTTTGCGATCGCGCCAATGACGTGACCGACGTGGTTGCGCAGTTCGTTTTCCAGTTGCGCAGAAGTCTCATAGCCTATTTTCAGTGTGACGAAAGCGGCAACGGCTTGCCCTTTGAGATCGTGCGGGCGTCCGACAACAGCGGCTTCGGCGACGGCGGGGTGGGCGACGAGGGCCGATTCGATTTCAGCGGTCCCGAGGCGGTGACCGGAGACGTTGAGCACGTCATCGAGGCGACCGATAATCCAGAAATTGCCTTTTTTATCACGACGTGCGCCGTCACCAGCGGTGTATAGGCCGGGGTAATCCGAGAAGTAGGTTTTTTTGAAACGCGCTTTGTCGCCATAGATCGTGCGGGTCATGGATGGCCATGGCTTACGGATCACTAGGCGACCATCCACGTTTGGAGGACATTCGTTTCCGGCATCATCGAGGATGGCGGCATCGATCCCAAAGAACGGGCGGGTGGCGGTGCCCGGGATGCAAGCGGTTGCGCCGGGGATGGGAGAAATGAGAATCGCTCCGGTTTCGGTCTGCCACCAGGTATCGACGATGGGGCAGCGTCCGCCACCGATTTTTTCGTGATACCAGTGCCAGGCTTCGGGATTGATGGGTTCGCCGACCGAGCCGAGCAGGCGCAGGGAGGAGAGATCGTATTTTTCCGGGAATTCATCACCTGCTTTGATGAACGCGCGGATGGCCGTGGGAGCCGTGTAGAAAATGCTGACCCGGTGCTGTTCGATCATTTTCCAGAAGCGCCCGAA
>JBIIFS010000131.1:0-4686 GCA_044237185.1 Luteolibacter sp.
GAGCTCCTAGCTCTCAAAGAATTAGACACCCAGCGTCAGGTATGCAGAGCAAAGTTAGTTTCGATTCAAACCACCGCCCCGAGCCAATCACTGAGCAAACCCCACTAGATCAACTCATCGAAGCGGAGATTGCTGAGGGGATCGATACCGAGGACGCGGTAGCAGATCAAGACGTGCTCGCGCTCCGTTCAATTCCACCCGACGCGCTCCTCGTGCTACTCCGCTTCATCATAGGAAGCAGATGCACGAGGAAGCGTTGGCGCGTGGCTCAGTTGAAGCTCTGCACCTTAGCGCATGCAGCCGGGATGCAGACAGTCGGAAATAAGAGCCTATCAGAACTCGCGAAAGAGTTAGGATGCACCCGCAGTTTACTTAGTCTTTACTCGACACGCCTAGCCGACCAGTTGGGACTCTCACAAGTTAGAGGAGGAAAAAGCCGGGCAAGTCGCGTCACTTATAGAAAGAATGCGTTGCTATCGCATCAGAAGCGTGGTAACACTTTATCGACAAAAGAGAAGCGCGCTAGCCATTTTTTCCATGTAGAATAAGGCTTGCAGCGTGTGCCCCCACCCGGCACGTAAAGGATACCGTTGGGATGGGACTACTGCAGTCATCAGCACTTTCGTCAAAAACGTATGAATTGAATTTTAAAGACCGTTTTAGTTTATGAAAATTACAAAGCAAAAAAAGCGCACCAAATCAAGCCGATGTAAGGAAATAGGAATCTCGATCACTACGCTGATAAAGTTGGAGAAAGCCGGTGTCGCGATCTTTGACGATACCCAGATCCGGAAGGCAATCTCGGTCATGCGCAACTTGCCGCCGAACCTGAGGCCTGAGTGGATGCCTCGCATTCCATCACCAGCCGCGCAGGAGATCAAGCCGTTGTTGCGCCTCACAGCCTGCCTAGACGCTTTGGTGGAGATCGCGCTTTATGATAGCCTCGACGAGCAAGAGAGGCTTGCTGTGGTCATTTACAGGATCAAGCAGTTAGCGGAATATATCGAAGTCAAAGGTTTGTGAATTTGACACCGTCAGAAAGCAAATGCTGTCACACGATACCTTTGCGGATTTCCCAACGATGGAAGAGCCAGCCCCGCGCGCACCGCGCGTTTCCGGCTTTAATTACGAAGCACTAGAAAAACGATGGAACGTGAACCGGCGCACGCTCTACCGTTGGAAAAAATTGGGAATCAATTTAAATTCTCCGAAAGCAATCGCCAAGCATATCGCAACCCAGAAAGCACCATCACCTGCAGCGATCGAAGCAGCTATCAAAACACTTTCAAAATGAATACAAACCAAGACACCCTCGCTTTGCAACTACTCAAAGCCAAGCAGACCTTCACTTTCAAAGCCTGCGAGATGAACGAAATCCGTCATCAAGTGAAGCTCGCAAAGAAAAACCTAGCAGCAGCCACTGCACAGTCATCCCAGCGTCACCAAGCAACTAAACCGGCGCCGTCCATCAAATCAATGTCTCTTGAAGCATTCAATGCAATGACACCGACTCACAGAATGAAATTCGTGAAGTCTGGCGGAAAGATCATCTAACAAAAAATCAAATTTATGAAAACCATCACCACCACCCGCACCTCCGCAGACATCATCGAAAACACCCTCCGTCCTTGGGATGGCTGGGAGCTCACCCGTTACCTGCAGTCAATCGCGCTCCCCGATGCGATAGCTGAAGCAAGGAAGGATTTGAGTTTTTCCATGGAGTCGACGCTTTGGAGTTTCAACGCAGAGCTTGGGGAAGTTGCGAACGACCTAGCAGCCAGGGCCGATTCAGCAGCCGGCCGGAGGCTGGCGAGCTTGCTCGCAATAAAATACGTAATCGATCATTGCCCGGAACTGCCCGCCATCCGCGCAACGCTCGATCCAATCTTCGAAGAACTGGAAAACGCAAAAGCCCGCGAGTCGAAGGAAGCAGCTGAAGGACTTGCAGCAAAGCGCGCTCTCGAAGTTGCGAGGCAGGCAGCAGAGAAACGCTTGCTTGCTGAGGTTGCAAATGATCCTGAGGTTCTGAAAGCCACCCGAGCAGTTCAAGAACTCGCACCCGCATGATTTCCGTGGAAGGCGTTAGGGCTCATATTAACCGAACGCAGGAAAGGCCGTCTCTCAGAAATGGGAGGCGGTTCTTTTTTTCTCACGCTCGTCACGGTGGTCTCAGGCTCGTCACGGTGGTCTCAGGCTCGTCACGGTGGTCTCAGGCTCGTCACGGTGGTCTCAGGCTCGTCACGGTGGTCTCAGGCTCGTCACGGTGGTCTCAGGCTCGAAAAGAGCGCGAGGAAAGCCCGTGCCGGGCTTTGGGCAGATTCTAAAGCACCGATTGCACCTTGGGACTTCAGAAGCCTTCAGAAGCAGCAGAGGGCAGTTAAAAAGGGCGATGCCGTACCACTGGGGTATTGGCTCTCAAGGCTTGCGGGGGATAATTGACCGCCCCTAGGCTTACATCCCCCCCGGGTATTCGACCTCGGGGGCGGTCTGCCGACTAGCGGCAGACAGGAGATAGTTTGATCGACGGCAGATTGCAAGATCGATGGAAAAAACATCATTGCCAATACCGACCGCCACGCTAAAAACGCCACCGACATGACGGCGCGAGCTTCCCGCTCAAACCGCCATTTCATAAGAAAACATTAGTGCGATATAACTGCACCAAAACCCAGAAAGGCTTCAAAGCCGCTGTAGCTCAGGGGTAGAGCAGCTCATTCGTAATGAGCAGGTCGTCGGTTCAAATCCGACCAGCGGCTCCATGGATTCGTGAGCATTTATGGCTTTGAGGTGGATTTCGGATAACAGTTGGTGGTTTTTTTGGCGCTGATTTTCTGGCTATGTGAGTATTTTCAGTCATGGATAGCGCATGCCTAATCCATGGACCGGAACCGGAAACCCTTATACTCGCACTGAAGTTTTAGAACGTTTGCATGATACTTTGTCAAAAGGTCAGGCAATCATCGCTGCGGGTGCTGGGACGGGAATCAGTGCGAAATTTATCGAAAAGGGCGGAGCTGATTTGATCATCATTTATAATTCGGGTCGGTTCCGGATGATGGGACATGGTTCGACGGCTGGCTTGATGGCCTATGGCGATGCGAATGCGGTGGCGATGGAGATCGGCGAGTATGAGGTTCTTCCCGTGGTTAATGAAATTCCCGTCATCTGTGGTGTGCACGCGACCGATCCGCGCCGGCGGATGTGGCATTGGTTGGGGAAAGTGAAAGACATGGGTTTCTCGGGAGTGAATAATTTCCCGACTCACACCATCGTCGATGGTCATTTTCGCGGGGTTCTGGAAGAAACCGGGATGAGTGTTAAAAAGGAATTTGAGATGATAGCGCTGGCAAGGCGTATGGATCTTTTTTCCATCGTCTATGTCGGAAGCCCCGAAGAGTCGGTTGAAATGGCAAAGGCCGGTGCGGATGTGATCATCGCGCACGTTGGCACAACGGTTGGCGGATCGATTGGCGTGACCGATGCGGTGATCCCGTGGGATGAAACGATACGCCGCACTCAGGCAATTATCGATGCGGGTAAATCCGTTCGTAATGATGTGCTTTATTTGTGCCATGGTGGACCGATTAACACACCGGAGGATGCGGATCGGGTGATTCAGGCGACTGATTGTGTAGGATTTGTCGGGGCTTCATCATTGGAGCGGATGGCGGTGGAGCAATCGCTGACTGCTTTAACTCGCGAGTTTAAAGCCATCACTCTTAAGCGATAAATTATGTCCACTATTGCGATTTTAGGAACGCTGGATTCGAAGGGTGAGGAGCATGCGTTTGTTGCGGATATCATCAGATCGCGCGGGCATGTGGCATGGTTGATCGATGTTGGTACAGGCGGCGAGCCAACGGTGGAACCGGACATCACGCGATTTCAAGTGGCGGAATCTGCGGGGCTCGATCTCGCATCGATTATCGCCAAAAAGGACAGGGGAGAAGCGGTGACGGCGATGAGTCAGGCTGCGCCCGTTTTACTGTCGAGACTGCAACGCGAGGGAAAAATTGATGGAGTGATTTCACTTGGCGGCGGCGGCGGAACGGCGATTGCAAGTTCGGCAATGCGCGCGTTACCGATAGGTTTTCCGAAATTGATGGTATCAACATTGGCTTCTGGAAACACCGCTCACTATGTCGGCACCAGCGACATCGTGATGATGCCGAGTGTGACTGACGTTGCGGGCTTGAATCGGCTTTCGCGAATGATTTTCACCCGTGCGGCTGGAGCGATCTGTGGAATGGTTGAGTCCAAGATTGATGCGGCATCCGACAAACCCTTGATCGTGGCATCGATGTTTGGAAATACCACGGCATGCGTGACCGAAGCAAAGCGAATCCTTGAAGAAAATGGGTATGAAGTGTTGGTTTTCGCGGCAACCGGCGCAGGAGGAAAATCGATGGAAGCGATCATTGATTCCGGGATGGTAGCGGGTGTTCTTGATATCACCACGACCGAGCTAGCGGATGAGTGGGTTGGAGGTGTTCTAACAGCGGGTCCGGATCGGATGAACGCGGCGAAGCGTGCGGGAGTTCCTGCGGTGGTTTCAGTGGGTTGTCTGGATATGGTGAACTTTGGCGAGCCGGCATCGGTTCCCGATGCATTCGCATCAAGGCATTTTTATCATCACAACCCGCAAGTGACATTGATGCGCACCACGGCTGCGGAGTGTGCCGAGCT
>JBIIFS010000189.1:0-2651 GCA_044237185.1 Luteolibacter sp.
CGAACTACTCCCCCCCCCTTTACAATCTTTGTCGTGGCCACGACAAGAATTGTATGCACTGAGCAATGCCCGAACTAATCACCCCCCCTTTACAATCTTTGTCGTGGCCACGACAAGAATTGTACGGAATGGGAACTGCGATTTTGAATCGCGTCTTTGTGAGCTGAACACTTAGGTTTTTTCGCTATTGGAGATTCGATTCAAAATGATGGCTGCTGTTGTATAGACAAAAGCTCCCTGCCCTATTGCGGATTTAGAAAGCCGCTGCATGATAGCGCATATGGATTTTATACCGACTCGCGCGGCGGCGCTTGCTCAGTTCGAACGATTTCTCCCACATGCTGCGAGATATGCCGGTCAGCGGAATTTTGATCTCGGACATGGGAATCATCATGGGGTTTCATGGCTCTCGCCTTATATTCGGATGCGATTGATCACCGAAGAAGAAGTGACGCGCGCAGTTCTCGCCAAATACAGTGCGCGATCCACAGAGAAATTTCTCCAAGAAATCGCATGGCGCACCTATTGGAAGGGCTGGTTGGAAATGAGACCCGAGGTTTGGACGGACTACCGACTTTCACTTAAAACCTTTCACCGCTCCGATGAATACCAGCTGGCAATCCATGGGAAAACCGGGATTGCATGCATGGACCATTGGGTGAATGAATTGTCACAGACCGGTTATCTTCACAATCACGCGAGGATGTGGTTTGCCTCGATATGGATTTTCACCCTCAAGCTGCCATGGCAGCTGGGTGCCGATTTTTTTCTAACCCATTTGCTAGATGCTGATCCTGCGGTAAACACACTTTCCTGGCGCTGGGTTGCCGGACTGCACACGCCCGGCAAGCACTATATTGCCCGATCGTCAAATATCGAAAAATACACCAACGGCCGATTCAATCCGGTAGGGCAACTCGACGAACAGGCAAAACCCGTTCCGTTGGATCGAAACTATGAAAGACGCCCGCTTGTGTTACCGAACACTCCGAAGCCTCAGGGACGGGTGGGACATCTCATGTTTCCTGAGGACCTAGCTCCACCCCCTTCGGAAATAGGTGAAATTCACGCATCTGCGGCTTACCTTCCACCCGACCTTGAGACATCGCCAAGAGTTGCCGGGTTTCTGGATCAGGCAATTCATCATACACTGAGCGAGCGACAAGGAAGCCGGCTTGAAGGAGATTTCACAACCGCACTTGAGGATTGGATCGCTGAGGAAAAACTCGACTCTGTGGTGATCTCCTATCTCACGATCGGCACTACGAAAGATTTTCTCTCAAAACATGCCTTACCTTCCAATGCCCGCACCTTTGTCCGGCCATGGGATCGCCTGCTTTGGCCGCATGCGACAGCAGGATTCTTCAAACTCAAAGCCATACTTCCGAAAATCCATACCTCATTAGCTCGTGTTAGAAAGGATGACTTGTTTCCAGACGTTTGATAGGATCGAACATTGAAGCAAATTGGGGAAAACTACAAATTTCTCTTTCCACGGCTCACAAATAAAACCAACGATTCTCCATCAACCCATTTCTACAACTCCACTTATTGGTGGTTATATTCGCGGCGACGACGGTTTTGGGTCGGCTCGCTTCCGTCAGTGCGCCCGTGCTGGTGACATGGCGCTGCTTGCTCGCCGCGCTGGGTGCGTTCTTTTGGGTAGCGTTGATGCGAGACAGGAAAATTTGGATTGGTGGAAGGCAGATCCTGAAACTACTTGGAGTAGGAGCCATCATCGGCGTGCATTGGTTGTGTCTGTTCGGCGCGGTGAAAATCGCAAATGTATCCATTGCACTTGCCGGCTTGGCGACGCTTTCATTGTTCACTGCGTTTACCGAACCGCTGCTCAACCGCCGTAAGATTCTAAAGTTCGAGGTATTTCTCGGGCTGATTGTGCTCGCCGGCATTTGCCTGATTGCGGGTGTGGAAACCCATCATGCGCTGGGCCTTGGAGTGGCGCTTTTCAGTGCGTTCCTCGCATCGGTATTTCTCGTTCTGAATCGAACCATCGTCATCAACGGTGGCGATCCCATGGTCATGGTTGGTTGGGAAATGGTTGCATCGACGGTAGTTTGTTTTTTGGCGATACCGGTTTTTGATCCACTGGGTTTTCCCGCGCTTGCCGTGACTGATGCAATGGACTGGCTCTGGATTATCATTCTGGCATGGGGCTGCACGGTATTTGCGCAGGCATTGACGAATCGGTTGCTGCATTCCATCAGCGCGTACAATTTCAACCTAGCGGCGAATTTCGAGCCGGTTTACGGCATCCTTGCGGCTGCGGTCATTTTCAACGAGCACGCGAATCTCAAGCCAGCATTTTATCTAGGAGCGTCCGCGATCGTATTTTCCAACCTTCTGCACCCCATGTTGCAGAGGCGTTTTGGAAAATAAAGGTGAACACCTCTTCAAGGTCGTGCGCTCTGAGCCAGAGCACCCTCACTCATCCATACCTGAGAAAAAAACCTACTTCGGCATCATCAGTTCTTCATCCGTAAAGCCGGTCAGAGAGCGCAACCCTGCCAATAATTTCCTGAGTGCGAAGAACAGGAAAACCATAATGGGAAAGCCGATGACAAGAAATCCATAACCGGTGACTTTCGCAACTTTTTCATTATAGAGCTCGCGTGCATTCGGGGCTGTGTGAT
>JBIIFS010000065.1:0-9912 GCA_044237185.1 Luteolibacter sp.
AGTGGGTGATGTGCTCAAGCGCGTCTTCCAGGGGATGCGCGAAATCATACATCGGGTAGATGCACCAGGCATCGCCGGTGTTGTGATGATGCGCGTGCATGATGCGGTAAAGCACCGGATCGCGCATATTCATGTTCGAAGAAGTCAGGCCGATTTTCGCGCGCAGCACCGCTTCGCCTTCTTTGAATTTCCCGGCACGCATAGCTGAGAAGATTTCCAGATTCTCATCAACCGAACGCTCGCGGAATTTCGATGGCGTTCCGGGTGTCTGGACATTGCCGCGATGCAGCTTGATTTCCTCAGGACTTTCCTCGTCAACGTAAGCGAGACCGTTTTTGATAAGGTGCACCGCGCAATCGTAAAAGAACCCGAAGTAATCGCTCGCGAAATAGAGGTCACTCCCCCAATCGAAGCCCAGCCATTTCACATCGGCTTTGATGGACTCGACGTATTCGGTTTCCTCCTTCTCCGGATTCGTGTCATCGAAACGCAGGTGGCACTTCGCGCCAGTATGTTCCTGAGCGATGCCGAAGTTCAGGCAGATCGACTTCGCATGACCGAGATGCAGATAGCCGTTCGGCTCCGGTGGAAAACGGGTGATCGTCGTCTGGTGTTTCCCCGAGGCAAGGTCTTCGGCAATGATGTCTCGGATGAAATCGGATTTAGGAGTGGCTGACATGGGTGAAAGTGGAAAAACTGAACCGCGGACGGTTTCGAGCAGTCATGGAAGAGGAACCGATTCCGGGCCTGGAATCAAGTGTTTGGGGAAAATCTGCGAAAATTCCCTCTCTTGGCTAGCTACATGGAACCCCTTGCCCGAAAAGATTTTTTAATCTTTTCACCAATCGCCCATTTAGCTCAGAACGATCTATCTTCCTACCCAATCCGAAAACCTCAGCATTTCAAAGCCCGCAAAAAGTGTTCTTATGAACACTTTTTTAGGTTGACCATTTCGCTCAAATTGCGACAGTTTGAGCCTGTGTCCCGTCCTCTGACCGCGCTATTTGTCGATTGCGATTCCTATTTCGCAAGCGTTGAACAACACCTCAATCCCGAGCTGCGGGGACGGCCTGTCGGGGTGGCCCCGGTGATGGCGGAGTCGAGTTCCTGCATCGCGGCTTCTTATGAAGCCAAGGCTTACGGGGTGAAAACCGGCACGCGGATCAGCGATGCGCGGATCATGTGTCCGGACATCACCATCGTTGAAAGCAAGCCCTCGGAATACATCCGTTACCATCACCGGATCATCGCCGCGGTGGAGGATTGCATTCATGTTGAGGCGGTGCTCAGCATCGATGAAATGTGGGCATGGCTACCCCTGAACCTTCGCGAAGTTCCAGTGATCCGAGACATCGCGTCCAAAATCAAATCCACCATAGCCAGGGAAGTTTCTCCCGTGATCAAAGTCTCAATCGGGGTCGGCCCGAACCGATACCTCGCCAAAACCGCGAGCAAGATGCGTAAGCCCGATGGCTTGTTTTTCATCGAGCATCGCGATCTGCCGGATATCCTCTACGAACTTGGGCTCCGCGATTTCAACGGGATCGCCAGAAACATGGAGGTGCGGATGCACGCCGCCGGAATCCACACGGTTCAGAAGCTCTGCACCGCCCCCAAAGAATTGCTCCGCCAAGCATGGGGCGGTGTGATGGGAGATCGGTTCTGGCACCTGATCCGCGGTGAAGAAATCCCCGACCTAGTTTCCGCGAGGAAATCCATCGGCCACAGCCATGTTCTGCCACCGGAGTTCCGCCACCCAGAAAAGGCGTGGCCCATCCTCTGCAAGCTCCTCCACAAAGCCTGCGAACGCTTACGCTCCCATGGCTTGCTCACGGGCTCTCTAACCCTGCACCTCTCGTTCCTGCGCGCCGATGCATGGAACCCGGAGATCCGCTTTCCTGAAACGGACTCAACCGTGAACCTGATCCGCATCCTCGGGCGAATCTGGCGGGAACGCCCCGAACCCAAATCCCATCTCATCAAGGTCGCGGTGACTCTCACCCGTCTCGTCGAACAGGGAAATTTCACTCCGCAACTCTTCCCTACCCTCTTAGCCGAAGATCCTGCCGAGTTCAAACCGCAGGAAACCCATGACAAGCACCGCCGCCTGGACGCGACCCTGGACAAACTCCGAGCCCGCTACGGCCGCGATGCGGTTTACCTTGGCTCAGTGCAAGATGTTAGAGAAAGCGCACCGATGAGAATCAGTTTCACGCATATTCCGGATGTTCAACTGGAAAAGGATCATTGATTCTTGCTTTATCTATGTTGACATTTTCCACAAAAGAGCTAACTTGGCTATATGAATATAGCCAATATTGCCACTGCTAAAAATCAATTCAGTCGGCTGATTGATCGAGTAAAGCACGGAGAGACGATTCTCATCACAGAAAGGGATAAGCCAGTAGCGCGGCTTCAACCTCTGGATGCTGCAGCGCCCGCACTTGGTGCAATTCATGCGAGCGGGCTACTTTCGCCGCCAGAGCGCAAGTTGGATCTAGCTGCGTTTCTTGCCGCACCGCGTCCTGTGGTAGCTCACGATCACTCGCTTGCTGCAGCAATCATCAAGGAGAGGGAGGATGAACGATGATTTTTTGGGATAGCTCGGCTTTGGTTGCCTTGCTCGTCTCTGAACCGGAAAGTGCTGGGCGCTTGGCACAATTCCAAGCTGATCCTGAACTTGCCGTTTGGTGGGCAACATCTGTTGAAGTTGAATCCGCTCTCCAACGTCGTGTTCGTGAAGGTTCAATCGATGTTGCCGCCGCAAGAATGGCACGCGATCGTTTGAATGATCTTGCAAGCACATGGCACGAGGTGAATCCGACCCCAATAGTTCGCAAGCTCGCGCTCAGACTGTTGCGCACTCATCCACTTCGCGCTGCCGATAGTCTCCAGCTGGCAGCTGCCATATCGCTTGAGGCAGCAGGTGTACAAAAGCTTTCCTTTGCTTGCGCCGATCAATGCCTCAACCACGCAGCGGAAACGGAAGGACTGAATGGTTTATAGCGATGATCAGCAGTAAACTCAAAATCAAGCGGACTTGTTGCTGCCGCAAAAGGTCAAGCAAGACTTCGATTTTTCTGAAGCAGGGATGTGTTGAAAGGGTTGGATCATGGGGCATAGGTGTTTAAATCTCTCATGCCCTATCCTCCAAGAGGATATCTCAAATGATCCTCAGGCACTGATGAAATACACAAGTTTTTTCAAGGGTTGCTTGACCCTGTGGCTGGGAGAAGTCTAGTTTCGCGCGGTTTTTTGCCTGACCTGTTTTTTTATGAATATCCACGAATACCAAGCCAAGGAGCTGTTTGATCGTTTCCAAGTCCCGAGTCCGAGAGGAAGAGTCGCAGCCAGTCCCGAAGAAGCCGCAGCCGCGGCCAAGGAATTCGCGGGAGCGAAATTGGTCATCAAAGCACAAGTTCATGCGGGAGGGCGCGGCAAGGGTCATTTCAAAAATGGCTTCCAAGGCGGCGTGCATTTGATCGACAGCCCGGAGCAGGCTGCGGAGTTCGCAGGCAAAATGCTCAATGAAACCCTCGTCACCGTGCAGACCGGCGAAGCTGGCCGCGTGGTACGCAAAGTCATGGTCGCTGAGGCGGTCGATATCACTCATGAATACTACCTCGCGATTTTGATGGATCGCGCCACATGCGCTCCCGTCATCGTGGCTTCCACTGAAGGCGGAATGAGCATCGAGGACGTCGCACACGATACTCCCGAGAAAATTTTCCGCCAAGTGGTGCATCCTCTCCTGGGCCTTCAAGCTTACGAGATCCGCAAGATCACCGCAGAACTCGGCTTGAGTGGCGATATCGCCAAGCAGTTCGCCAAATTACTGAAAAATCTCTACAAGCTTTTCATCGATTGCGATTGCTCAATGCTGGAAATCAACCCGTTGGTCACCACTCCCGATGGCCGCGTCCTCGCACTCGATGCGAAGTTCGGCTTCGATGATAACGCGCTCTATCGTCACCCAGATATCGTCGCGATGCGCGACAAGGAAGAAGAAGACCCGCGTGAGGTCGCCGCTTCCGAATACGACCTCAACTACATCGGCCTTGATGGAAACATCGCCTGCCTAGTGAACGGCGCGGGACTCGCGATGGCGACGATGGACATCATCAAACACTATGGTGGTGAACCGGCAAACTTCCTTGATGTGGGCGGCGGCGCTTCAAAAGAACAAGTGACCGCAGCGTTCAAAATCATCCTCGGTGACCCGAACGTCAAAGGCATCCTGATCAACATTTTCGGCGGCATCATGGATTGCAACGTGATCGCTGAAGGCGTGATCGCTGCTGCGAAAGAAACCGGATTACCTATCCCTCTCGTGGTTCGCCTCGAAGGCAACAACGTCGAGGCTGGCAAAGCGACACTCGCAGCCTCCGGTCTTGATATTGTTACTGCCGACACCATGGCAGACGGCGCGGAAAAAATCGTGAAAGCAGTTGGCTAAAACCTTTTTGCTCCATGACATTACGGCAATTCTACGACTGGCAAACCCTCGGTGGCGCGAAAGACGTCATGCGTTTGGTTGCGACGTTGGAAGAGCGCGAGTTCTCATGGTGTATGATCGGCGGTCTCGCCGTGAACCATTGGGCCGCCGAGCCTATGGCAACTGCTGATGTGGATCTGGTCATCGCTTCAGAAAAAATCGAAGAGGCTGCCACCGCCCTCAAAGAACTCGGTTTTTCTGAAAATCGTTTCGATTGGTCGATCAATTTCAAAGGTGAATCCAAAGTCACCATCCAGATCAGCACCGAGGCGATGTATCAGGAATTTCCATCGCGCTCCGTGCCGACAGAAGTTCACGGTATCCTCATGCGTGTGGCTTCTTTACAAGATACACTGACCGGAAAAATAGCTGCTTACTCAGACAAAGAACGGCGCGGCAGTAAGCGCATGAAAGATCTTACTGATATTTCCCGCCTTCTCGAAACCCATCCGGAACTGAAGGAAAAAATCCCGACCGATATCCTCGGCAAACTCGAAATTTAATCTCTAAATCGAACCTACCAGAACATGGCCATTTTAATTGACGAAAACACCAAAGTCCTTGTCCAAGGAATCACCGGCAGCTTCGGTGCGAAACACGCACAGCTTTCACTTCAATACGGCACCAAGCTTGTTGCCGGCGTAACTCCTGGCAAAGGCGGCCAGAAATTTGAAAACACGGTGCCGATTTTTGATACGGTCTCTCAAGCGGTCAACGAAACCGGCGCAACGGCTTCCGCAATTTTTGTTCCACCACCGTTCGCAGCCGATGCGATTCTCGAAGCGATGGACGCAGGCGTTGAGCTCATTGTTGCGATCACCGAGGGCATTCCTGTCATGGATATGATGCGTGTGAAATCGGCGCTTCAAGGTTCAAAATCACGCCTCGTTGGCCCGAACTGCCCGGGTCTCGTGACTCCGGGTCGTGGCGAGAAAAGTCATGGAGGTTGCCGCATCGGTATCGCACCGGGTTACATCCACAAACGCGGCAACGTCGGCGTGGTTTCCCGTTCAGGAACGCTTACTTACGAAGCCGTTTTCCAACTCACTCAAATGGGCTACGGCCAAAGCACTTGCGTCGGCATCGGGGGTGATCCGATCAACGGCACGAGCCATCTCGACGTGCTGAAAATGTTCAATGAAGACCCCGAAACCGAAGCGATCATCATGATTGGCGAAATCGGGGGTAATGCGGAAGTCGAAGCCGCACGTTGGGCGAAAGACAACTGCAAAAAGCCGATTGCTGGTTTCATCGCCGGTGCAACCGCACCTCCGGGGCGCCGCATGGGCCACGCCGGTGCTATCGTCGGAGGCGAAGAAGACACCGCAGCAGCGAAGAAGAAAATTCTAGCAGAATGCGGCATCGCCGTTGCCGAAACCCCAAGCGACATGGCCTCCACCCTGATGACGCGTTGGGGTAAGTAAGTGAGTGCCGCAGGCGCCCTTGGACTGCTGCCCCGATGTGTCGGGGCAGCTTTCACGGCATGCGGCTATCACCGTGGCGAACGGTAACAACCCGTTTCCCCGAGTATCGCAGTTCTTTGCCAAAAGCTGCCCCGACACATCGGGGCAGCAGTCCAAAGCCTGCGGCAAAAAATTCAATGGCTCGCGTGATGAATTGCTAAGAGTTTCACCAAAAGATCCTCGATAAACTCCAGAGGAATCTGGTTCGGACCATCTGACATCGCGTTCGCTGGATCAGAGTGGACTTCCATGAAAAGCCCATCAAGTCCGGTCGCAACTGCCGCGCGTGCAAGCACCGGTGCAAGTTCGCCATCTCCGCCAGTCGCGCCACCGAGTCCGCCCGGGCGCTGCACGGAATGCGTCGCATCAAAAATCACCGGTATGCCTTCTTTGCGCATGATGTAAAGCGAGCGCATGTCGACAACCAGGTTGTTATACCCAAATGTTGTCCCGCGCTCAGTGATGAGGAACCGATCGCACCCAAACGCCCGCATTTTATCGGCGATGTTCACGCAGTCCCAAGGCGCGAGGAACTGGCCTTTTTTCACATTCACGACACGTCCGGTTTTTGCGGCGGCCTCGAGAAGATCGGTTTGACGGCAGAGGAAAGCGGGAATTTGGAGGAGATCAATGTATTCCGCAGCAATTTCCGCTTGCTCGGCGGTGTGGATATCGGTGGTGACGGGAAATTTGAGTTCTTTGGAAATTTCACTAAGAATGCGGCAGCCCTCGACGATCCCTGGGCCACGGAAGGAATTCACGGACGTGCGGTTGGCTTTGTCAAAAGACGCCTTGAAAACGAAAGGAATCCCCGTGCGATCGGCGATTTCTTTAAGCGAACGCGCCATTTCCCAGGCAAATGTTTCCGACTCAAGCGCGCACGGCCCGAGGATGAAAAAGGGAACGGGTCCGCCGACGGGGACTTGGGCGATTTGGAATGGAGTGAATGATTTCATGGGATCAGGCTTCGGAATCGTTGAGGATAGTTTTGTAAAGAGGAATCAGGTTTTTCAGGGCAGTCTCGAGCAAATGGGTTTCGTGCTCAGTGAGATTTCCGGAGGTTTTATTTTTCAACATGCCAAGGGAATCGATCACAGATTTCGCGGCGCGAAGGTTCACGGATTTTCCGCCGGTCGAAGGATTTGGGATCTGACCGAGAAATAAGCCGGCGTTTTGAGCTTGGAGCAGGATAAATTCGTTGAAGCGAGGATCGGCTTCGGCTGGATTGGACATGGCTGGAGAATCGGTTCCGGAGCCGCGGGAAGCAAGTTCGGAAAATCAACAGATCAAAAATGCAATGCTTGACGAGGTTCGGCATGGATTCCTACCCTTCGCAGGAGATGGAGTCGCGGTGACCTCATCTCAAATCAGATAAATCTTTAGCAAACTGTAACTGTGGACCTCCAAGAAATCCGAAACATTGTGGAATTGATGAACGAGCATGGGCTCACCGATTTCGATCTATCCAAAAAAGATTTTCATCTCAAACTCAAAAAAGGACCTGACATGGAGGCGCTAAGCGGACTACTGGCAAACATGCCACGTGTTGCTGCGCAAGCGGCACCCGCCGCAGCACCCGTCGCCGCGGCTACAGCTCCTGCCGCACCCGCCGCAGCCGAGGGCTCGGAAATCACTTCGCCAATGGTCGGAACGTTCTATCGCAAGCCCGCACCAGACGCACCGAACTTCGTCGAAGTCGGCTCAACCGTTTCCGAGGGACAAACCCTCTGTATTATCGAAGCGATGAAAGTCATGAATGAGATCAAAGCCGAATGCTCCGGCACCATCTGCGCGCTGGTTGCCACGGATGGTAATCCCGTGCAATACGGCGATATTTTGTTCCGCATCAAATAATTTTCTCCCTTCATCGAAATGTTCAAACGAGTCCTGGTAGCAAACCGTGGCGAAATCGCCCTGCGAATCATTCGTGCTTGTCGCGAACTCGGAGTGGAATCCGTGGCTGTCTATTCCGAAGCGGATGTGGATTCCATGCACGTCCAGCTCGCTGATGAAGCGGTGTGCATCGGGCCGGGCCCGAGCAAGGACAGCTACCTGAAACCGGATCGCATCATTGCCGCAGCGGAAATCACCGGCGCGGATGCGATTCATCCGGGATACGGATTCCTATCGGAAAACGCTCGCTTCGCCGACATCTGCGAATCCTCCGGTATCGTTTTCATCGGCCCTTCCGCAGACGTCATTCGCATGATGGGTGACAAAGCCACCGCTCGCGCCACCGCCATCGCGAACGGAGTGCCGA
Source organism: Luteolibacter sp. (assembly GCA_044237185.1). Taxonomy (GTDB): domain Bacteria; phylum Verrucomicrobiota; class Verrucomicrobiia; order Verrucomicrobiales; family Akkermansiaceae; genus Luteolibacter. Next base: position 8,219 of record JBIIFS010000065.1, read on the forward strand.
TCACTCCCGGTTCCGAAATCATTCACAATCCCGATAAAGCCTTAGCGAAGGCGAAGGAAATCGGCCTGCCAGTCATGATTAAAGCCACTGCCGGTGGCGGCGGACGCGGCATGCGCCCTTGCTTCAAGGAAGAGGAATTCAAATCCCTGTTTCAAGCCGCATCCAACGAAGCGATGGCATGCTTCGGCAATGGCGATTGCTACCTGGAAAAACTCGTCCTCAATCCGCACCACATCGAGTTCCAGGTCATCGCGGACACCCACGGAAATTTCATCCACCTCGGCGAGCGCGATTGCTCGATGCAACGCCGCAACCAGAAGATCATCGAGGAATGTCCTTCACCCTTGATTTCCCCAGAAATGCGCGAGCGCATGGGCAAAGCATCGGTTTCTTTGATCAAAGCAATCAACTATCAGAACGCCGGAACCATCGAATACCTCGTCGATGAAGCGGGCGAGAATTTCTACTTCATGGAAATGAACACCCGGATCCAGGTTGAACATCCAGTGACCGAAGAAGTGATGGGCTGCGAGCTCATCAAGGAGCAAATCCGTGTCGCCGCCGGTGAATCGCTTTCCCGCCACGTCTTGCAAGCCAGTCCACGGGGTCACTCCATCGAGTGCCGCATCAACGCGGAGGATCCTTACAACAAGTTCATGCCAAGCCCCGGTACAATTTCATTGTGGTATGCACCGGGTGGAAAAGGTGTGCGCGTCGACACTCACGTTTACTCCGGATATTCCGTGCCGCCCTACTACGACTCGATGATCGCCAAGCTAATCGTTACCGGCGCGACTCGTGAAATCGCGATTGCCCGCATGAAGCGCGCCCTTGGCGAGTTCATGATCAAAGGTATCAAAACCACCATTCCTTTCCAGCAGGAAATTCTCAATCATCCGGATTTCGAGAATGGAACCTATGACATCGGTTGGGTGGGTCGCTTCCTCGAAGAAAAAGGCCTGTGAACCAAGCCCAGCGAAGATCCAAACTCGCTCACGCCTACCTCTACGGGATCGTCGATTTCGGCTACGTGGCTCCAAGCAACGTAGCGAACATCACGCAGCAACTACTAACAGGTGGTGCGGATGTCATCCAGTTGCGCGCCAAGGGTGCGGAGATGGATCAGATCATCCACGCCGCGAAACAAATGCTACCTCTGTGTAAATGCGCCGGCATTCCTTTTATCCTGAATGACTTTCCGGAACTCGCCGTCGAGCTCGGTGCGGATGGAGTCCACATCGGCCAGGACGATGGATCGATCTACGAGGTTCGTCGTAGGATTGGCAATGAGATACTAATCGGTCGCTCCACGCATAGTTTGGAGCAAGCCCACCAAGCCATGGCCGACGGCGCGGATTACATCGGCTTCGGACCCTTGTTACCCACCCCCACCAAAGCAGGCCGACCCGCAATCGGCTTGGAAGAGGTTTCAACCATGGAAGCCGAGGTCGGTCGATTCATACCCGCCTTCTGCATCGGCGGAATCAAGATGGAAAATCTAACAGAAGTCTTCAATGCCGGCGCGAGGCGCTGCGTAATCGTTTCCCAACTGCTCACCGCGGTGGATGTGAGTCAGGCCACCGCCGAAGCAAGAAAAGTAATTGCCTTGAGTGACGTTTGACAAAAAGGGACTGACAAAAAGGGACTATTAATATAAAGGGACAGTCCTTATATATATTTTCCTATTGCAATAT
>JBIIFS010000190.1:0-2601 GCA_044237185.1 Luteolibacter sp.
GTGGCGTTTTTTTCCGCGCCGCGGGAATGGTCGGGAGAATCGTAGGAGGTGAGGATCCAGATGGGTTCTGCGGAAGGGTTGGGAGAATCAATGGTGACTTTAATTATAGGAAAATCAGAAGGACTTTTGATTTTGCTCACTTTGTAGCCCGTGTTTGACGGTCCGAGCGTGCCTTCGATCATCGATGCAGTGGCGGCGAGTTGATCGGGTTTTCCGGTATTGCGCTCACCCACCACGGAAATGAGCTTTTCCAAATCATCTGCGACAGAATCGGTTGACACGCGTTTGGCAAAACGGTTTTCAGCCCGTGTCGGAGCTGCCGCTTCTTTGTGAAAATAACGCATCAAGGCAAAGCCGCCGGAGATAATGAGCCAAAGCGGAAGCAGAACAAGCAGCCATGAAATGACACGTGATTTTTTTTTGTCATCCATGCATTCTCAGGGTGTATCGTGTTTTTTGGCGTCCTCGGGAGCCAGGGACTCTTCGCCTTCAGAAAAATCTTCGATTTCTTTCCTTATGCGTTGGGAGATCCATGGGCGAATGAAGCCATAGATCAGGTACGTGCTGAAGAGCACGACCGGCATGATGTAGCGAAAATGGATGGTTAAACTGACCAGGATGACGGCGCCCAGAATGGCTGCAAAACTGCCGCGGGTTTTCCAATCGACGGATTTGAAGGATGGGTATCGGACATCGCTGATCATCAGCCAGGAAAGACCGAGCATGACTCCGGCGAGCACGTATTTCCAGACACCGACCTCGTGGTCGTTTTTATAGAGATCGATGATGAGGAATGTTAGGGAGGCGATGAAGCCGGCGGCCATCGGAATAGGAATGCCGCGAAAGTCATTTTTGGAGCCGGTTTTTTTCGGAAGAGATGCGAGGCAGTTGAAACGGGCGAGACGCATCGCGCCGCAGATGAGGTAGATGAGGGCGATGGACCAACCGATATTTCCGAGAGGAAAGAGCACTGCACGTGAAAGCAGCATCGCCGGAGCCATGCCGAAGGAAATGATGTCAGCGAGCGAATCAAACTCCTGTCCGAAAGGCGATTCCTGACCTCCGAGTCTGGCAAGCCTGCCGTCGAGCAGATCGAACAAGCAGGAGCCAAAAATCAGCAGAATGGCGTATTGGTAGTAATGACGGGAGATCTCGTAATACTCCTTTGCGGCAATCACTCCATCACCGGATGCTTTTTGGACCTCGATCTGTCCTTTGAGAATCATCAGCACGGCGAAGAAACCGCAGGCGAGATTGCAGGCAGTCATGAGGTTCGGCAGGAAGTAGATCTTCGGCTCGTCTGGGTCGCGTAAGCGGGGCATGGGGGGAATCATGTACTGCAAACGGGTCACGCTCAACCTTGAAGAATGCGGAGTTATCACTAGGGGAAATCGCTGACTTGCGTTAAAATGGATTTTTGCCTATAGCTTTTTGAAAATGGCAGTGGAATTCAGGGATTATTATGAGGTTTTAGGAGTCGGACGTACTGCCTCGGCGGCGGATATTAAAAAGGCCTTTCGGAAATTGGCCCGGATCCATCATCCGGATGTTGCGTCGAACAAGGCGACGGCCGAGGAGAAGTTCAAGGAAATCAACGAGGCCTATGAGGTCTTGAGCGATCCGGAGAAGCGGAAAAAATATGACACATTAGGAGCGAATTGGGATCGCCACGGAGGCGCTCCACCGCACGGAGCGTGGTCGGGAGCTGGGGCGCAGCAAGTGCCTGAAGGCTTTGAGTTTGAGTTCGGCGGCACCGGCTTCAGCGATTTTTTTGAGCAATATTTCTCAGGTGGAGGTGCCCGGCGTGCGGCGGGTTATGGGGGTGGTGGATTTTCCGGGGCGAGGGGGAGCAAGGTGCGCGGTCCGGATATTGAGAGCGATCTGATGGTGACTCTTCAGGAGGCATACAATGGCTCGAAGCGAACGATATCCCTCCGCAAGGCAGATCCTCGGACGGGAAGGGTGACAACGGATGAAGTTGAGATCCGGATACCGGCGGGGATCGGTGAGGGTCAACGGCTTCGGATTCCCGGGCATGGAGGAACAGGCTCGGGAGGAGGAGACGACGGGGATCTGTTTTTGCGGGTTCGCATGGCGGCCGATCCGGATTATCGCGTGAAAGGTCATGATCTTTTTCGCGAACTTTTGCTGGCTCCATGGGAAGCGGTTTTGGGTACGACGATTTTATTGAAAGTCCCCGGTGGAAAGTCTGTTCAACTTAAAATACCTGCCGGCACCGACTCGCAAGACCAGCTGAGGCTCAAAGGCTATGGCTTGCCGAAAAAGAACGCGCCGGGAGACTTGTATGTGGAAATTTTCATCGCATCGCCCACAGAGATCAACCCGGAGGAACGGAGTGCTTGGGAAAAACTTCGCGATACTTCAAAGTTCAATCCAAGGGAGTCATCATATGAAAACGGTAGACCCTGATCCCCATCACTTGCATTCTCTGGACGTGCCATTCGGCACAATTTATTGCGTTGGAATCATTCAAACACCGTCCGTAGGTCGCCCGCTACTTTTACCCCGTCGTGCGCAGGCCTGAGGCGATGGCGTTGATCGAGAGAAGAAGTTTGGGAAGAAGGGCGTCCGCAGCGGTTT
>JBIIFS010000006.1:0-31245 GCA_044237185.1 Luteolibacter sp.
GCGTTGTTTTTGAACGTCGGGATCGTTGAGCTCGGAGTAGCCGGGTGAAATTTCCTGGCCGTTGATGATGAGTTCGTAAACCTCAACGGTTCGGCCGCCGGGAGTGACTTTGGCAAGAGGCACCAGCTCGCTGGCGACGCGGGTGACGAAGCAAGGATCGAAGGTATGCTCCTCGACCTTCTTCTCAAAAACCTGTTGGATGACTTCGTAGTCCTCCATGTTTTCGGAAAGCTGCACACCGATCGCTTCGCACTTCGCGCGGCGCGCGGCGGGGGTGATATCGAAGAAATCATCGCCCGCGACTTCCTTGATGAGGTCATGATAGTTCGCGCGTTTCCATGGGCGTGTCAGATCGATGGTGCGGATCACGTTGCCTTCCTCGTCTTTGTGCTCGATCTTCAAGCCACCGCAGAATTTCTCAGCGAGGTGGCAGGTCATTTCCTCAACCATGTTAGCCATTTCCTCGAAGTCGGAAAACGCCCAGTAAGCTTCCAACATCGTGAACTCCGGATTGTGGCGGCGGGAGATGCCCTCGTTGCGGAAGTTGCGGTTGAGTTCGAATACTTTCGTGAAGCCACCGACCAAAAGGCGTTTGAGGAAAAGCTCGGGAGCGATACGCAGGGTGAGCGGCATGCCGAGGGCGTTGTGATAAGTCTCGAACGGGCGGGCAGCCGCGCCGCCGGCGACGGATTGTAGCATGGGAGTTTCCACTTCGAGGAAGTCCCGCGCGTGGAGGAAATTGCGGATCTCCGCGATCATTTTCGAGCGGGTGATGAAAAGTTGCGCGCTGTCCGGATTGCCGATGAGATCGAGGTGGCGTTTGCGGTATTTTGTTTCCCGATCTGCAAGGCCGTGGAATTTGTCCGGCATCGGACGGAGGGATTTGGAGAGCACGGTGAAGGACGAAACTTTGATCGTCGGCTCGCCGGTGCGAGTGAGGAAGGTTTCACCAGAGACCCCGATCCAGTCGCCGCGGTCGAGGCATTTCCAGATCGCGGCTTGGGTTTCATCGAGCTCCTTGATACTGAGGTAGCCTTGGATGGAGCCATGTGCGTCGCCGACACCGAAGAAAACCGATTTCCCCATATCGCGCAGCGCGACGATGCGGCCGGCGGTGGTCACTTGTTTGCCTTCCTCGAAATCTGCCTTGAGCGCAGCGGGGGAGATCGTGGTGGCAAAACGTGCACCGTAGGGATCGACCCCGAGTTCGCGGAGCTTGGCGAGCTTCTCGCGGCGAACGGCGATCAATTCTGCCTCGGTGGACTGGGGTGCTTGGGAAACTTCACTCATGTCGCACTTGGAGTAGCGGGAAGAGGCGAGCGGGGCAAGCAAAGTTCGTTCGTGACTCGTTTTGAAGAAAACCGCGAATGAACGCGAATGAACGCTAATTTTCAGGAATGAGTGATATTGGACTCCTGTGGTTTTTGTCGGAAATCAAAATTCCTACTGAATCCGTCAGTTTGGTCTTTATTCGCGTGCATTGGCGTTCATTCGCGGTTCAATTCCTCTTGGATGTTCGGGTTCTTGACAAGTGGGGTGGGGTGATTGAGTCTGCTTCGACGACAGGGGAGCTTTCCGAACGGGAGGCTGAGATTTTTCGACGCGCGGAAAGAAACCCTTCGAACCTGAAGCGGATCATGCCGCCGTAGGGAGTCGGGATGGCTGTATGGCTTTCTTGTTTTCCGATGGTTTTCTGATTCGCGATTTTGCAACACGAACTCAGAAACCATCATGATCAGCCCAGAAGAAACCGCCGGTAAAGAAGCCGCCACACACGATGAATCCCGCGCGCCATTGCCAGCCTCGACCCGGATTTATGTGCAAGGCGAGATTCATCCTGAGGTGCGGGTGCCGATGCGTGAGATTACCCTGAGTGATACCAAGGCGTTCAACGGCAGGATTGAGAAAAATGAGGCGGTGCGGGTGTATGACTGCTCGGGTCCATGGGGAGATCCGGATTTCAAAGGGACTTCCGAAGAAGGTTTGCCTCCCTTGCGCCGCGAGTGGATTTTAAAACGCGGCGATGTGGAGGCTTACGACGGCCGCGAGGTGCAGCCACAAGACAACGGCTACCTTACGGAAAAGCACGCGGAGTTCGCTTCCAAGTCCGAGCGCGCCAATCGCTTCGTCGAGTTTCCCGGTTTGACCGCAGAGCGTCGCAAACCACTGCGCGCGACTAGCAAACCCGTGACTCAGAAATGGTATGCCGACAACGGCATCATCACTCCGGAAATGGAATTCATCGCCATCCGTGAAAACATGCGCCTCGCGAAGATTGCGGATTTGAAAAGCGATATCGTCCGCAACGATCTCAACAAGCAGCACACGGGTTCTCACCAATCTCCCGATAGCCCGTATACGCCCGGCATTTTCAAACGCTTCCCGCAGCGCATTCCCGAGCAGATCACTCCTGAATTCGTTCGCAGCGAGGTCGCAGCTGGGCGCGCGATCATTCCGCTCAACATCAATCACCCCGAGTGTGAGCCGATGATCATTGGCCGCAATTTCCTCGTGAAAATCAACGCGAACATCGGCAACTCCGCGGTCGCATCCTCGATCGAGGAAGAGGTCGAGAAAATGCGTTGGGCAACCAAGTGGGGCGGGGATACCGTGATGGATCTTTCCACCGGCAAGAACATCCACGCAACCCGTGAATGGATTCTTCGCAACTCACCCGTACCCATCGGCACGGTGCCGATCTATCAGGCCCTCGAAAAAGTCAACGGTAAGGCCGAGGATCTCACATGGGAGCTTTACCGCGATACGCTCATCGAGCAAGCCGAGCAGGGTGTTGATTATTTTACCATCCATGCCGGCGTTCTTCTACGCTTCGTCCCGATGACCGCCAGTCGCATGACCGGTATTGTCTCGCGCGGCGGCTCGATCATGGCGAAGTGGTGCCTCTCGCATCACAAGGAAAACTTTCTTTACACGCATTGGGATGAAATCTGCGACATCTGCGCGGCTTATGATGTCAGTTTCTCGATCGGCGACGGCCTGCGCCCGGGTTCGATCGCGGATGCCAATGACATGGCACAGTTCGGCGAGCTCCAGGTTCAGGGAGAACTCACCACACGTGCATGGGCAAAAGGTTGCCAAGTCATGAACGAAGGTCCCGGCCATGTGCCGATGCACATGATCGAGGAAAACATGGCAAAGCAACTTGAATGGTGCCACGAAGCGCCGTTCTACACGCTTGGGCCATTGACCACGGACATTGCTCCGGGTTACGACCACATCACTTCCGGCATCGGTGCCGCGATGATCGGCTGGTTTGGTTGCGCGATGCTTTGCTATGTGACGCCAAAAGAGCACCTCGGGCTTCCTAACAAAAAAGACGTCAAGGACGGCGTGATCACCTACAAGCTCGCCGCCCATGCGGCCGACCTTGCAAAAGGCCACCCCGGCGCGCAATACCGCGACAATGCCCTTTCCAAAGCTCGCTTCGAATTCCGTTGGGAAGATCAGTTCAACCTTGGTCTCGATCCGGAAACCGCTCGTGAATTCCACGATGAAACTCTCCCACAGGAAGGCGCGAAAACCGCCCACTTCTGCTCGATGTGCGGCCCACACTTCTGCTCGATGAAAATCTCTGAAGATGTCAGGCAATACGCAGCCGCCCAAGGAATCTCGGAAGAAGAAGCCCTCGAAAAAGGCATGGAAGAGAAATCCAAAGAGTTCGCTGAGTCGGGTGCGGAGCTATATCAAAAAGCATAGGTCCTATAGGACATATAAGACCTATACCCGATGAAGCCTAAAACTATCACCCCCCGCACAATCACCATCATCGGCGGCGGCGCGGCGGGATTCTTTGCGGCCATCACCGCTGCCGAAGCTGATCCTTCGGCGGAGGTCACCGTTTATGAAAAAGGTAACGCATTCCTCACCAAGGTGAAAATTTCCGGTGGCGGGCGCTGCAATGTCACTCATGCCTGTTTCGATCCCGCGTTGCTTTCGAAAAACTACCCGCGCGGCTCGCGTGAGCTTCGCGGGGCGTTTCACGAATGGCAGTCACAGGACACGGTAGCGTGGTTCGAGGCGCGCGGGGTGGAGTTGAAAGCCGAAGCCGATGGCAGGATGTTTCCAGTGACCGATAGCTCGCAGACGATCATCGACTGCTTCATGAAAGCCGCCCGCGATGCTGGCGTGATTTTAAAAACCGGCATCGCGCTCCAGGAACTACAAGCCGATCCCGACGGAAATTTTTCCTTACATTTCAGTCATGGTGAAACGGTTAGATCAGACAAAGTATGCATCACGTCCGGCTCGCTCAAAGCGTCTCCGCTCACACGTGCTATCGAAACGCTTGGCCACAGCATCGTGCCGCTCGTTCCTTCGCTTTTCGCTTTCAATATTCCAGACCAGCGCCTCGAAGGGCTTGCTGGACTCTCGGTACAAAACGCGAGTGTGAAAATCATTCCGAAAAGTCCGGCTCAAAGCGGTCCGGTGCTGATTACCCATCGCGGCCTCAGCGGGCCGGCGATCCTGCGGCTATCTGCTTGGGAGGCACGGCGCTTTTCCGAGCAAGATTACGCCGTGGAAATTTCGGTCAACTGGCTCGGAAAAACCTCAGCCGAAAAACTTCGCGAAACGTTTTCTAACCATCGTGCCGACTCAGGAAAGTCTCTGATTAAAAACAAAGTGCCTGCCGGTCTGCCGCGCCGACTCTGGGAACGGATGCTCGAAAGTACCGCCATCGCCCCGGAGACTCAATGGTCGCAGCTCACCAAAGATCGTGAGAACGCGTTGGTGCATCAGCTCACGGATTGCCGGTTTCAGGTCAAAGGTAAAACCACCAACAAGGACGAATTCGTCACCTGTGGTGGAGTTCAATTGAAGGAAATCGATTTTCGTAGGATGGAAAGCCGCGTCGTTTCTGGGTTGCACTTTGCGGGCGAGTGCCTCGATATCGATGGCATAACCGGCGGGTTTAATTTCCAAGCTGCATGGACCGGCGGAAGGATCGCTGGGTTGGCGATGGTGAGTTGAAATGCTGGGTGATTTTTAACCACGGATTGCACGGAATACACGGAGTGGGCGCTAAAGCGCTGGTCAGGTGCTGTGAGTTCGCTGGTTAATGTCTGTGTGGATGAAAATTATAAAAAATTTCAAAGTTCAGTGTGGTAACACTCATTCCGTGAATTCCGTGAATTCCGTGTAATCCGTGGTTTGAAATAGCTATTCCCGTTCCATTCTTATCCCTTGTGCCGGAGCGTGGGTTGGACGCAGGATGAGTTTACATGAATTCCTATTTTGAAAAGCTTGGGCACACAGTGTTGGAGCGGTGGCGGCAACAGAATTTCTCGCTTGAGGTGTTTCCTCAGCTTGCCCGCGCTGCGATTGACGAAGCTCCGCCCTCTGCAAGCGTCGATATGCAGGAATTGATTCACGAGTTTCTTTCTAACGACGAACAACCTTTTCAAAGTGAGTCCGGGTTCGGCCAACCTGAGCTGATCGCCTTCAATGATACGCGTTTTTATATTCAGCTGCTCTTCTGGATGGAGGGAACGACGGAAATCCATCAACACGAATTTTCCGGAGCGTTCCATGTAATGCAGGGTTCCAGCGTGCACTCTGAATTCGATTTTGTCGGAGCTCGCTCAGTAACTCCACACATCCGTGTCGGCAATCTCCACGTGAAACAGGTCGAGTTGTTAGAAACTGGAAGTACAATCCCGATCACTTCGGGTCGTGCTTGCATTCACTCGCTTTTCCACCTCGATACTCCTTCCGTCACTTTGGTGGTTCGAACTCATCACGATCCGGGCACGGGTCCGCAATACAATTACCTTCCACCCTATATCGCGATCAACCCGCTTCACTCGGATCCTCTAACAGCGCGCCGTAAGCAATTGATCGACGTGCTCGAAACAACCCATGATCCCAACTACGCAACTTACATCAATGAAATGTTAGAGCGTTTGGATTTTGAGCGCGGCTTCAACATGCTTCGCCACGCAATGCCATACCTGAAAGAAATCGATGAGTGGGATGTGATTCTTACGACGTTTCAGCAAAAACACGGCGAGCTTGCGATGGGCGTTCACGCTACGCTGACGGAAAGCCTTCGCCGGGAAACGATCACTCAGATGCGTCATTTCATCGTCAATCCGGAGCATCGATTTTTCCTCGCGCTACTGATGAATGTGCAGAATCGAACCGATATACTCGCTCTCATCAACAAGCGATTTTCTGACTCGTCACCCATCGAAACGATCCTTGGTTGGGCAGAGGAGCTGATTGAACCCAACGATTTTGGGATCACTCTTCTCGATGCGGTCTTCCCTGAAACTCTCGATATCGACATCGAGGAACAGTCGCACTTGTTCATCGTCGCGCTGAAACACGCCTTGGAAGGGAATGCGGATGGAGAGCTTACGGAGATACAAACCGCATTGACGAATTCCTGCCTGCGTCCCCTGTTTTCATGAAAAAAGAAACGAATGGAAAAGATTATACGCCCATGCTCGAAGTCGTCTGCGGAATCATCAAAAACAGCTCCGGAGAATTCCTCGCTTGTCGTCGCGGTTTAGAGCGGCATTTGGGAGGGTTGTGGGAATTTCCGGGCGGAAAAGTCGATGCCGGAGAGACACCGGAAGCGGCCTTGGCAAGGGAGTTGCGGGAGGAACTGGGTATTTCAGTGACAGTGGGAAATCCGCTTTCAGCCGTTGTCGAATGGACGGATGGCGGGGTGTCGATTCGGCTCCGAGGATTTTTCTGTGAAATCATTGAGGGAGTGCCCTTCGCTCACGAACACGAGGAAATCCGTTGGTGCAAAACTGCGGAGCTTTCCCTTTTGGACTGGGCAGAGGCGGATATCCTTCTGGTTGAGGAGTTGACGCAAGAAATCTAACAGTCTTTCCAGAATTTCATCCTAGCCCATCCGCCCGAAGCACGGCTTTGTGGCAAGGCACCGCGCTTGTCAGGATCTGTGGCGAGACCGGATTTCAGGCAAAGACACCGTTCACCGGTTTGCCCTTGTTGCCGATGGTGAAGGGGCGGCCGCTCGCGCTGATTGCGGCTTTTTCAACCGGTAAGCCGCAGGCCTGTGCGATCGTTGCGTGAAGATCGCCCACGGTGACCGGATCACTTTTGACATCGCCGCCTGCCGCATCGCTGGCGCCATGGACGTAGCCACGTTTCGCTCCGCCACCTGCAAGCGCGCAGGAAAAAACCAAGGGATGATGGCCGCGTCCACTGCCATCGAAGCTCGGTTTGCGACCGAACTCCGTTGCTACGACGACCATCGTACTATCGAGCAGGCCATGTGAGTCCAGATCGGCGACGAGTGCGGCGAAGGCGGCATCGAATTCCGCGCCGCGATCTTCCATGCCTCCCTCGAGGTCTTTGTGCATGTCCCAGCCGCCGCTTTCCACTTCGACATAGCGCACGCCGCCTTCGACGAGGCGCCGGGCGAGCAGGCAGCCTTGGCCGAATTTGTTGCGGCCATACTTGTCGCGCAGTTCAGCGGGTTCTTTTTCAAGATCGAAGCATTCCAGATCCTTTCCCTTCATCAGGCGGAGGGTGCTTTCATAGAAATCATCGTAAGCGGAAACACCCGGGTCATTGATGGCCTCGCTGAACGTGCTGTCCATCCGGCGCAGCAGCGACAAGCGTTTCTCCATCACGGTGGAATCCGCTTTGGCGATCGCGTTTTGTAGTCCTGAATCGGGATCAAGAATCGGTAGTGGACTCATGGTGGCGGGAAAAAAACCGTTGCCGTGACTAGCTGGGCGGTTCACGCACACGCTGCTCGGCAAGGTGGGGTGACTTGGGCCAAGAAAATTCTGCGCCCATGCGCCAAGGGTCGGGTGCGCAACGGTGCCTCGTTTTTCAAAGCCCGTGCGCATCAGGTATTGGGCTTGGTCATGCACTCCGACCTTTGCGGTCATGCTCCGGATCACTGTGATTTTATCGGCGATTTTCGCAATCTCCGGAAGGAACGAGGAAACTTGGAAATCTGCCTTGGTGCTGACCGCTGAGCCCGGGCCTTTCGATGCTCCGGTTTTCGGATCGAAGCTATCGATCTGACTCATTCCGCCGGAGAGTTGCAGCATGATGACCGCCTTGGCCTTGCCAAAACCGGGCTTGGCTTGGCCGGCAGCCTGGGCTGCTTCCTCAGCGAGGCTCTGTGGGGAAAGACAAGGCAACAGGCTCAGACCGAAGGCCGATTTCGCCATGCGCTCGACAAACATGCGGCGGGTCAATTCATTGAGTTTGGTGTGATCGGATTTCATCGTGTGGAACGGGTTTGAAAATATCAGGGAAGGAAAAGAAATTCGCGGGTGTTGAGTAAAACCCATGCGATGTCTCGGGTGCTCAAGCCGGTTTTGAGAGCGACAAGGGCTTTGTTAGATTCTCCCGAGCTTGGCTTGCGGCTGAGGAAACTTATATAGAGCGAATGGATTTTGGATGCCGCATCCTCCTTCTCATTTGCGGCGCGCACCGCGAGTGAATGATGAGTGACCGCGTCCTGCACCGGACCGTTCATGAGTTGCAACATCTGCGGCACACTGCCATCGGAAGTGTTCGAGTCGGAGGCGAGTCGGTCACTTTGACCAAACAACCGCAGGAAGTGATTTTCCGGAGCGGGTTGTTGAATCTCGCTGGCGCGTGCCAGCAGCAAGCCGGAACGAAATTCGGGTTTTCCTCCTTCATAAAACGAGGCGATCATGCGCGCGCCGCCCGGTTTCTTGCCGTTGCCTGGACCCATGAAAGCGCCGCTTTCCCGCATTTTCTCGACGAGTTTCATGACGGTTTCGGCATTCATCTGATCATCATCGATCACGGTTTTTTGCAGATCGTCACCGCGGCGCAGCAGCAGTTGATCCGCGCTCTCGCCAGAGACCAGGGTCACGATCGAGTCCCATGCTTGCTCCGCGCTCATGCGGCGAATGATCGGACCTTGGAAAAGATATTCCTTCGGCTTGTCCGGCATCCGGCTTGCCTGCCGTTGGTAAGCCGCTGTGTGAAAAAGGATGCGTTGGAATTCGCGCAGATCGAATTTCGCCTGCTTCATGTAGGTGCTGATTTGAGCCAGCAATTCCGGATTGCTTGCTTCCGATGGGTCGTCAATGTCCGTCACAGGCTCTTGCACCGCGACCCCGAAAATCTTTTTCCACAAGCGGTTCGCGATCGCGGTGGCGAAGCGGGGATTTTCCGGATGCACCATCCAATCGGCAAATTGATCGCGAAGTTGATCGGGGTTCTGTTGGGTGAGATTGTATGCAGGATTGTTATCTTTCGTATCGCTCCAGCGGATCAATGAGGGAACGGTTAGCTCGCCCGGTTTGGCGTCTTTGTATTTGTAATCCTGCGGAAATTTCAAACGGTTCTTTGGAAGATCTACCAAGTTGAGGGCATTGGCGGAAAGTGACTGGAAGACCATGTTCTTGCCCATCGCTGCGAGTTTCTCGGACTTGAGGATGCGGCGCGTTTGGCGGAACACATCCTCATGATAGCCATCCGTGGCTCCGAAAAATGCCGCCATGCTGTAAAAGTCATGCTGAGACCAATCCGAAAACGGATGATCATGGCACTGCGCACATGACACGTTCGCACCCAGAAAAGTGGTCATTAAGTTCGAAACACCATCCAGCGGCATCTGCGCATCCCGAAGCAGGAATCCAGCCGCCCCGTTTTCGTAGAGCTTGCCATCGGCCGTCAACATGTCCCGGACAATTGCGTTCCACGGTACGTTCATCGCGAGCTGGTCTTTCAACCAATCCTCATAAAGAAAAGCACGCGCACCTTTGCCGTAGTCGTCCTTGACCCGCAGCATGTCGGCAAGCCAGTTATACATGTGCATGGTGTAACCTGGGGAATTAAGTAAGCCGTTGATCAGGTTCGAGCGCTTCTGCGGTGAGGGGTCATTCAAAAATGCCAGCGCTTCCTCTTCTGTCGGGATGCGTCCGATCGCATCCAGATAAATGCGGCGCACGAACAAGCTGTCCGGGATCGGCAAGTTCGGCACCATCTCGTTTTCCTTGAGTGCGGCATGGATGGATTCATCCAAACGCGCGGCCGCACTGTTGATCACCTTTTGCGAAAACGGAGCATTCGGCTGCGCCATCTTACAGGCTTTAGCAAAGGCCTGATCCGCTGGAGTCAGGCGAACGAGTGCAAACCGCGAGAGTTTTTTATCTTTTTTCTCAACGGTCACGATTCCGTTTTCCAGTGCTTTGAACTTCGCTTCCAATTTTTCGCCACCGGATGCCGTCCAAGTGTGCCAGGACGAACTGGCTGCTGGCGAAGTATTGGGGCGTGTCACCGCCTCTTTCACCGGTTCAGTGAAGCGACCCTTGCTCTTTTTTTGGGTTTCGGGAGCCGCCGCAAGTGAAGCTGAGCCTAACACGGACAGGGTGCCGATCATTAAGAATGCGGGTTTCATGATTGATTCAAGAGTTTCAAACCCCATTCGCGGGGAATGGTTGTGCAGAAAAAGATCCGACCGTTTTTAGTAAATCTTTCTTCCCACAAGGCTAACTTGCGAATTCATCGCTGGCTTGACTTTATGGCTTGCGAAGCAGCGTCAGGAGTGGCGTTATGGTAATCCAATTTTTAACTTTTTTACCCTGTGAGTGCCGACCAACTGCCTTTCGACGAAAATTTTCTCAAAGATAAACTCAAAAACGATCCCACGCTCTGGGAGACCCGTCGCCAACTGGCACACGGGCTTTTCGACAAACAGTCTTACGAAGAGGCCGCGGACATCATTTGGGCGGCCGATCCGATTCCCAGCACCGATATCGATCTCGCCTTCGCCATTCGTATCCTCGCGAAGGCCAGGCCGCGCCGCGCGATCCGCCTTCTAACCGCTGTGCTCGAGCTCAATCAAGGCAAGGCCATACAAAACATGGCGATGGCCAACGCGCTGCTTCACCACGGTATGGTCCTGCAAGCGGCAAGGTTTTACGGTGCGGCTTTGGAGGCGGATCCAAGCCTCGTCAATCCGGACCTTGAACACTTTATCCTGTGGTCTGACGATGAATGCACCCTCTGGGGCCTTTTTGAAAAAAACCGTCCCAAACTCGGACAGCTTCCCTGGATGCTGCGCGATCCGAAAGAGGCACTGAAGCTCACCTCAAGGGTTAGTCTGCACACCACACCCATTTCCGTGCCGGATCTTCCGGTTGTTGCTGCCGAGCATCTCAATCACGATCTCTATCAGCAAGAGGCTAAGTATCTCGGAAAAATTACTCCGCCGCCAGCCGTCACGATTCCGATTGATCGGGTCGATCCCAAAGACCGCTTGTTTGATGCGGATTACGGAGCTGCCGCACCTGAGGCGCAAGCGAAGCCTGTGGCACCAGCGCCCATGGCACCGCCGGAGCCAACGGGATTTCCTGCATCCGTGGTATTTCCACCGGCGGTTCGTTCCGCAATACCTGTGGCACAAGTCACTTCCGCAGGAACGACCGAAATCGCCGCGCCGGACGCGCCTTTTGTGCCGGATGTTCATCTCGGAGAGACTCAGAGCGAGCAACCCATGGCCGGACATGGGGAAGCATCCGGATCGGTGCAAAACGAAGCGCCTCCAAAAGAGCAAGGATTTCCCTCCAGCGTGGTCTTTCCGTCTTTCGTTCCGTCCATGGACCCGACTTCACCCTTCGCTGGCGATCCTCTGGAAATCCCGGCTTCCGCATTCACAGCAGCCGAAACTCCGTCAGATGGTTTTGTTGCAGCGCCTATCCCGGTTGTAAAACCTGTCCCAATGGCAATCCTGATGTCGAATGACAAACCCGAGCAGACTCCGCAGGTTCAGGAAACCCAAGAAGGCGCACCCATAGCCGCACCGGCGCCGATTGTCCCAAGCCCTGCCGATCTGCCAAGAGGTGCGCCAACCGGCACTCCAACCCGCGTCCTTCTTCCCAGCGGCACTCCTCCCGCCGCGGGCGCACCTCGTCGCCTACTCGTCACGCCGCCACTCAACACCCCACGGGCACCCCACACCCAGCCTGCAACACCACCCCAAAATCCGAAAACAACGGATGCAACCTAGGCCTCCGCTCTGCGGACAAAAGGGAGCGCGGGCGTCTCGCCCGCATCTCCAAAAAAGCCAAGGCGGGCAAGATGCCCGCTCTCCCCGCTACGAAGGTATCCATTTACAGATTATCTGTGCAGAATGGTATAGATGTATCTATATTCCTTTCTTCAGACTTGCCTTTTTTACTGTTCTTATGAATACTTTTTAAATGTCAGAAAATAAGCAGATCCCCAAATCCACCCTCGAGTTCCTTATTTTTTCTACCCAGTCGGTAGGGGACGGACTGAAGGCGCGCTACGAGACGGACAAAGCATTTCTCAACATCCTCAAAAAGATCAGAGGCAACGCATGAAAAAGAAACCTGCAAACAAGAATACTTCCATCACGCGCTCCTCAGCCTTCGAATACCTGACTTTTGTCGCCGCACATGGTCAAGGTGGTGTGGAGGTGGTCTATACGAACGAGGATATCTGGCTGACCCAAAAAATGATGGGCGAGCTTTATGCTGTCTCCGTACCCGCTATCAATCAGCACCTGAAACACATTTTCAGTGATAACGAACTGGATGAATCCTCAGTTGTTAAGTCCTACTTAATAACTGCCGCCGATCGGAAAAGCTACCAGACTAAGCACTATAACCTCTCCGCCATTATCGCCGTTGGCTACAAGGTCAACTCGGAGCGGGCCGTTCAGTTCCGCAAATGGGCGACTACAGTGGTCAAGGAATACACCATTAAGGGCTTCGCCATGGACGACGAACGCCTGAAAAACGAAGTACCCCGGTAGCAACCCGTCGTCCCGTAAAACAAAGCCGTCCTTAAAAGCTGTGAATGAAGAATCACAGCAGTCCAGAGCCTGCGGCGCACTCTACTTTGTTGTCACTTCACTTTTGCGCACGAACTTTTGGCAAACGGTATAAACCTCCTGAAAAAGCTGGAGCCGCGGTTAAGGCGGCTCCGTATCTCCTTCCACACGTGGTTGGATGAGATTCTTGAAGCGAATACAAAAAAGGTCTGTTGTCAACAAATACTAGGATCCGTGTCGGGGCCGGAACAAAACCGGACAGAGACGGAACAAAACCGGACAGGGAGACGGAACAAAACCGGATTTCTGTTTTGTGGTAATGTAATTGGCTGGTGATTATTTTTCGGGTCTTTTTCGGGTCAGGTGCTTCATTGTGACATGGGTCTTTTTCGGGTCAGGTGCTTCATTGTGACATTTTTCAAGTTTTTTTCTGCCGTCGCGTATCGCTAAGAGACAGACCCATTGTGGTGCGCCATAATGGGACTCGGCGAACCCATGGGTTTGAATGATGAATTATTAGTGATAAAGGGTGAATTTAAGACTAAGACCGTCAAGTGAAGTTGTCTATGAAGGCGAGAACTTCTGGATGTCGCAACGGGCATTGGCCGCACTGTTTGCGGTGGGAGTTCCCGCGATCCATAAACACCTGAAGAATATCTTTGAGTCAGGAGAGCACGACGAGAAGGGAACTATTTCCAAAATCGAAACAGTTCGTCAAGAAGGCGGCCGTGAAGTGCGGCGCACACGAAATTCTGAGCTTGCCTTTATTTCTAAAATCAAGTAACTTGTCGGCAACTTACTGAATAATGGAAAGTCAACGATCTCAACTCCAACGACTGGCGATGCAGCATTCCTTGCTGCGTGATGAGCAGCTGCGTGAAGCCGGGATCAGTAGCACGGTGATTTCACAAGCGGTCAAGGCCGGTGAACTCATCCGATCTTCACGTGGCGTTTACCATCACCCGGACGCAGAGCTCGACGAAAACCTGAGCCTGTCCGAAGTCGCGGCCCGCGTTCCCCATGCTGTCATCACGCTTCTCTCTGCGCTGCAGTTTCATCAGATCGGCACCCAACAACCGTGCGCGGTTTGGATTCTCCTCAAACAAAACGCAGTAACGCCAAGAATCGATTACCCCGCCATTGAAGTGGTTCGTAGCAAAGTGAATGACGCCTTTTCGGATGGTGTGGTTACGCATACCCTCAATGGCATCGCCACCCAAATTACAGAACCCGCCCGCACGGTGGTGGATTGTTTCAAATATCGCAATCGGGTCGGGCTCGATGTCTGTCTCGAAGCGCTCAAAGAAATTCTTAAGCGTGGGGTGAAGCCCACCCAGATCATGAACTACGCAAAAATGCAGCGCGTCACGGGTGTGGTGCGTCCTTACCTCGATGCCCTTGTTTGAATCATGAATCTCATCGCCTCACTCCAAGATCGTCTCAGAAATGAGGGCCGCCAGACAGGCATAGGCTATGCCACATTGCTGGAGCAATTTGCCCTCAGTCGTTTCTTTGCGCGCTTGGCTCAGAGTGCCTACGCGGATCGCTTGATTCTCAAGGGCGCACAGCTTTTTCGCTTTCTCGAACCAGATGGACATCGCCCGACGCGGGATGCAGATTTCCTCAGCTTTGGGGCCCACGATCCTGAGTCCTTGAAAGAGATTTTTACCGAAATCTGCCAACTTACCCCTGAAAAGGAAGATGCTCTGATCTGGGAAAACATTCGGGCAGCGGCCATCCGGGAAGAGAACAGCTACGGTGGTGTGCGGGTGCTGATCACTTGCCAGCTCGGCAAGGTGAGAATCCCCCTGCAATTTGATATTGGCTTCGGGGATATCATTACTCCCGAAGTCCGCATGCAAGAGTGGCCGGCTCATCTTGATTATGAGAGTATTTCCCTTGTGACCTATCCCATGGAAACCGTCATTGCTGAAAAGTTGGAAGCTGCGGTTTCACTTGGCATCAACAATAGCCGCATGAAAGATTTTTATGATCTGCATTGGCTGCAAGATCACCTAGAATTCAGTGGGAAGGATCTTACGGAAGCGATCACCAATACCTTTTCCCGGCGCTCGACCATCATCTCCGATGACATTCCTGTGCCCTTCACCCCAGAGTTCAGCTCGGACGCACAAAAGATCGTGCAGTGGTCTGCCTTTCTCCGAAAAGGAAAGCTGCCTCACTTGGAACTGTCAGATGTCATATCCGATATCGCAACGTTTCTTCTTCCTGTCCTTCAAAATCAGGTTTCTGATCAGTTTTGGGCACCAAATCAACATTGGCACTGGCCTTCAATTAAGACGCGCTCATGAAATTCACCGAAGCTCAACTCTAATCTGCCATCATCGAACTCCTCGGAGCCGAGGGTTATCCGCATGTGTTAGGGAGGCGATTTCGCGCCAAGGACTGTTAAAGCGGCCAAAATCTCCCGATGAAATTTTGTCACAAAAAGATGCCATGATTTGTGACAAAATCCTCCCATCTTCTGGGTGTGCAATCCACTGAAGATAAGCTCATTTCACAGAAAAACGGCCACCTCAGGGGTTGGTCGCTTTCCAAGAATGATTTGTCCTAAAATCCGTAGTTTCCCGCGTGGTTTTTGGTATTGCCATGCGTCACACTTTGCGATCAATGTGTGACGTTTTCCGACATCCGCATGGCAAGTGCTCTTCAGAAAAGACTTCGCTCTCTCGCCTCCGCACACGAGGTGCTGACGACGGCGCAGCTCCTGGAAGCGGGTATTTCCGATCAGAGTCTGACCCGGCTGGTGGAACAGGGCACGCTGGTGCGGGTGCGGCGCGGGATCTACCAGCATGTCGATTCGCCGACGAGTGAACACCATGAGCTGATTCAGGTCGCCAAGAGTGCTTCGCGGGCGGTGATTGTGCTGCTGAGCGCCCTGCGATTTCATGACATCGGCACCCAATCGCCTCATGAGGTGTGGATTCAACTGCCCGCACAAACGCGAGTGCCGATCATCGACTGGCCACCGATCCGGGTGATCCGCACGCGGGTGAAGGAGCTGC
The DNA here is from genome assembly GCA_044237185.1 of Luteolibacter sp. Taxonomy (GTDB): domain Bacteria; phylum Verrucomicrobiota; class Verrucomicrobiia; order Verrucomicrobiales; family Akkermansiaceae; genus Luteolibacter. The sequence goes on from JBIIFS010000006.1 coordinate 15,817, forward strand.
AGACGGCGGGAGTGCAGCATCACCAACTCGGTGGAACGGAAGTGGCGATCACGACTCCGGCGCGGACGGTGGCGGATTGCTTCAAACACCGCAACAAGCTGGGAATCGACGTTTGCGTGGAGGCGCTGAGAGAGACGCTGAGAGAACGAAAGGCGACGATTGGAGAGATCGGTGAGATGGGTCGCCTCCTTGGGGTTGGCAAAGTGATGACACCTTATCTGGAGGCGATGATATGAAGAATCAACTCGATCTTCAGTCTCCCAGACCAAAATTCTGTCACCTCCGGCATTATTTTGGCAAATGCCTCATATTTCCCTATAAAAATTTCACAAAAAGACCCTTCAACTTGTGAAAAAATATGCTAATTCTTAAGCGTGCAATCCATTGAAAATAAAGTTTCTGCGAGGATTTATGGCAATCAGAGGGGTTGGGCATTTTCCAAGATTGATTTTTTAGATCTGGGCAGTGATGCCGATACCCGAAAAGCCCTTTCGAAATTAGCGACAAAAGGAACCATTCGGAGGGTTCTGCTGGGGGTTTATGATTACCCACGGATCAGCTCGCTTCTTGATGAAGTGATGGGTCCGGATTTGGATCAGTTGGCAAGAGCTTTGGCCCGCAAATCGGGTTGGCGGATTCAGCCCTCGGAAAACACCGCGCTCAATCTTCTGGGGCTGTCCACCCAAGTTCCGACTCAGAGCGTCTATCTTTCCGATGGGGTGAGTAAAACCTATGAGGTTGGAAATCGGCAACTGGTCTTCAAGAAAAAGACTCTCAAAGAATCGATCTTCAAGCACAAGGAAAGCGAACTTGTGGTGCAGGCGCTTAAAGCCTTGGGCAAGGAGCGTATTGACGAAACGGTGTTGCGCAAACTGGCATCGCAATGGACACCAACACTATGGAATAAAATCCTTCGTGATACCAAAACGGCTCCGGCATGGGTTTGTGATGTGATCCGCAACATCAGCAAGGAGGCGGCGGCATGAATCGGGTGGCTGCATTGCCCGAGAAACAGCGCAACGAACTGTTCGCGTTGACGGCGGAACGCCGCGGCATGGGCACGGTTGCGGTGGTGGAAAAAGATTTCTGGGTTTGCTGGACGCTGAAACAACTCTTCGAGCATCCGGTGCTATCCAAGCAACTGATTTTCAAAGGAGGCACGAGCTTGTCGAAAGTCTATGGGCTGATCGATCGCTTTTCGGAGGACATTGATTTGGTGTTAGACTGGAGGGTGGTGGATGAAGTGGAAGATCCGATGGGTGAACGCACGATCACGAAGCAGCGCAAGCTCAACGAGGTTCTGAATGAAAAGGCCTGCGCCTACATCGCTGACAAGATGGTGCCGCAACTGGAGGAAGCGCTTGGCGCGCACTGTGAACTGGAGATCCAACCGGACGAGAAAGACCAAGGGCATGTGGTGCGAGTGAAGTATCCGAAAACCACGAACACGGCTGGTCTGCTTCCCTACATCCAACTGGAGATCGGCCCCCTGGCTTCATGGTTGCCTCACTCGGAGCAGACGATCACACCGTACGCGGCAGAGACGTTTCCCGAGCAGTTTGATGCGCCGCGGTGCTCAGTTCGAGCGATTGATGCGGAGCGCACCTTTTGGGAAAAAGCCACGATCCTACATCATGAAGCGCATCGCCCGAATGATTCGGTGATCCCGGAGCGTTATTCGCGGCACTATTACGACCTCTGCCTGATGGCCGCCGATGAAACGCTTAAAGCCTCGGCTCTGGAGAAGTCGAAGCTGCTGGAGGATGTGGTTCTGTTTAAGAAGAAGTTCTATCCACGCACCTGGGCGAACTATGATGCGGCCGTCAGAGGCACGCTCAAACTGATCCCGTCAGACCGTGTTCTCAAAGCCATGGAAAAGGACTATCTGGCGATGCAGGAGATGATTTTTGGACGTTACCCGTCTTTTGAAGAAATCATAGCGTCACTCACGAAATTGGAAAAAGAGATCAATCATCCGTGAAATTCACCGAAGCCCAACTTGAATCCGCGATCATCGAACTCCTCGGAGCAGAGGGTTATCCGCATGTGTTGGGTGAAGAAATCGAACGGCAACCGCAGGATGTTTTGATCAAATCCGATCTGCGCGCCGCCAAGGTGATCCTGGACAACAGCAAGCTGCAAGAGATCGAAAAATACTACGACGAGTGCGCCGAGAAGGGCGCAAGCGACTACGCGATCGATGACAGCAAGAAGGCGATGGCTAACATGGGTGCGATCTTGGGCGATCCAAAACGTATCGCGACGCTGGCAGCAGATTTCGTGGCTCACTACGAGAAGCGCGTGAGTGAAGGATCAACGGTGGCGGGTAAGGCGATCTTTGTGAGTAGCAGTCGGCAGATCGCCTATGATTTATACAAGCAAGTCATCGCGTTGCGCCCGGAGTGGGCGGAAGTGCGCGTTTGTGCCGAGGGAGTTGAACTGAGCGAGAAACAGAAAAAAGAAATCCTGCCGATGGCGCGCATCCAGATGGTGATGACACGAGGCCAGGACGACGAGAAGGCGCTGTATGATTTGCTCGGCAACAAGGACGAGCGCAAGAAGTTCGATACCCAGTTCAAAAAAGCGGAATCGAATTTCAAGATCGCGATTGTGGTGGATATGTGGCTGACGGGTTTCGATGTGCCTTTCCTCGATACCATCTACATCGATAAGCCCGTCCAACGACACAACCTGATCCAGACGATCTCGCGGGTGAACCGGAAGTTTGAGAACAAGAAGAAAGGGCTGGTGGTCGACTACATCGGCATCAAGAAGCAGATGAACATGGCGCTGGCGAAATATTCCAAGACGGATGCCGGCAACATTGAAGAGATTGAGGCATCGATCATTGTAGTGAGAGATCACCTTGATCTACTGGCGCGGATATTCCATCAGTTCGATACCAAGCCTTACTTCAGCGGAGCGCCGCTTGAGCAGTTGCATTGTTTGAACCTAGCAGCGGAGTTCGTGCAGCTCACCGACAAGATAGAGAAACGGGTCATGTTCTTGGTGAAGCGCTTGAAAGCCGCCTACGACATCTGCAGCGGCAGCGATGTGTTCACCCAGACAGAACGCGACCACATCCACTTCTACCTCGCGGTGCGGGCCATCGTCGCAAAGCTGACCAAGGGCGATGCTCCCGACAGCGCACAGATGAACGCCAAGGTGCGCAAGATGATCACCGAGGCGCTGCAAGCCGATGGCATCGAAGAGATTTTCAAACTCGGTGAGGACGGCGCGTCTGAAATCGATATCTTCGATGACGACTACCTCGCCAAGATCGAGAAGATCAAACTGCCGAACACCAAGATCAAGCTGCTCCAGCAGATGCTCAAACGTGCTATCGACGATTTCAAGAAGGTCAACAAGATCAAGGGAGTGGATTTCACCAAGCAGTTCCAGGCGCTGGTGAACAAATACAACGAGCGCGACGAGAAGGACGTTCTACGCAGTGAAGTGCTGGAGGGATTCTCCGATGAGATGATCGAGATGATCCACGCGCTGCAAAAAGAGAAGGAATCCTTCGGTGAGATGGGAATCGATATGGAAGAGAAGTCCTTCTACGACATCCTCAAAGCCCTCGCCCACAAATACGACTTCAACTACCCCGAGGATAAGCTGATCAATCTCGCCAAGCAGGTGAAGACGGTGGTTGACGACAAGTCAAAATATACCGACTGGAACGCCCGTGCGGATATCAAAGCAGAACTGAAAGTGGATCTGATTATTCTACTCGCGAAGAACGATTATCCGCCTGTGGATCGAGATGAGGTTTACAAAGAGATCTTTGAGCAGGCGGAGAATTTTAAGAAGTATCAAACTAAGAGATAATGCAAAATAACCCAGACCAGATCCCTACATGGGACGAGTTTTTGAAACCACTCCTCGAACTTGCAGGTGAAGGCCCCATCATGCGGCGGACAAGCGTGCAGAAGATCGCAGATAAATACGCGTTCTCTGAAGAAATACGCAGTTCAAGAACCAAGAGCGGTCAGACACATATATGTAACCGCTCGGGGTGGGCCATGAGCTCGTTGGTTAAGGCAAAGTTCATCGAGAAGCACCCGACAGAAAAATTTACCTACCTAATTACCAATAAAGGACGCGACTACCTGAAAGATCACAAAGGTCCCATTGCCGACCAGGATTTAAAAAATCTAGAAGGCTATGAAGAAGCTTGGGAAGCTGCAAGCCGCGCCAAGCAAGACTCAAAAATTGAGGATCCACAGACAGACAATAGCCTAGCCCAGAGCACGCCCGACGACCTGATCGATAAGGCATACAACAAGCTACACCGTGCTTTAGCTGATGAGCTGTTAGATAACATGTTCGCAATGGATCCTTATAAGTTCGAGAAACTGGTGGTCGATCTACTCTTTTCGATGGGCTATGGAGGATCTCGAAGTGAAGCCGCGCAAGTCACCAAAAAATCAAACGACGAGGGCATCGACGGCATCATTAATGAGGACCGTCTTGGTCTCGATGTGATTTACATCCAAGCCAAGCGCTACCAGAAGGAATCAATCATCGGTCGCAAAGAGATTCAGAGCTTCGTTGGCGCTCTGGCGGGCAAACAAGCCAACAAAGGAGTCTTTATCACGACCAGTGGCTTCAATAAGAACGCCATTGATTACGCAGAAAGCATCTCACAAAAAGTGATCTTGATCGACGGCGCTCGCCTCGCAGCGCTCATGATCGAATACAACATCGGCGTATCGACAGATCGAACCGTCGAAATTAAACGTCTCGATTCGGATTACTTTGAGGATTGATTGCATATGTTTAAAGCGGACTTCGAAACTTATCTCAACGAGGAAAATGTCGCAGGAAGCGGTAAGGCGAGTTCTTATCTGAAAGCGTTGGATTGGTTGCACAAAATGCTGGAGATTGAGTCATACGGCTTCAGCGATTGTATAGACCGTTTGCCAAAAGACTTTTGGCAAACGGTCTAAATATCTGGTCGGTTCAAGCGGCCGTTAGGCTATCTGATTTGCGCACGCTTGTATTGGCAGAGCAGAAGAACACAACAAGCCCTTGGTATGCAGATGGAATCCCTGTCAGTTATCTCCGCGACGGCTACTGCGCTGCTGCACTGAGTGAGTTGATCCGCTTCATGTCGCAACAAGGTTTCGTCGATAAACTGCTAAAAATTTATGATTCGCACACGGGTGATGAAGCGGCTCTTGCCACTAAGTTAGATATCGATCCTGAATTGCCGGATGATTATGTTTATGAGCCTTTTTTTCATATTCAGCTGCCTGCGACCCTCGTGGTTATGTGAACCCTAGAGCAAATCAAAAATCAACAAATCGGCCCAGCTTCAGGCGCTTCTTTGCTATTACCCCAGCTCTTCCTCGATGAACTCGAGGACGAGATCGACGAGTTCGTCCATGCCGGCGGGGAGTTCTTCTTCGATCGTGGCGAGGTATTCGGATTCGGTTTCGCTGTAGTCTTCGCGGTCGGGGGTGCGGGTTTGGCACCAACGGCTGGCGTTTAGGGGATCGACGATGGTTGAAGCGCCGATGAGATCAAAGGAACTGATGACGCGTTGATGATCGATCGGGCTTTGCCAGAACTCGTGGAGGCAGTCTTGGCTTTCGAGAATAGTAACGGCCTCATAGACGTCCATGATGGCGCGTTCTTCACGGCTGAGGGCGCGCTCGGAAGCTTCGCTTTCAAGGTGGTCGATGATGACTTCAACTTTATCCGGCCATTCGATAGGTTCTTGGGAAAACATTCTGCGGGGTCTTAGGACGGGGTAGAGGGCTTTGCCAAGAGAATGTCTTCTCAAATGGAATAAAATTTCCTTAAAGCTTGGCGACTGGGGCATCGACACGGGTAAGCGGATAGTGGATCGTTGTGGTATTAGACGATGAAGAAGTGCTCCTATTGTGCGGAAGAGATTCAGGAAGACGCGGTGAAATGCAGGTATTGCATGGAGTATCTCGATCCATCCAAACGGCCAGGGATTGCGGTGCCCCCGCCAGTTCCGGGGAGTGATGTGCCATGGTATTGCAAACCGGGTGTGATCGTGATGGCCTTTCTAACCGTCCCGCCATTTGCGCTGCCCCTTATCTGGCTGCATCCAAAATTGAATCTCATTTGGAAGATTGTGATCAGCCTGCTCATTGGCCTGCTGTGCTGGTGGATGTATCGGACTTTTGTCTTCTTGACCCAACAGGTCAGTGAAGCCATGAAAATGATGGAAAGCATGCGGATCTGAGGTCTATCGCCAAAGCGGCGACGGAAATGAGATGCACGGGAGCTTACGCATGGCTGAGAGGGCGGAGGGATCGCGGAGGATGCTCTCCCATATTCAGTTCAGAGTTTAAAATTTAAACGTTCAAGTGGGCGAACCGTTCTGGCGTCGATTCATGATCTGCGTATTTGCATACCGGCGGTTTTATCAAAACCGCCCTACCAATGCATGGCATAAAACGCCCTGATATGTCGGGGTGGGTTGTTTCATAAACGGTAGGGTCATTTTGATAAAATGACCGCTCTGGCGGAAAAACCAGTAATCAGCAACAGCACCTCCGAGGCTCTCCATCTTGAGGATTAAAGTTTAAAACTTAAAGTTTCGAGCGGTGATTTCCGCTCGGGTGGCAGGTCTTTATTGGACTTATGGGTGAATCCTTGTATCGTTCATTTTCCCTCTTGTTCTAGGCAGGTCTCTGTCTGGTGAAAGTGGATTCCCTCACTGTTTTTTTTGACAAAAAGGTGGGGGAGCAGCTATGTCGCTGCCGAATCAAATTCAACCCCATTCAATCATGAGCACAGCAACAACAGAAAAACATGTATTCCAAGCAGAGATCCAACAACTGCTGGATTTGGTGGTGCATTCGCTTTACACCGATAAGGATATCTTTTTACGCGAGTTGATCTCGAACGCATCGGATTCGATGGAGAAGGTGCGTCATCTTGAGGGCACGGAAAAGCATTTCAAAGATACGGGAGCCGAGCTCCAGATCACTTTGGAAGCGGATAAGGATGCCGGCACGGTGACTTTGACCGACCGTGGGATCGGGATGACCCGTGAGGAATTGATCGAGAATCTCGGTACGATTGCCCATTCCGGGACCAAGGCGTTTCTCGAGCAGCTCAAAGCCAGCGGCGGTAGCCCGTCGGGCTTGATCGGTCAGTTCGGGGTCGGGTTTTATTCCGCATTCATGGTTGCGGACAAAGTGGAGGTTTACAGCCGTTCCTGGAAAGAAGACGCGGAAAGCCTGCGCTGGGAAAGTGATGGAAAAACTGGTTACGAGATCGAGAACGTGGACGAACTTCCGCGCGGTGTGAAAATCGTGCTGCATCTCAGTGAGACGAGCAAAGAGTTTGCGGATGATTTCCGCATCAAAGGCCTGATCCAGCGTTACAGCAATTTCGTTGGCTTCCCGATCCTGATCGATGGCAAACGCGTCAATGAGATCGAAGCACTTTGGTTGAAAAACAAATCCGATATCACGGATGAGGAATACAAGGCGTTCTATCAGTTCGCCTGCAAGGGTTTCGACGAGCCGGCTTATCGCCTGCATTTCAGTGCTGATGCTCCGATCACGATCAACGCCCTGATCTTCACTCCGGGCGAGAATCCCGAGAAGATGGGCTTTGGGAAAGTCGATGGCGGTGTGGCGCTGTATTGTAAAAAAGTGTTGATCGATCCCGAGCCGAAAGGTCTGTTGCCGGAATGGTTGAGATTTGTGAAAGGCGTGGTCGATAGCGCGGATCTTCCGCTGAACATCTCGCGGGAAACCATGCAGGACAGCGCGCTGGTGCGGAAGCTCAATGGCGTGATCACCAAGCGCATCATCAAGATGTTTGAAAAAGAAGCTGCGGCGGATCCCGCGAAATACCGGGATTTTTATAAGAAGTTCGAGCGTTTCTTCAAGGAAGGCATCGCGACGGATTATGCGAACAAAGACGCGCTCGCCAAGCTCCTGCGCTTTGAAACCTCCATGACCGATGCGGGTGAGGTGTGCAGTCTTACGGATTACGCCGGACGCATGAAAGAGGGTCAGGAAAAGATCTATTACTTGGTCGGGCAGAACCGCGAACAGATCGAGAGCGGTCCATACATCGAGGCGTTCAAGGCGCGTGGCTTGGAAGTCATCTATTTCACGGATGCGGTCGATGAATACGTGGTCGATTCTCTCGGCGAGTTTGATGGCAAGAAATTGGCATCCGTGCGTCACGCCGGTGTGGAGCTTGAGGATGTCGATTCGGGTGAGGGCAGCCTCAGCGAGGAGCAGATCAACGGCTTGTGCGAGTTCTTGCAAGCCGAGCTGGGTGAGAAAGTCACCAAGGTCTCAAGTGGCAAGCGCTTGGTCGAAAGTCCGGTGATCGCCTTGGTTCCTGAAGACGGGATGAGTCCGCAGGTCCGCCAAATGATGAAGGCGATGGACGAGAATTTCAAAGACGAGGTAAAAATCGAACTCGAGATCAACCCACGTCACGCTCTCATCAAGAAGCTTGCTGAAACTCGTGAGTCCCATCCCGAGGTGGCGAAATTGGTAGCCGCCCAGATGCTGGATAACGCACTTATTTCCGCCGGGCTTCTGGACGATGCCCGCGAGATGATCCAGCGCATGAACGCTCTCATGGAAAAGGCGATGCCATAAGGGCCGTCCCGCATTGTGAATAACTTGTGAAGATTCCGTGGCATTCCCTCGGAATCTTTGCTTTTTCATATGGTTAAAAGGGAATTCGGGATTTCCGAAAGGTGAACTCTTCACAGTTGTTCACAATGAGATTTTTAAATTCGTAGTCAGAACTTCGATTCGACCAGGAATTCGGCGCGAAGATCCGTGATTCAAGAGATTGACTCAAAACTCACAGATGGTAAGGTACTTGATCTAAACCCATGTTCAAAATTTCCAGTCGTGCCGTGCTTTTGAGTTTTACTCTGGCGCTCTGTGCTCAAGCGTTTGATGAGGTCAAACCCAAGAATGATGCCGAGTCTCTGAAAAAGGCGGCCTTGAAAATCGATACGCTGATCGCCAATTTTTATCGCATCAAGAAACTACCGGTTCCCGAAGTGACGGATGATGCGACGTTCATGCGGCGTGCGTTTCTGGTGACCATTGGCCGGATTCCAACAGCGGAGGAGGCATGGTCCTTTATCGAGATTGAAGATCCCGATAAGCGGGTGGGGTTGGTGGATTATTTGATCAAATCGCCGGGCTATTCGAGCCACATGACCAATTGGGCGTTCGATTTACTCAGACTCAGAGATGACGGCCAAGGACGGCAGGGAAACAGTGAGCCCTATCGCGACTGGATAGGTCGGGCGATGGATCGGAATATGCCTTGGAATGAGTTTGTGGATCAGTTGGTAAGCAGCACGGGAAATGGCTGGGCTCCCAAGACCGCGGCGGTGGGCTATTACACGAGTGACCGGGGAATGCCCTTGGATAATTTGTCCAACACCATGCGCGTTTTTCTCGGTACGCGCATGGAATGCGCGCAATGCCATGACGATCCGTTTGGTGAGACGGAGCGGAAAGATTTCTATCATTTGGCGGCCTTCACCCATGGGCAGGAACCATTGAATCGGTCCCTTATGGGCGGTCTTTGGAGTGAGCTCCAAAAAGATACGAAGTCGAGAGGGATCGAGTATCAGGTTGGACAGTTGTTCTGGGAGCGGATTTATGGAATGTCCCTCGGCGGAGGCGGGGATGGCAGGATCCAGTTGCCATCGGATTATCAGTATCGCGATGGAAAACCCGGAGAGGTGCTGGGTGGTAGGACACCATTTGGAAAATTTGTTAGAACATCGGATCGGAATGATGATGAGGAGGGTCGGGAAAAACTATCCGAATGGATGACCGGAAAAACAGGTCCCCAGTTCCCGAGCGTGATTGCGAACCGGATGTGGAAACGCTTGATGGGAAAGGGAATTCATGAACCCGTGGACGATTATGTCGATGCTTCGAAGACGGTTTATCCTGAATTGATGACTTACCTTTCCAGCTTGATGCTGGAGCTGGATTACGATCTTCGGGCCTTTCAAAAGGTGCTGCTGCTGACGAAAACCTTCCAATTCGCGACCAATCCGAATCCATCGACCCAGGATGGCGGGGATGATTTTCACGGACGGAAAATCGAGCGGCTCTCCGCGGAGCAGATTTGGGATTCCCTCATCACACTGTCAAACGGTGATCCTGACAAGCTGCCGAAGCGGACTGTGGATACTCGGATTCATGTCGGTGGACGCCCCGTACTGGTCGGTGAAATGGATATGATCCGGCTCTCCAACGAAGTGCTCGCGTTGAAGAGCGAGGCGAGTGTTAGAAAGTATTACAAGGAGTTTCTGGAGCGCGTGAAAAAGGATGGAGGAGCGAGGAAAGAAGCCCCGTCAATGATGATGGAAAACGTGCGGAAGTATGGAGCTGAATCGGCGGTGAGGGCATCAGAGCTGCCATCCCCCGCGCCGCGTGAGCATTTCCTCTCTTTGTTCGGAGCATCCGACCGCGAGGTTGTCGATGCGGCCAGCAAGGATCCGAATGTGGGTCAGATGCTCTCGCTCATGAATGGCTTCGTGCAGCGCCAACTCGTGAACAGGCAGGATGCGCATGTTTACCAAAGTCTTCATAAAGTGACATCGACCCATGAAAAAATCCGGCGGTTGTATCTCGCCATTTTGAGTCGTCCGCCTAGCGCGCAGGAAATGGAATGGATGATGGCCGAAGTTGAATCCGCGGGAGATCAGGCCTATCGCAACATGGTCGCGGCTTTGGTGATGTCCTCCGAGTTTGTGTTCCTGCAATGACTTTCCAACCTCAAACCCAATGATCCATGAACCTTCATGATTTGAATCGCACCGATGAGTTGACGCGCCGGCAGTTTATGTTGAACGCGGCGAGAACCTATTTGGGGGTCGGCCTTTTTCCGATGTTGGGCGCATCGGTGGCGGGTGCGGCTCCTGCGGCGGCGGGCGGCAAAGCGAAGTATGTCATCTATCTCTATATGTCGGGTGGGATGAGCCATTTGGATACTTTTGATCCTAAGCCCAAGAAAAAAGCGGTGATGGGACCCACGGAAACCATCATGGGCAAGGCCGATGTCCAGATTAGCGGGTACTTGCCCAAGACCGCACAGGTCACTGACAAGATGTGCATCATCAACTCGATGAGCTCCACGCAAGGCGCGCATGAGCAAGGAAACTATGTGATGCATCACAGTTACGCGCCGCGGGGAACAATCAGGCATCCCGCATTCGGTTCATGGGTTCTGAAGCTCGCCGGTCCGTTGCATCCGGAGCTTCCGGGATTCATTGCGATCAACACGCCTCCCGCCGTGACATCGGGCGGATTTTTCGGGGCAAAGTTTTCCGCGGCGCCGATCGGCAAACCCGAGGAGGGGCTTCAGGATTCGAGAAGACCCGGAGATGTCACTGCGGGCGATTTCGACCGACGCCTCTCGCTGGCGGACAAGCTTAACCAACAGTTTCATTCACGCTACCCGAACGCGGACGTGAAAGCTTACGAGGAACTTTACCGGGATGCGATTTCCCTCATGAAATCATCCGATCTGGCCGCGTTTGATCTAACAAAAGAGAGCCAGGCGACGCGGGATTTGTACGGTTCTGGAAATTTCGCGCAGGGTTGTTTGTTGGCGAGAAGATTGATTGAACATGACGTGCGCTTTGTGGAAGTCCAGCTGGGTGGCTGGGATACACATTACGATAACTTCGCGGGAGTTGAGGGGCGTTGCCAGGAATTTGACCAAGCCTACGCCGCCTTGCTAACCGATCTCGAGGCGCGGGGCAAACTCAAGGACACCTTGGTTGTGGTGGCCACAGAGTTCGGCAGGACACCCGAAATCAAAAGCGAGCACAAGGACGGTCGTGATCATCATCCATCGGCATTCAGCTGTGTTTTAGCAGGTGGCGGAATCAAGGGAGGGATGAAATACGGCCAGACCGATGCGTCTGGAGACAAAGTGAAAAAGGATGTGGTGAGTATTCAGGATTTCAACGCAACCATCGCTCACGGCCTAGGCCTGCCTCACGATTTGATCGTGATGTCACCCTCGAAGCGGCCTTTCAAAATTGCAGATCAGGGAAAACCGATCACGACGATTTTCGGTTAGGTTGCGCGATTCTTCGGATCCGGCGGCCACCGTCAGGTTGATGGGTGAATTCCAGCCATTGGGTATGCTCGGGAAATAGCTCCGGAAACAAATCCGCCCATTCGCAGATGACCACGGCATCGTCATCCAAGTATTCATCCCAACCGAGATCCATGAGTTCATTGGCGGATTTCAAACGATAGAAATCAAAGTGATAAGTGGGGCACGTGCCATCCATGTAGGTATTGACGATGCTAAACGTGGGGCTGGTGACGTGGGTTTCAGGTTGCAAATACTTGAGAAAACCCTTGGTCCAATGGGTTTTCCCGCTGCCCAAATTGCCAACCAAGGCAAATACATCGCCGGGTTTTGCATGGGCAGCGAAGTCCGCGCCAAGATCCATCATGGCCTCTGGTGAGGATGCGTTGAAATCCGATTTCATGGTGTTTTTGTGTGCTTCGTCAGCACGGCCCTTACGTCTCCAATATAGACAGAGGCCCGCAACTCCAGAGGAATCCGGTCCGTATCATCGGAAAGCCAGAGTGTAACCGGCTTCTTGAGTTTTTTATATGCGACCAGCTCGTGGGTCTTCAGGTTAATTTTTCGCAAGGCGAAGCTCAGGCGGATGGCGTCTTTGCCCTCGTGCTTTTCTTTCGCATCCACGCTGACTTTGAGAAGGTAGGGACTCTTGAAAGGCAGAATGAGCATCGTGTGGCTATCGCCGACATCAAGTTTTTGGCTTCTCACAAACAGAATGGCGGAAAACAAATCCCGCACATCCGGCTGAGTGAAAGTTTCCGTTAGAGTGGTTTTTTTTGAGGTGCCGGTTCGGGTGGTGATCTCCTCGATTTCCACTTTGCTGGGGTTGTATTGATTGGTGGTAACGGTTTTTTCCTTTGAATCCGTCTCGGTGGATTGGAAGTATCTGGACTCCAGGGTGCCGGGAACGATTTCCGACCAATAGCTGTGGCTGTAGGGGAAAAGTTTTTTTGCAAAGCCCTGGCTGTAGCCGGAGGATTTGATGACGAGATACCCGGGCTTGCTTATTTCTTTCGGGGCGATCTCGATATCGAGGTAGCCGGCTTGGACGATTCCTTTCCAACTTAGTGAAAACTCCAATTTGCTGCTCTCGATGGCGGGATGCGTGCCCACTGTGGGTGAAGTGATTTCCTTGACCCATTCGGGATCTGCGCGCAGGGTTGCCGTGGCAAGGGCGAGCGACAAAAGAAAGCGGAGAAAAGATAACGGCTGGTTCATCGAAATCGTCTTTTTCACGGTATCCTTGGTCGGGGGATGGTTTGAGACTCCATGATGGTTCAGGGTTCTCTCTGACTTTTGATAAACGGGATTTAACATACCTGAAGTTTTCAAACCGGAGCAGCAAACAGGAAAGACGGGTTTGGTAATGTGGGCAAAACAAAAAGCGCTTGAAACAACCGCGCTGGCAAGTGGCGGCCTTGGACAAATGCCTTGTTTTTTTGACGGGTTGTGCGGTTTACCCGCCAGGTTGGAATGCTTTGTGGAATAGGCATTTCTGAGTGCTTCGGTTCTAATACGCTCCGTTATTTTTTATGAAAAAGAACCTTTCCCGCGCGATCCCGCTGCTCCAATCGGGTCAGAGCCTCGGAGAAATCGCTAAGGTCAAAGGTGCTGTCGACCTTTTGGGCTAGTTTGCCCGAGCGGATCAGCTCGGCGAGCATGGCGTAGGCTTCGGTTAACGTGGATGAATCGGAGTTGCGGATCCATTGGGTAACCCAGAGACCGCGCACGCGAAGATCTTGAAAGATGAGCAGGCCGTTGGGAACCGTTAGAGGTTTTTTCGCCATCGCGCCATAGGTGATATGAGTTCCGCCGGGTCCCAGCAGTTTCATGATGCGCAGCGCGCTATCTCCACCAACTGCGTTGAAGGCGAGCTTGGCGCGATCTTTCCCTAAGGACTCCAGAGCTTCTGAATATCCCGTGGGTGAGTCTTCGAAAACCTCTGTGGCGCCAAGTTTTTTTAGATCATGGGCGAGTGAGGGGTTTCTCAAAAAACAAAGCGTGCGGATCCCCATGTGTTTGGCGAGCTGAATGGTGCACTGACCGACCCCTGAGTTTGCGGCATTGAGAGCAACCCAATCTCCCGCCTGCAGGGACTCGAAATGGGTGAGCAGAAGCAGGGCTGTTGCCGGATTCACTCTCAACATGGCGGCTTGAAGCGGATCGGTTCCAGTTGGAATTTGAATGAGGTTTTGCCCGTGGGTCACGGCGTGATCCGCCCAGCCACCGATTCTGGAAATCGGCATGACCGAGTCGCCGGGAGAAAAGAGTTTGGACTGGCTTTCAAGAACCGTAGCAACGCACTCCATGCCGGGAGTGGCGGGTAGTTCCGGCTTCACGCCGTAGGTTCCCTCGATGAAATTCAAATCGGCGGGATTGATGGGAGAGGCTTGTATTTCAAGCAAGACCTCACCGCTTTTCAGGGGCGGGAGCGTGAACGCCTCTGGCTTTAATACGGCGCCGGGCACTCCGAATTGGCTGAAGACAAGATGTCGGCTTTTCATGATTCGTTGATGGATTGTTCTTGGCTGAAGGCGAAAGAAGCGTTACCTCAACGCCGACATGACACGTTCTTCCATTGAGCTTTCGATTAAAATTTTCCTGTTATGCCTGGTTGCGGTGTTCGTTTACGCCCTGATAAGAGTGGTCGGAATGATTTCCTGAAATCATCCCGTCACGTCACAACAGGTTTTTGGGAAGAAGATCGGATAATTTTTTGATCGCGTCTGCCTGATGACGATTTGCAATCAGCAGAGCGTCTTGGGTTTTAACGACGATGAGATCATCGACTCCCAGCAGGGCGATGTGGGTTCCATCTGTCGCGTTAAAGACGATGTTGTTTTCGGAATCGATTTGAGAGATGTGCCGGTTGGTACGGTTGTTTTCGCCCTCCTCGTGTAGATATTTCGCGATCGAGACCCATGAGCCGACATCGTCCCAATCAAAAGTGGCTTCAATGTTGAGCACGCGATCCGCGGTTTCCATCAGGGCGTAATCGATCGATACCGCGGTGAGTTTCGGGAATTGTGCGTCGATGGTTGCGGGGATGTCGCTGGATTTTCTTAATTCTGAAATGAAGTCCGCCAGCTCCGGGGCGTGAGCCGCGAGTTGGCTGATAACGGTCGGTAAAGACCAAACAAACATCCCGGCATTCCATGAAAATCCTCCGGCGTTGAGGAACTCCTCGGCGAGCTCCGGATTGGGTTTCTCGCGGAAGCGCTTCACCTCAACCGGTGAATGTTGAAAATCCATGCCGGGAATCGATGCGAGCTCACCGCGCTCGATATATCCGTAGGACGGGCAGGGCCAGGTTGGCTTGATGCC
>JBIIFS010000066.1:0-9800 GCA_044237185.1 Luteolibacter sp.
GCGGGAGCGTTCGGTTTCCGATTCGCCCATGCGGCGCTTGGTCAAGGCCGTCTTGCCCTGTGTTTCGGGAAAGATTTACGGCAAGGGTATCAGCCTTGTTGCCGTGTTGTCATGCGTGACATGGATTCCATGCTGCGCCCCAACACAAAGCGCAGCGCCCCTGGATTACACGGCATGGCGAGAGCACACTCGCCAGATCGTCAAGGATAGGTTGACAGCGGTGGCGGTCACAAAGCGAAGTAACCTAGAAAATTTTCCAAATGTGAATCCCTCGGTTATCAGAGACCATAGAAATTTGGATGGGGGCTCTGCTACTCCGATCTCCCAAGACGGCTATTTCATCACGGCAAACCATGTTTTGGCGAGAGCCGGCGGGAACCATGTTTTCATCGTATATGCAAATGGCGGCAAAACCATCACGAGCCGGGCGAGGATCGTATGGCGTTCGGATAAGGACGATGTGGCGATCTTACACATACCTGCAAAAACGCCCTATTACTATCAATGGTCCGAGTCCGATTTCCCTATGATATTGGGTCATTCCGTCATGCAGGGCGGAGTTGTAACAGGAGCCACCCCAGGCCAAGGCAAAGTCATGAGCAAGATCAAACCTGATGGACTGATGGCGAAGAGTGGCACTTTCCACATGGATATAAAGCTGCAGCCGGGAGACAGCGGAGGGCCCATAGTCGATGTCGACGGTCATTTGGTCGGCATCAATGCCAAAATTGAATTTCTTACCTCTCTCCAGACGGAAATATTTATCGAATCGGAAGCGATTCGCCCCAGCATAAGCGGAATTCAAGCCATTATCGACAGGGACAGGGAGTCGATTTAGCGAAAATCGAACGCAGATGGGACGATCCCTTAAGCCCCATCTGGGTAAAAGCCCATGTGACTCGGGGATGGGCGTATGCTTTGCTAACATCCCATGTTTTTGTTTCACTCCTCGATTTTTTTCATTTTTCTCGTGTTGCTCGGGTTTTGCTCATGCTCCGCCGGGTTCGCCCCTGTCTCCGGTCATCGTCTTTCCGGAATGGATGAGGGTATTTTTCCGGTTCAACAAGAATCTTCGACGCAGGGCTACCGCATGATTTGCTCTTTATCGGGAAAATATCCCGAACTCGATTTATTCCTGAAAACCAGAGGGCTGCCCGGTTTCGTGGCCCAGACCGCCCACCGCAGCAGCCAGTATCTCATCATGTATTATCTGAAAGAGCGAAAAGCCTACGTTTGCAAAGGTGAAACAGCATTTCCGCAGCATGCCAATTTGATCGGACCCTTTCCAATCAAGGACGGTGAGATTGAAATTTTGAAAACGATCGAACAACGCCATCGTTGAGCAGGGGGCGTCCATGCGCCAATCACTTAAGTATCATAAGGATAAAAACTTATGTGACGGATTTGTCACCCTGTGCTTTTATAATGTGCGATGGGTGATTGGTTGGGAAATTTCGGTATCTTGTGTTTGCTGGGCGCGAGTGCGGCGTGTTCTGTGCAAGGGCCTCATCAGCTTTCTGGCCAGATGCCCGACAAGACCACGAGACAACTGGCCAAAGAAAGATTGTGTGCGGTGGTTGTCACTGAAAGCAAGGACATCAGCGCGTGGACGCATGGAGAGTTTGCCATCGCTAGTGCGCCCAAAGATGCCGACGGAGGGTCCGCCGCTCCGATCAGCGAGGATGGATATTTTCTAACAGCAGATCACGTCCTCGCAGATGTCGGTGATAAAAGTGTGTTTGTCATCTATGCCAACGGCGGCAGGGTTGTCACACATCAGGCAAGGATCGTATGGCGTTCTTCCGCGGATGATCTGGCGATCCTGCATGTTCCGATCAAAACCCCCTATTATTATCAATGGTCGGATTCGCACCGTAAAATTTTCAAGGGACATCCCGTAATCCATGGCGGAATGTCAACCGGATCCAGATCAACTTCCGGCGTATTGCAGACCACCCTAGCACCAGAGGGGTTCTTAACGGGTAACCGTGCATTCAAAATGGATATACCGCTTGAGCCCGGAGATAGCGGAGGGCCGGTGATTGATGCTTATGGAAATCTGATCGGGATCAATTCTGCGGTTGAATTTCTCATTCCCATGGAGACGGCCATATTCATCGATTCAGAAGGAGTTCGCCCAAATACCCACCGAATCGAGGAACTCATTCAAAAAGACAGGGATTTACGGAAAAGCCATTGATTGCAAACTTCATGTCGCGCCTCTATTTTTCAATCATCGCTTGCGGCTGCCTCATGATTGCGGCCATCAGCTCATGCGAATCTCTGGAAAATTCGAGCTATCTTCATCAGACGGACGCCACCGCTCATGACCACATCATGCTGGTGGAAGAGAGCCCGCCTACCTTCGGCTACGAAAGACTTCGTGCGCTGTCCCGATATTATCCGGACCTTGGAGAATTTATCAAAAAAGTGGGGAAACCCGGATATTACGCGGAAACCTCAAATAGCGGAAGCCGTTACTTGATCCTTTATTACCCGGAAAGCCGTGAAGCCTTTGCTTGCCGCAGTGCTTTGGCATCATCCCATGCGGTCGAGTTTTCCGGCCCCTATCCCATCACCAAAAACGAATTGGCCATCCTCCACAGACTCCAAACCGGTGCCGAGCAGGATCTCAATCCGGAATGAGCTCCCGCCTGGTGGGAATCGTCTACAATTAGCTTGCAACGCCCGGCCGAAGTCGTACTCTGTAACAACATCAGACGGAACTTACCTTCTGAAATAAAAAACAGGCAATTGCCTAACATAAAAAACACACAAGCTCAACACATTATATGAAAACTAAATCAATCCGTAGACAAGGCTTCACTCTGGTGGAGCTTCTCGTCGTTATCGTCATCATCGCATCCCTAGCTGCGCTTTCCGCTCCCATGATCATGGGTCAGGTGAAAAAAGCTGCTAAAGCTGAAGCGATTTCAAACTCGAAACAAATCGGTCTCGCGCTGTTCGAGTTCGATAGCGATTATGGCTCCTATCCGGATGCTGATACTTTGACTGAAGTAGGAGAGGCATTTCCGAACGCCGATGTAGAACCTACTGGTATAGCAGATTCCAATTCTTGCTTCCAACAATTACTGCAAGCGGGGATTCTCAAATCTGAGGAGATCTTTTATACTAAAGCCGCTGGAACTAAAAAACCCGACGGTGATATTTCTTCAGCGACAGAGGCAATTGCCGCAGGTGAATGCGGTTTTGGCTACATCATGAATGGAACAGATGCCTATAACACTTCGGGAAATGCATCTCGTGTTATTGTTGTATCGCCCCTTGCTGAAGGTAGTGGGAATACATTTGATATCAATCCTTTCGGAGGCATTGCTGTTCTCTATAAGATTGATAACAGCGCGGTTGCCGTGAAAATCCGTTCGGATGAGGGCAAGGAAGATGGACCTGCTATCGTTGCAGGAGAGAGTTTTCTGGATGCTGATTTCTGGGGTACGACTACACCGACAATTATTAAGCCTAAGACCAGTAATTGATCCCGCATTTTAATATTCCAACCGGGCGACTTTCGGGTCGTCCGGTTTTTTTATTTGTGGAATGAGTGTTCCTCGTCGAGATAGAAGGAATTCAACCATGTCTTCAGAAAAAATTTCCCAAGCCTTTTTGCCTTACCCGGTTTCAACCTTGAGCCCAAGGATTGTGCCCACTGACCTTAGTTCCTTTAAATCTCGTGGTATTTCCGAGGTAGAAAGAGAATTACAGCAAAAACTGATGGAAATCCGTGAGACCTATCTGGCTGCGATTGATCATTTCAATTGGAACAAGCTGATCTATGAGGCGGATATCAATTTCGAGCCCATCATCGGCCAAACTTACCATTTATATGAGGTTCGTGGTCGCAAGCTGCTTTCAATGATCGGGCCAGACCAATGGCGCCACAAACACCTCGCCACCGTCCGGCTGAATGTGGACAGGCAATGGAAACTGGAGGTGATCTCGGAGGGGATAGACCAGCAATCCTTGTTTGGAGTATAGGGTCTTGTGAGCCGATCCGATTCTTTGGGCATTTTTTACCACGGAGGGAAGAGAGGTGACGGAGGACACGGAGAGATTCTGATGAGATCCATGATCCACAACCTTTCGACTGTTCCTGCTTTATATCTTCTCCGTTATCTCAGTTACCTCCGTGCCTCCGTTTTGTTTTGTTTTGTTTTGAAAAAAGCCTTATGCACCTGATCAGCTGGTGACTAAATAAAAAGCGCCTCAGGAAAACCCGAGGCGCTTTTCAAAAATACCTAAGTTCGAAACTCAGTTTGCAGCGATCACGTTGACGCGGCCGCCTTCGCGGTCGAATTTCACTTGACCATCGGTCAGAGCGAAGAGCGTGTGATCCTTGCCGCAGCCAACACCCACACCTGGATGCACCTTAGTGCCGCGCTGGCGAATGATGATGTTGCCAGCGATGACGGCTTGCCCGCCGAATTTTTTCACGCCGAGGCGCTTGCTGCGTGAGTCGCGTCCGTTTTTAACGGATCCTTGTCCTTTTTTATGGGCCATGAGAGTAGATGGGTTGAATGGTTGAATTAGCCAATGGAGATAATCTCCAATTTGGTCATGTGGCGGCGGAAACCTTTCGTTTTATGGAAGCCTTTGCGGCGTTTGAATTTGAAAGCGACACCTTTGGGGCCACGGAACTGATCAATCACTTTCGCCGTGACGCTGCCGCCTTCGATGAATGGGGTGCCAATTGTCACGCTGTCACCTTCGCCACGAAGCAGAACTTCGCTGAATGTGATTTCTGAATCGACAGCCGCTTCGAGTTTCTCGACATCGAGTTTGTCACCTTGTTTGACGCGGTATTGTTTACCGCCTGTTTTGATTACTGCGTAGGCCATGGCCGTTTAGGGAAAAGTTGTTGTCCGCTATTGGAGCGGGCGCGGAATCGACCATGAATCGAACTGCCTTGCAAGGATTTTTTGAGTCTTTTTAAAAAACTTTCCAAATTCGGCCAATTTAATCCTGAATGGACAAGGAATTGCGGTTTTTTAAGAGAAATCGTAATATAATTAGAATAGTTCTTGATACTACTAAGAATGATTCTAATTTGCCGCTGCAATGACAACCAACGGCTTACAAAATCGACAAACGGCGATCCCGGAGGAGGTCAAGGGCCTCCGCATGACTCGGCAGCGCCAAGAAGTCTATCGCTTTCTTATGGGAGAACGGACACATCCGACTGCAAATGAGGTTTTCATGAGAATTAAGGAAGCGCTTCCGAATGTCTCATTAGCGACGGTCTACAACTGCCTTGAGGCGCTGGTGCAGCACAAAATCATCCGCCAGGTCAACTTTGACCGCGAACCATCCCGTTACTGCCCGAATCTCGATGAGCACGGCCATTTTCACGATGAGACCACCGGCACGATTCACGACGTGAAATTCAAGCCTGGCATCAACCTCACCGACATCCTCGACCTTCCGCCAAACACGGTGATCAAAGACATCGAAATCACCCTCCGCGGCCAACTCGCGGCCTCTTAATTGTTTAGAATTTAAAATTTAGAATTTCCCCAAACACATGAGCCTAAAAATCAATAACCTCCACGCAACTCTCGAAAACGGCACTGAGATTCTCAAAGGCGTTACGCTTGAAATTCCAACCGGCGAAATTCACGCCATCATGGGACCGAACGGATCCGGTAAATCCACCCTTTCGAAAGTCATTTCCGGTCACGAATCCTACATCGTAACAGCCGGCAACATCCTTCTCGACGGAGTGGATATTTCCAAGATGTCGATCGATCAGCGTTCACGTGCGGGTATTTTCCTCGCATTCCAATACCCAAACGAAGTTCCGGGTGTTTCGAATGCGAACTTCATTCGCGCGGCTCTTCAGGCCCGTTTGCCAAAAGGCGAGGAAATCGATGCGGTTGCCTATTATAAATCCCTCTATGAAAAAATGGACCTCCTGGAGATGGATCGCAAGTTCACCGGACGTGCGGTAAACGAGGGCTTCTCGGGCGGTGAGAAAAAACGCAACGAGATCCTTCAAATGATGATGCTCGAGCCAAAATACTGCATCCTTGATGAGACCGATTCCGGACTCGATATCGACGCATTGAAAATTGTCGCCAAAGGCGTCAATGCGATGCGTTCACCGGACCGCGGGATGTTGCTCATCACTCACTACCAGCGCTTGTTAGATTACATCAAGCCTGATCATGTGCACGTCATGTCAGAAGGTCGCATTGTAAAATCTAGCGGCCCCGAACTTGCCTTGGAGCTCGAAGAAAACGGTTACGATTTCCTTAAAGAGCCAGCCCTCGCGTAAATACCTGAGTTTTAGTAAACCTTTTTTATATTTTCCCATGTCATACCAAGAAACAGCCACCGCCGTCCTCGATGAGGAAACGCATGATGCGATCAATGTCGACCGCACCAAGGGCGACTTCACTTTCCCAGAGCGCAACAAATTCGATGCGGGCTGGGGGCTTTCCTCCAAGACGGTCGATTACATTTGCGATGTAAAACAAGATCCAGATTGGGTTCGCGAATTTCGCCACAAGGCTCTCGCAGTTTTCGAAAGCAAACCGATGCCGACCCACTGGGCGACTAAGGATTTGAACAACATTCACTTTGATAAAATTCGTTACTATCTTTCGGATGGTGAAAAACCGAAACGGACATGGGACGAAGTGCCTCCGGAAATTTTAGAGACGTTTGAGCGCTTGGGAATTCCCCAGCAAGAGCGGGCATTCCTTGCCGGCGTTGAGGCTCAATACGATTCCGAGGCCGCCTACTCGAACATGAAAGAGGAGTTGACCAAACAAGGAGTCATCTTTGTCACATCCGCGGAAGGCCTCAAAGAACACGAGGAAATTTTCCGTCCATGGTTCGGAAAAGTCATCCCGACCGGTGATAACAAATTCTCAGCTCTAAACAGCGCGGTTTTTTCCGGCGGTTCGTTCATTTACATTCCGAAAGGCGTGAAGCTCAAACAACCCCTGCAGGCATATTTCCGCATCAACTCGGAATCGTTCGGCCAATTCGAACGCACGCTCATCATCGCCGATGAAGGATCAGAAGTGATGTATATGGAAGGTTGCACCGCACCCAAATTCGAGACTGCGACCCTCCATTCCGCAGTGGTGGAACTTGTCGCGCTCAAAGGCGCGAAAATCCAATACATCACGGTTCAGAACTGGTCGTCCAATGTTTTCAACCTCGTCACCAAGCGCGGCCTGGCAATGGAAGACGCGGAGGTTCGCTGGATCGATTGCAATATCGGTTCACGCCTCACGATGAAATATCCAGGAGTCATCATGAAAGGCGAACGCGCTCGTGGCGAAGTCATTTCCATCGCGCTCGCCAATACCGGCCAGCATCAGGACACCGGCGCAAAAATGATTCACGCCGCGAACAACACCACATCGAACGTGGTTTCAAAATCGATTTCGGTCGGTCAAGGTCGATCGACGTATCGTGGCCAAGTCCACATTCCGAAGCATCTCAAAGGCTGCAAAAACAACACGGAATGCGACGCGTTGCTGATCAACAGCAATTCCCGCACGGACACCTATCCGGCGATCACCGTGAAAGGCAACCGCCACGCCACGCAGCACGAAGCCTCAGTTTCACAAGTCTCTGAGGAGATGTTGTTCTACATGCAGCAGCGCGGGCTCGATCAGGGCCAGGCGATGTCGCTTGCCGTTAACGGTTTCATCAACGACCTCGTCCGTGAGTTTCCGATGGAATATTCGGTCGAGTTGAAACGACTCATCGACCTAGAAATGGAAGGCAGTGTCGGGTAAAACACAGAAAGCATGAAAGACAGGAGCGATTGGAAAATTCAAACTTTTAGCAGTTTCGAAGCTGCTGAAAAATCTGAGCGCGAAGAACGCCTCGCGATGACCGGAGAACAACGTCTCCAAATTACTGAAAAACTACGAGCAAGATATTATGGGTATGAAGACTCTGGAATTGAGCCAAGATTTGAGAGAACTATTAAAGTGCTTCCTTTCCCATAAAGTCAGGTTCCTTCTTATTGGTGGTTATGCAGTGTCTTTTCATGGATACCCTCGCTTCACGAAGGACATTGATATTTGGATCGAACGAAGCGATGAAAATGCATCGAAGATTGTTCAAGCACTGAGAGATTTTGGTTTCGATTTCGATGGGTTATCTCCTGAAATGTTTACTCAAGAAAGTCGCATGACCCAGATAGGACGTGAGCCAAACCGCGTCGATATTTTACACACGATCTTAGGCGTTGAATTTGATGAATGTTATGAGCGCAAAGTTTATGCTCATATTGATGGAGATGAGATACCGATGATTTCCAAAGAGGACCTAATCAAAAACAAAAAAGCCACCGCAAGACCTCAAGACTTAGCTGATGTAGATCAACTATCATAATTTTCAAAAACTCTCATGATCACCACCTATCCCGCCTGGCTCAAAGCCCGCCAACAAGCCGCCCGAAAGCGTTACGAATCCATCCCCACGCCGAAGCGTGGCGATGAGGCATGGCGTTTTGCAAACATCAGGCAGCTCAATTTCGAAAACCTGTCCGGCAAGGCTTTGCCTGCCGATCCCGCGGAGCTGATCTCGCGCTCGGCCGGGCTCGAAAGCCCTGTCGCGAAATTCGTATTTCTGAACGACGAGCTGGTTTTTTCGGAAAGCCTGCTGCCGGATTCCGTCATCTGCCTGCCCTTGGCGGAGGCGTTTGAAAAACATTCCGGCCTTGTTGAAAAACATTTCATGAAACAGGAGGCCCGTCTCGGTTCCGCGAAATACGCCGCACTGCATGAGGCATCTGTGAAAAACGGTTTGTTTGTGCACGTGCCCGAAAATCAGATCGTGGAAGGCGTCATCGAAGCGCACCATTGGATTTCCGGAGGAGTGACGGTTTTCCCTCACACGCTCGTGGTGACCGGAAAATCCTCACAAGTCCGTGTGGTGGAAGTTTTTCACTCCGTGGATGACCAAACCGCAGGTCTGGCGATTGCGTTCAATGATCTTTCTGCGGGTCAAAACTCCAGCCTTGATTACGTGGCGATCCAGGATCTCAACGAGGTCAGCCGCATGATTTCGATCAACGAAACTTCAACCGCTCGCGCCGCGCGGGCCAAAGGCTTTATTCTCAACATCGGAGCCGCTTGGGCACGCAACGAATCATTATCACGTCTTGAAGGTCCTGGAGCTCATTCCGACATGCTCAGTGTGTCGATTCCGGACCGTGAGCAAGAATACGACCAACGCACGTTTCAGCATCATGTTTCAGAAGGCGCTTACTCGGATCTGCTCTATAAAAACACTCTCTACGGACATTCCAAAACGGTGTTCTCCGGTTTGATTTCCGTGGATGAAAAGGCTCATCATACCGATGCCTACCAGACCTGCCGCAATCTCTTAATGACTGATGACTGTGAGGCTAACTCTATGCCCGGTCTTGAAATCAATGCGGACCAAGTCAAGTGCTCGCACGGTTCCACATCCGCCCAGATTTCCGATGAGGAGATTTTCTATCTCCAGGCACGTGGCATCGATCCAATGCGCGCCCGCCAACTCATCGCACGGGGCTTCTCTGTAGAAGTTGTCGAGCGCTTGAAAGACAAATCCATTGAGGCGCTCGTATTGAGTTACATCGACGAGAAATTCAATGGCATCGCCAAAGATTGATTGCGATTGATTGCGAAACAAATAAATCAACTCACAGTCATCCCATAGACCGTGATTTTTTTAGATTCGCTGGCGGGCGATCCCACTCAGGATCGCCCGGATGATTAATCACAAACCAGCTAAAACCAACTTGCCCGTCCTCACTCAGCTTTGCAAGC
>JBIIFS010000067.1:0-9742 GCA_044237185.1 Luteolibacter sp.
AAAGTCCGTTGCCCGCTCCTCTTCCAAAACACCGATGCCGGATTGCCTTACTTCAGCATTGTACGCCAGAGTTTCCTGACCCCGCTTGAGTTGCCTCGCGATACTTTCCAACTCGTCCACGAACAACACCATGATGTGAAACACCGGCTGGCGGAAAAAATGAGCTTTGGACGTATCCGAAAACTCCTTCCTCAAATTCACCATCTGATCGTAAAACATTTTCAAACATTCCACCTGCACTTTCGTACGCGGAAAACCATCCAGCACCGCACTGTCGCGGAACTGCGGCTTCAACAACTCGTGAAACAACAAGCGCAACACCTCTTCATCACCCACCATCCCGCCACGGGCCTTGATTTCCAGAGCTTCCGGCGAGCTCAGCAACTGACTGACCACAATCGGTTCCGCCAAGATTCCACGAACTTTACGAATGAAATCCGTGTTGGTGCCCTTTCCCGATCCCGGGGCGCCACCCAGCAAAATCAACTCTTTGGGAAACCTTAAATTCTCACGCCCCACATTCTCTTCCAATTCTTTCCAAACACGATTGAAAATCAGCTGGGCATCTTTGATCTCAAGATCCGTTCTTGGCTCGGTTATTGGATTTTTACTCACGGCCAGCGATCAAAGAGCAAGCCGCTCCATCCGTCCAGCTCGGAGAACTTCATTTATTCGTCAAGGGCGCTCAGTGAAAGCAGCTGTAGCCTCTCAACCTCTTCCTTGAAATTTAGAGTTTAAAATTCAGAGTTTCAACGCACCATTCACCCATGCGCGCCAAAGCCCTATCACTTCTCCAAGAACTCACCGATGCCCATTCGATCTCAGGCTTCGAAGACGAAGTCCGTGCCATTTTCATCGATGAACTCGAGGAAGTCGGCCCGCTCGCCACGGATAAATCCGGTTCTGTCGTCTGCGTGCACGCCAACGAGGGTCCGCGCGTCCTCATCGCCGGCCACATGGATGAGGTCGGCTTCATGGTCCAAAACATCACTCCAGACGGCTTTATCCAGTTCATCACGATCGGAGGATGGTGGAATCAGGTCATGCTCGGCCAGCGCGTCCAAATCCTGAATCGTGACGGCGAAAAAATCCCCGGCGTGATCGGCAGCAAGCCGGTTCATTTTCTCTCACCCTCCCAGCGGGACAGCCCTGTTGCGGTCGAATCTATGTTCATCGATATCGGTGCGAATTCCCGCCGCGAGGTCACGGATGATTACCACATCCAACTCGGCGCACCCATCGCCCCACTATCCGCCTTCACTCATATGGCAAATGCCAATCTGTTCATGGCAAAGGCCTTTGACAACCGCGTCGGCATGGCTGCCACCATCCAATCCGCCCAAATACTCGCCGAAATGGACCATCCCAACGAACTCATCTTCGCCGGAACGGTCCAGGAGGAAGTCGGCCTCCGCGGCGCCAAAACCCTCGCCAACTTCACTAAACCCGATGTCGCCATCGTCCTCGAAGGCCCGCCCGCCGATGATACCCCCGGTTTCCATTCAGCAGAATCCCAAGGAAGGCTTGGCGGGGGCGTGCAAATCCGGCTTTTCGACCCCAGCGCCATAGCCAACCCACGTCTCGCCGAGCTCGCGATTGAAACGGCGGAACTCGCCAACATTCCCTATCAAGTCACCGTCCGACGCAGCGGAGGAACCGATGCCGGATCTTTTCACCTCGCTAACAGCGGCATCCCATCGGTCGTCCTCGGCGTCCCAACCCGTTACATCCACTCCCACAACGCGATCATTGATATCAACGACTACCTTGCCATGCTGAGCCTCACGATCGCCCTCGCGAATGAACTGGATCAATCCAAGGTAGATGGATTGACTCGCTACCTCTGACTTAGAACGATCGTTTAAATCAAAAATCTGAGAAGAATTATTTTGGAAATATAAAATGTCTGTATGTCTTTATAAACCAAATACTTCCATCCATATTTCCAATTTATCTAAAATAAATTCTGACTGAGCTAACTCGCTTAGCAAGAATCAGTCATCACTCGACGGTGACACTCTTCGCGAGGTTTCTCGGTTGATCGATTTCGCACCCACGCAAGCGCGCCACATGGTAAGCAAAGATCTGCAACGCGACCACGGCTGGAATGGTCGCCACCAAGGGATGAGCACGTGGTATTGAGATGCAATCATCCATCACCTGCCGCGCCACGCGATCACCTTCCGTGATGATTCCCAGAATTTTCGCGCCCCTAGCCCGGCATTCTTCGACATTACCGAGGGTCTTGTCCTTCGCAGGCCCCTCACAGGCCACAGCGATCACCGGTGTACCTTTTTGCAGGAGGGCAAGCGGTCCATGTTTCAATTCAGCGGCGTGATAACCTTCCGCGTGGATATAGGAAATTTCTTTCAGCTTCAACGCGCCCTCCAACGCCACCGGAAACATCGGACCACGCCCGATAAAAAACGCATGTTCATCTTTGACATACCCTTCCGCGATTCTGGCGATCTCGTCGTCTTTCGCTATGACTTGTCGCACAAGTTCGGGAATGCTCGCCATCTCATTCATCAACGCCAAGCCTTGCTCGCAAGAGAGTCGCCGTCCCCTTCCCAACTTTAATGCCATCATCAAAAGCACGCTGACCTGACAGGAAAATGCCTTGGTCGATGCCACCGAAATTTCCGGACCCGCATGCAGATAAACTCCGCGTCCGGTTTCTCTCGCAATAGTCGATCCGACAACATTCACCAGACTCATAACAAAAGCCCCTTTTTGTTTCGCCTCTCTCAAAGCGGCCAACGTGTCCGCCGTTTCTCCTGACTGTGAAATCGCGATCACAAAATCACGACTTCCCAAAATGGGGTTTCGATATCGAAATTCCGCAGCTTGCTGGGTTTCCGCGTGAATATCTGCAAAATCCTCGAACGCATACACTCCTACCATGGCCGCATGGAGAGAGGTTCCACAACCCACCATCACCACCCTCGTCAGTTCCGCTAACTCACGCGCCGAGCTTGCCATGCCAGCCAGCACAGCGGAACCCGATAACACATCAAGCCGCCCACGAATCGCATTCGCCAATGCTTCCGGCTGCTCGTAAATCTCCTTGAGCATGAAATGCTCGAAACCACCTTTTTCGGCAGCCCCAGCATCAAGGGAAAGTTCCGCAATCCCGCGTGTCACCGGGATATTATCGAGATCGCGTAGATCAATGCCATTCGCTGTGACGCTCGCGATATCGTTGTCATCCAAATATACGACACGATGGGTGCGCGAAAGAATGGCTGCGGCATCCGACGCCAAAATCACTTCTCCGAGTCCGATGCCGATTACGATCGGACTGCCGCGTCTTGCCGCGATAATTCGACCCGGCTCATGGGTGGATATCACCGCTATGCCGAACGTGCCCACCACCTGATGCAACGCATCACATATTGCCTGCAACAAATCACCTTTGTAACAATCCCCAATCAAGTGCGCCAACACCTCTGTATCCGTATCGGATAAAAATTTATGGCCCTTACCCTCCAGCCTGGAACGCAACATTCGGTAATTTTCGATGATCCCGTTATGTACCACGGAAATCTTGCCAGATTGATCCATATGCGGATGCGCGTTTGCTTCAGTTGGCGACCCATGGGTCGCCCATCGGGTATGAGCGATACCAGTTCCCACCCTTCCCATAAGATCCGGACTCCATTCCTTGCGCAATTTTTCGTCAAGCATTGCCACTTTACCCACCGCTTTGCTGACGTGAATTTTCCCACAATCTAACAAGGCTACTCCAGCAGAATCATAGCCCCGATATTCCAGACGCTTCAGCCCACCAATCAGAACGGATGCCGCACCGCATTCACCCACATAACCGACAATTCCACACATTTTTACACGATGACAAAGAAATCATGATCTCACAATCAGATCTTTCCTTACAACCTCACCCGGACAAGTCGTAGCATATGGCCAAATTTTTCTCCCTGGGTAAATCAATGTCCCGATGCCCGTATGGACATGGTCTCCGACCATAACTCCAAGTTTCCTACGCCCCGTATCGACCCATTCATCACCCACCCTCGACCGATGATTCCCGCCATCATGCCTCAGATTCGAAACGATGGTACCGGCACCAAAATTCACACCCTCTCCCAGGATGGAATCACCGACATAGGAAAGATGACCGACACACGTCCGATCCAGGATGATGGAGTTTTTTACTTCAACGGACTGACCCACATGACAGCCATTGCCGATGCTGGTGTTGCCACGGACGTAACAGTTCGGCCCGATCTTGCAGTTCTCACCAATCACGACATTCCCCTCAATGAAAACTCCGGGCAAAATTTTTGATCCGGCTCCAAGTTTCAAAATTCCCTCAACCACGGCGGAAGGATGAATCTCTCCGGAAATTTCATTTTCGCTCAAGCCGCCAACCACCCATTCGTTAATCTCCAATAAATTCCATGGATAGACGCAGCTTAAGATTTTCTCTTTTAAAATCGGGCTAGCAGTAACCAGCCATTCCTTGAGGGGACGATTCGCCACAGGAAAATCCTCTAAATTCCTTGTCAGAGTCAGCGGCCAGCCGTTCGGATTTTCCTGATTCATCCCAGCTCTTGGGTAATCGTTTTTTTGAATTTTTCAATCCATTCATTCACCATGGCCGCATCCTTGTGCTCAACAAGTACGCGGATTTTCGATTCGGTGCCAGAATAACGGATTAACTGACGGCCCTTTTTTCCAAACGCCAAATCCGCTTCGCGCATTCTCATTGGCAATTCCTTGAGTGTCTCAATCGGAGGCTTCTCCCGAACGGGCAAATTCAGTAAGACGCTTGGATATTCCTTCATAATCGCAGCCAACTCAGAAAGACTTTTACCCTCTTCACGGATGAGCCGACACACTTGCAGCGCACTCATGATTCCGTCACCCGTCGTCGCGTAATCTGAGAAAATCAGGTGTCCGGAATTTTCTCCCCCAAAGTGATAATCATGCACCCGCATCATGTCCGAGACATGGCGATCACCCACTCCTGCCCTGATGACCTTGATCCCATAATTTCCAAGGGCTTCATCGAGACCGAGATTGCTCATCACGGTCGCAACCATGCCGCGGTTCTTGAGCAAGCCCCTTGCATGAAGCCCGAGCGCAACCAAGGTCATCAACCTGTCGCCATTCAACATCCTGCCCTCCGCATCACAGAAAACAACCCGATCCGCATCACCGTCCAATGAGATACCGAGATGCGCACCATGTTTCCTGACCATTTGCCCAGCCCTCTCCGGATGCGTCGCACCACAATCTTCATTGATGTTTTTACCATTCGGAAAGTTGGCCATCGTGATCACATCGGCTCCCAAATCCCTGAAAATCCTCGGCGCGATTTCGTAAGCCGCGCCGTTACCAGCATCCAATACCAACTTCATCCCTCGCAAACTCAAACCATCCACACAACTTTTTGCCATTTGCGCATACATTTCTAAGCCATCCGTCAAATCCCTAGCCTCGCCCCTAGAACATGGCTGAATCCGCTCGGAAGGACCCGTTAGTAGTGCCTCAATCTCTTCCTCCTTACGGTCATCCAACTTGTAACCCTTCGAATCAAAAATCTTCATACCGTTGTCTTCAAACGGATTATGTGAAGCGGTGATCATCACGGCGGCGTCCGCCCCAAGCTGCCTCACCAGATATGCCAGTGCGGGAGTCGGCACCACTCCCAGTCGCGTGACACCCGCCCCACTCGCCAGCAGTCCCCTGATCATTGCCGCTTCAAGATCCAAGCCGGACTCACGGGTATCCCTGCCGATCAAGACCTCAATTCGATTACGAGGGCCGAGAACTTTTACGATCGCCGCCCCCAAGCGCTCGGCAATCCGATCAGTCACCGGATATTCACCAGCCTTACCCCTGATCCCGTCTGTTCCAAATAACTTAACCATGACTCAGAAAATGAATTTCATTCAAATCAAACATGAATCAGTAGATTCCTTTCTGTCTGCTCTCGAAAGAAGACGTAAATCTTAACCTGCTTTTGACTTTCTTCACTCGCTATTTCAGTTTTTTGAATATAAAAAACTTCCGCGAACCATGATTAACAACGATTCCGAACCCCCAGAAAAATCCGGAACTGATAATCCGAACGATTTATCCAAGGATTTCGCCGGTTTTAGCCAAAACGATCTCTGGCAACTCGACGCAAATACCGCAGAACCTCAGCAACAGACGACCGAGTCTGGGATAAACTTCGGCATCATGGATAAGCCTGAAGTACCTGATGATTCGGAAAAACCACCCACTCACGCGCCACCCGAACAATACTCAGCGGGCTTTTTCTCAAGACTTTCAAAACTTGAGAGAATCAGCCTGCTCGCTATCGCCGCCGCTTTGATCATTTGCTCCGCGCTGACTATCGTCCTCTTTACCAAAGAAATAACCGTCAGTTCGGAGATTTTGAAAAAAGTCAGACTACCCGTCAAAGGCGAAATCCTCAGCGTCTCATCCATGGAAACCTACTGGCGCGCTCCCATTACCCAAGGCGATAACCCTGACAGCACCCAACGCGGAGTGATACTCATTCCCGTCATCAAAATTCAAGTCTCCGGATCCTCATGCGCCATTCGAATTTTCTTCCGCGACAGCGATGGCATACTTGTCGGGGACAGCATCACTCTCCCGATCTCAGGAGATGAAACCCTCACAATCTCAGCTACCGATGGATTCACCGACCTAGGCATACACGCCTCTTACCGCACCAGTGAACACGCGCGCTGGATCATCCAAGTTCTCGAAGGCCCATCGGTCAACGCCCCCATCGAAAAATTCAAAAACCTTTTCACCACAGAAATCTCTACCGACATCCGTTAATCCGGCTCCGCTTCACTCTTCACCTATCATAACTCCATGACTCCACTCACACTCAAGGAAGGCTGGCATGTTCTCCACCTCTTCTACCACATCGACTACTCGCAATGGTCTTTGCTCAACGATGATGAACAACGCCAAGCCAAAGTCCGCTTCACCGAACTCATCCAAGAAATCCGTGCCACTCCAGACACCCAACTCCTCACCTTTTCCATCGTCTCACCCAAAGCCGATCTCGGCTTCATGTTGCTGACCCCGGACCTCCACATCGCCAACGCGTTTGAAAAACAACTCTCACTCTCACTCGGTCCGGAAATCCTTACGCCAGCATACTCGTATTTCTCCCTTACCGAACCCTCCGAATACACCACCACCCGCGAGCAATACATCGCGGAAACCTTGATCGCAGAGAAAAAATTCACCGCAGATACGGAAGAATACAACGCAGCACTCAAAGAGTTCGACGACCGTATGGCTCACTACCGCTCTTACCGCGTTTACCCCCAACTCCCCGATTGGCCAGTCGTTTGCTTCTATCCTATGAGCAAACGCCGCAGCGGAGCCGACAACTGGTATTCTCTCGACTATGAAGCGCGCCGCACCCTCATGGCGGGCCACGCCCGTGTCGGACGCACCTACTCCGGACGCATCCTCCAACTCATCACCGGCTCCACCGGCCTCGATGAACACGAATGGGGAGTCACCCTACTCTCAAAAACCACCTCCGATATCAAAGACATCGTCTACGAAATGCGCTTCGATGAAGTCTCCGCAAGATACGCGGAATTCGGCGATTTCTATATATGCTTGCAGCTGCCACTCAATGAGCTGTTCAAGCGGCTTTGTTTATAAAAATCAACTTATAGGTCATATAAATCCTATGGGCCCTATAAATTCATTTTCATCATAACTGTCCCATGCGCGACCAGATCCTCTTACTCTTCCGCTCCAATCCGGAGCAATTCTATTCCAAAACCCAAATCGCCAAAACCTTGGAAATCCCCGGCGATCGCAAAGGCGAAATGACCGGTATCCTCATCGATCTGATAGAGGCCAAAGTTATCTCCTGCAGCGCGAAAAATCTCTACTCCCTGACCAAACCACCCGAAGCCAAACCCAAAGCCGCAGCGAAAAAATCCGTCCTTGAAAAATCCGCTCCCGCCAAACCTGGCCCCAAAGGATCACTCACCGGCTCGATCAAATTCCTCCCCAACGGCCACGCCTTCTTCTACCCCATTATCGGCGATCCCGATAACGAGGCCTCAGGCATCGATTTCAAAATCCACTCACGGATTTTCATCCCCCGCGATAAAACCAAGACCTCGCTCGATGGCGACAGCGTCCGCATCAAGACTTCAGCTCCTTCCTCAAAGCCTCGCCAACGCGGACCCGTCCCTGACGATCAGGAAATGCGCGGCGAAGTCATCGAAATCATCTCCCGCCGCTCCGGCCGCATCGTCGGCATCTATCGAAAAAAAGCCAATTTCTCTTGGGTCGAAACCGATGACAAAGCCCTCGAAGGACGCATCAACATCACCGGCGACACCACCGCAGAACCCGGACAAACCGTGGTCGTCGATCTCGAGAGTTGGGAAAATCCCAACACCGACCCCATCGGACGAGTCATCGAAGTCCTCGGCTGGCCAGGCGATGCAGGCGTCGATATCCTCTCAACGATCGCACGCTTCGGCCTTCGCACTTCTTTCCCTGAAAATGTCCTCTGCGAGGCTCGCGCCGTTTCGGAAGAAATCCCCGAACAGGAAATCGCTCGCCGTCGCGATCATCGTGACAAACTCGTCATCACCATCGACCCCGCCGATGCAAAAGACCATGACGATGCGATCTTCATCGCCAAAACCAAAAGCGGTGGTTGGTTGTTAGAAGTCCACATCGCCGATGTTTCCCACTACATCAAACCCGGCGCCCCCATGGACAAGGAAGCCGTCGAGCGCGGAAACTCCACTTACTTAGTGGATCGTGTTCTCCCCATGCTCCCAACCGAGCTCTCTAACGGAATCTGCTCGCTCAAACCAAATGTCGACCGTCTCACAAAATGCGCGATCATGGAAATTTCCAGCGAAGGCCATATCATCAATACCAAGTTTGTCGATGCGGTGATTCACTCGCGCGCCAAGCTTTCTTACGAACAAGCTCAGGCCATCCTTGACGGAAAACCCGCCCCCGAAGGCTCGGATCCCACTCTTTCCGGATCGGTCAAAGAAGCATGGAAGATGGCTTCCTTGCTTCGCAAAAATCGTTTCGCCAACGGGGCTCTCGATCTGGAGATGCCCGAAATCAAAATCAAACTCGATGAAAACGGCCGCGCCTGCGAGGCCCATCAGGTCATCCACACGGAGTCCCACCAACTCATCGAGGAATGCATGCTCATCGCCAACCAAGCCGTCGCGAAAATCCTCCGCGAGCGCTCCAAGCCGTCGATCTTCCGCATCCACGAAGATCCCGATCCATCACGCTTGGAAGACTATGCGGAAACCGCCAAGCAACACGGCTACAAACCCGGTGATCTCACCAACCGCACTCACATCCAAGCTCTGCTCGATTCGTCAAAAGGCACCGCCGAGGAACACACGATCAAACTCGGGCTGCTCAAATCCCTCAAACGCGCCGCTTACGCCGCAGATCCGATCGGACACTACGGCCTCGCTAAAACCGACTATACCCATTTCACCTCTCCCATCCGACGTTACGCAGATCTAATCGTGCATCGCTCGCTGCAACCGTTTCTAGAAAACATACCGAAAAATACGGATCGCACTCCGTCACAAGCTGATCTCCGCGACATCGCCCGCCATATCTCCGATACGGAACGCAACTCCGCCGAGGCGGAGTCCGAGACGAAACAAATCAAACTGCTCGAATATCTCGAACTCATCGCATCCACGGATCAATCCAAAAACGATGG
>JBIIFS010000191.1:0-2553 GCA_044237185.1 Luteolibacter sp.
TATCGTCCGCTCACCCTCTATACCGGACCCAAAACCCTTAGCCCGGTACCTCCCATAGAATCTCGTTAGAGCCATGAAATACCTCTTGCTATCGCTAGTCGCGCTGGTCTTTGCTTCTTGCGCAAAAGACCTTGAAGATGCCGCCATATATCAGGAGCCTGCTCCAGATTTACCGCCGGCACCAAGAGAAGCTCCAAAGAAGCCTGTAGCTATTGACAAACCCTCCAACCATCTTGCCAAACCGACCAAACCCGCAGATGGCTTGCGTCTTCCGGACATGTTGACCCTGCCCCAAGATGATCAGTTACGCTCCGCTTCCAGCGCCCCAAAAGATGGTAAAGCCACCGTGATTGTTAGACCTCCTGAGGAGTGATCCTTATTCAGTGGCTTTTGTTTCACCTGCCCAATCAATTTCCTCTGCGGAAATTTTGCACTCCATCTGCAATCCCGCGGGCGATGGCATCTCGAAACCATGCGGTTTTCATCCTGCTGCGTTCATTGGAGTTACTGACAAACCCACCTTCAACCAGAATCGCGGGCATTTTGGTATTTCGAATGACATAGTAGCGGGCATATTTGACTTGGCGATCCACGACTTTAACCCGACTCATCATGCCTTTGTGTACATCCTTGGCGAGATCGTAACTTTGCTGACTGTTATAAAAAGTTTCGATGCCGCTCACCTGCTGCTTCCACGTGTAGTTGTAATGGATACTGATAAAGATCGAATTACGGTACTTGTTCGCCATCTGCATCCTGCCAGGAAGGGAGACGAAATAATCGCTACGGCGGGTCAGAATCGTATTATAGCCCATTTTTTTTAAATGGGCTTCCAGACGGATTGCCGTATCAAGCGCGAGGTGCTTTTCGTAGACCCGCCCCCACTGACCGCCTTTGTCATGGCCACCATGCCCCGCATCGATAATGACCGTGCGGAAATTGTATCCGCTCGCAACCAGAGAAAACGCCAGTCCGAGCAAAGCTGTAATGAAAGTATGCTTCATGATGCTAGGCAAAAATTATTAAGATTTGTTGATTAATTTTGAGGAAATGTAAAGATTTTTTCATAAAATCGAATGAGTTCAAGCATCCAAAATCATGGCATCACGGACGATCAGAGATTTTATGAATCAAGTCACGCGCTTTTGCCGCGGCAACCGCATCGTAAGGAATACTGTTCGCGACTCTGACAGAGCCATCGCCATAGGCCATCATTACCGGATCCCCTTGGGCAGGCGATTTGTGGAGGTCCCTTTTGACCAGCTGGCCATCCGCGTTCACCTGACAGTGCACCCACATAGACGGAGTGCCCAAAAACATGACATGCATACGCCTTTCACCGTCGAGAGTCACCATGGGCTTGCGCAGCATGAGAGCGTCTCCCAATAAAAAAGTCCGCAGAGGAACGCCTGATGTTCCGTCGGCAATCTGTGCATAAATTTGATTATTTTCCCCGTTGGAGAAGGTGAGAAGCCTCATTTCACGGGTTTTGGCACCTTTTCCGTCACTCGATACGCCTACTTTTTGAGTCCAATAGAGGCGCCCGGGATTGAGGTTGAAAAGCACCCGATTGGTCGAAGCACCGCTGAATCGTTTCTGCGCATCCCTGATGACAGCTGATACGGCAAAATTTCCTTGGCTGTTTAGAAGAAAATACTCCGCAAGGTTCACTTGCTTGGCCAGAGACTCACCGGCTTTGATTTTCATTGCCCCAAAGGTATTGGCTTTCAGGATTGTCACGGGATTTCCTTGGGCATTTGTCACAACGAACGTCAGCCATGGCTGCTGTCGGCTGCCCGCCAGAGTTAACTCCTTGCCTGTGTGATTGGTGATGATCACCTCCGCAATCACCGCCTCGCCGGCGATGAATTCACGCTTGTTGACGCTGATAGAGGTCGCCAATTGTGCGTTTGCAAGGGTGCATAAACCAACCAAGCAGACGGAGATTTTTAAAAAATTGGAGAATTTCCTATCCATGAAGTCAGCAACATAGCGCCACAAACTCCGCCGTCAATCTAACGAACTCGACAGGAATCCCGTTTTTCCTGTTTTTAGACTATTTAGCGCGCGCTAAGTGGCCGCACCCAAATATTGCGGTATTCTACAGGGTCACCATGAAATTGCAGTTTGATCGGTCCTTTCTCCGGATGGGTGGTGGGATATTCGGCAAGTTTCCGGTAGGTCGAGAGCCCATGGAAAGGCTCGGCATGCTGCACAATGACCCCATTGTGAATGACGGTGATCTTGGCAGGAGTTTTCACTTTCCCATTCTCATAAACAGGTGGCTCAAATGTCATGTCATAGCTGTTCCACTCGCCCTGGGGAGAGGTTGCATTCACCAGCGGTGGCTGCTGGCCATAAAGCGAGCCGGCTTGCCCGTCCGGATAGGTCTTGTTGTTGTGGCTTTGCAGAACCTGGACTTCATAAAGCCCCATGATGAACACCCCGCTGTTGCCTCCCCCTTGGCCATTGACTTTGCGACCTTCCGGTAGACGCCATTCGAGATGGATCTGAATCGCGCCGAACTCCTCTTTTGTGAGAATATCTCTACCT
>JBIIFS010000192.1:0-2534 GCA_044237185.1 Luteolibacter sp.
CCGAGGGCTACGGTCGTAAACTCGCGGAGCGTTTGAAGGAAGTGATTCCCTCGCACCTCTTCGTCGTCGCGATCCAAGCTGCGGTCGGTGGAAAAGTAGTCGCTCGTGAATCCATCTCCGCGATGCGTAAAAACGTGACGGCCAAATGTTACGGCGGTGATATTTCC
This sequence comes from Luteolibacter sp., assembly GCA_044237185.1. Classification (GTDB taxonomy): domain Bacteria; phylum Verrucomicrobiota; class Verrucomicrobiia; order Verrucomicrobiales; family Akkermansiaceae; genus Luteolibacter. The sequence continues at coordinate 168 of JBIIFS010000192.1, forward strand.
CGTAAGCGTAAACTGTTAGAGAAACAGAAAGAGGGCAAAAAGAAGATGAAGATGTTTGGCAAGGTGAATATCCCGCAGGACGCCTTTATTAAGGTGCTGAAAAGCGGGGATTGAGGCTTCAAAGTGCGAAATTAACCGGCAAGGGTTGAGCGTTGAAGGACACCCCGCATTCCGGGATGGAATCCGTCATCCTTTCCGGATTGAGATCACGCCGTCCGACGGGCGCCGTCAGGGAATTGAAAAATTACGCTGCGTTGTTGTCATGGGTGTTCATTTGATGCATGTTTTTGTGCGTGACGGAGAAAATTTCAGAAAAGGCGTTATTGAAGACGCCGGGAGCGGCTTTGAAGGAGCATTTTGGTTTTTCCAAATTCCTCGACGGGCAGGAGGAGGTGATCACGGAGATTGTATCCGGAAAAGACGGTCTGGTGGTGATGCCGACGGGTGGCGGCAAGTCGCTTTGTTTTCAAATTCCCGCGCTCTGTTTTCCGGGCGTGACCCTGGTGATTTCGCCTCTGATTGCATTGATGAAAGATCAGGTGGATGCCTTGGTGGCACGTGGGATAGGTGCGACTCTGATTAATTCAACCCTGTCATGGCCGGAGCAAAAGGAGAGACTGGACGGGATGCGGCGCGGCGATTTCAAGCTCGTCTATGTTGCCCCAGAGCGGTTCCGCGCGGAGAGTTTTCTGCGTGCCTTGGAAGGGGTGGAGATTTCCTTGTTTGCCATCGATGAGGCGCACTGCCTTTCGCAATGGGGACATGATTTCAGGCCTGATTACATGCGGCTTGGAAAAGCGTTGGAAAAAATCGGCAGACCCCAATGTGTGGCTCTGACCGCGACGGCGACTCCGGTGGTCAGGCAAGATATTCTGGCAGTACTTGGTTTGAGAAAGCCGTTCGAGCGGGTCAGTGGATTTTCCCGTCCAAACCTTGCACTTGCGATCACGGCGGTGGATAAGACGGCGCAAAAAGACGAGCGGATCAAAGCGGTGATCTCCGCACATAAAACAGGGATCATTTATTGCGCGACTCGGAAAAAAGTTGACCTCGTTGCTGAGACCCTCGCGAGTTGGGGAGTGAACTGCGTTTCCTATCACGGAGGGATGACGGATCAGGAGCGGGTCAAAGCCCAGGAGATTTTCATTTCGAAGAAAGTTGATATTGCGGTGGCGACGAATGCGTTCGGAATGGGAATTGACCGGGGTGATGTTCGATTCGTGATTCATTATGAAATTCCCGGAAGTGTGGAGGCTTACTATCAGGAGGCGGGTCGTGCGGGACGCGATGGCGAGGCTGCGGTGTGCGAGTTGCTGTTCAATTATGCGGATACCCGGACGCAGGAGTTTTTTATCGATGGCGCCAATCCATCTGCGGCGACGGTGCGGCAGTTATACCAGTATCTGCTCAACGAGGCGGATCGGAATCACGAGGTGTTCCGTACCATAGAAGAGATGGCCGATCATGCGGATGTGAAGAACTCGATGGCGGTCGGGAGTGCGTTGACGGTTTTGGCTCGCGGAAGATTCATTGAGCGTTTCGATATTCAGGGAAAACGGATACGCGGCACGCGTTTGTTGCAACCGGATCTTTTAACAAGGGATATCAGCTTGGACGAGGATGCGATGGAGAAAAAAGACGCGCGGGATCGAGAGAAGTTGAAAGCGATGGTCGAGATGTGCTACGCCCGAACCTGCCGCCAGCAATGGATTTTGAACTATTTTGGTGAACAAGGAGCGGAAGTATGTGGGAACTGCGATGTGTGTCGGGAGCGTAGTGCAGGAGATTTTCGTCATCCGACGAAAGAAGAAAAACTGCTGGTCCAGAAGGCACTGGCAGGCGTAGCTCGGATGTCGCAACGCCAGAGCTCGGGATGGCAGGGTCGCTATGGAAGAGCGCGTATCATCCAGATGCTTTCCGGAAGTAAATCGCAGGACATTCTCAACAACCGTCTGGATCAGCTTACGACGTATGGGATTTTGGCGGATCAAACCACGGGTTATTTGAACGCACTGTTCCGCTCGCTTGCGGAAGAAGGGTTGGTGATTACCCAGACCGGCGAGTATCCCCTCATGACCCTATCCGAGAAGGGTGATTTGGTGATGAAAGGCGAGGTAGAATACCAGTTGCGCTGGCCGGATGAGGTCGCAAGGCCGCAGGGGCTTTTGGAAAAGGATTTCGATCCCCATTTATTCGCCATGCTGAAAGATCTGCGTTTCAAGATTTCCAAACGGGCAGGGGTGCCACCTTATGTTGTTTTTTCCAATAAAGTTTTGGAATCACTCACGAAATACATGCCCACAGGCATCGAACAGGCTCTGGAAATTCCGGGTATCGGTGAAGGGAAAGCGGGAAGTTATTTGCCGG
>JBIIFS010000068.1:0-9620 GCA_044237185.1 Luteolibacter sp.
ATAGTTTCCATTGGGACCGCGAGTCTGTGACTCGCACCCTCATGAATAGCAAATAAGCATCATGAAATAATCCATATTCCCCCTCATCAACCAGCGAGTCACAGACTCGCGCTCCCAGTCCCCCCCCAATCATGCAGAAGCCACACAATCACAAAGGCTGGCACTCACGCGGCTACCTTCCCCACCTCGATACTCCCGATATCATCCAATCTATCACCTTCCGCCTTAATGACTCATTACCCAAAAAGGTGATTGATAGATGGAAACAGGAATTAGAAAATGTCGCATCAAAAGATAAATCAGATTCGGAAAAAATTCTGCATAACATGATAGCCAAGTTTGAAGATGCGGGACACGGCTCTTGTCTTCTACACAATCCAACTTGCGCAGATATAGTTCAAAATGCACTCCTTCACTTTGACAAAAACCGTTATCGTTTGCTGGAATGGTGCATCATGCCGAATCACGTGCATGTCCTCATTCACTGTCCAGCCGGAACCCAAATCGGTGAAATCGTAAAAAGTTGGAAAACTCATAGTGCGCGAGAAATCAATCGAGTCCTTCTCAGACAAGGCAGCCTTTGGTCACATGATTATCACGACCGCTACATCCGGGACTCGGTTCATCTGGTAAATGTTAGAAGTTACATACGTAATAATCCAGTAAATGCCGGTCTATGCCTAAGCCCTGAAGAATGGCCATGGAGCAGCGCAAGCCAGACTGGGACCGCGAGTCTGTGACTCGCACATGACTAAGATGTCAAAGCTCTATCTCATGGGCAGAATTTTTATCTCGGCATTGGCATGCGAGTCACAGACTCGCGCTCCCAGTAAAGATAACACCTCAAGAAAATCATATCGACTACACCTATCCCATGCTAAAACCCAGCTCATGGATCAACCTTTAATGCCTGCGCTTAAGCCACCTAGATGGCAGCGCTGGCTCGATTTTCTTATCAAAGTCGGTAAAGCGATTGATCGCGACCACCTTCCCATCGTCGCCGCTGGGGTGGCGTTTTTCCTGATGCTCGGCATCTTCCCGAGCCTTGCCGCACTCTTTTCAATTTATAGTTGGCTCTCAGATCCCATGGAGATTCAACGCCAACTACAGGGAGAATCCGGCATCCTTCCAAACGAAGTCCACCAAATGTTACTCTCACAGGTTCGAATGATTGCAGGAGATGACAAGACTGCCGGGCTGGGAGCTATCATCGGACTACTCTTCGCGATTTGGGCAGGGTCTTACGCCATGAGCGGCTTAATCCAAGGATTGAACATCGTCTTCAGACAATCCGAGAAACGTAATTTTTTCAGCCTACAAATCGCATCTCTTATTCTAACCGTATTACTACTAGCCGTCATTTCATGTGCGATCTTCCTCATCGCAATCATCCCTGTGTTCGTCCACATGCTTCCTGGCGATGAATATGCTCTGAAATTTCTCACCCTACTGCGATGGCCATTCCTTCTCGCCATCATCATGTTTCTTCTCGCCCTAATCTATCGCTTTGGTCCCACCAGTCATGAAACCACATGGAAATGGATCAGTCCGGGCGCAGTTGTAGTTACCTTAGCTTGGTTGATCGCCTCTGCTGCGTTTTCCTATTACGTTGAAAACTTTAAATTCTACCTCAGCACCTACAGCACTTTGGGAGCTATCGTGATCCTCATGCTTTGGCTCTACATCACAGCCTTCCTCATCCTCCTCGGCGCAGAAATTGATGAAGCGCTCAGGGATCAAGTTAACTAAAAAAAGCGCAAATAAAGAGTGGTGGCCCGACCCGGATTCGAACCAGGGACACGCGGATTTTCAATCCGCTGCTCTACCAACTGAGCTATCGGGCCACACAACACCCTTGCGGGCGGGGCGCGAGTAAGGATTCCCCGCTGACTTTTGACAACCCAAAAATCAGCCTTGGCCGAAATTTATTTGGGCGCCGGAGGGTTCAGTCCTTCCTTACTGCTTCGTAAACGCTAACTACCCCAAAAGTCATGGGAATCGCGGTCGAGTTACCGTAGCCGGAGTGATTCAAAAGAGAAATCATAGCCTCACCTGAAGGAAATTGTTCGATTGAGCCAGCGAGATACTCATAGGCGTCCTTTTGCTTGGTCAGAAATCCAGCCAACTTCGGTAGGACATGATGCAAATATAACCGATACGGCACACGCATCACGCCCTGAGGTAAGGAGAAATCGAGGATGAACAAGGTTCCACCTGGCTTAAGCACTCGACGCATTTCTTTGAGCGCAAGAACATAATCCGCCATGTTGCGAAGCCCGAAAGCGACTGTTACGACATCGAATTCACCATCCGGAAAAGGCAACGCCAACGCATCCGCTATCAATGTCTGATGAACCCCCCGGTTAGACGCATGCCCGAGCATTTCCGCACAAAAGTCCGTGGCGATGACTTTAGCATTCGGTAACGCACCTTGGATACTTAAGGCCAGATCGCCCGTGCCGCTTGCCACATCCAGAACTTTCTCCGGGCTGAGTGCTTTGATCCGCTTCGTCACCACCCGCCGCCACCAAACATCCACACCTAGAGAAAGGACATGGTTGGTCATGACATAGCGATCGGCGATGCGCGCGAAGGCCTCTTTCACATAGATCGGATTAGGCATGTGCGTCAAACTTGCAGCCACGAGACCCCATCGTCCAACCCAGATTTCAAAAAAAGAAAAATGTAAGATTCAGGTCGTGGAAGATGATCAAGCATCCGGGATCCATATCAACTTTGCTCTGCACCAGACCTATGACCCCTCTCATTACGTCCCATACGGGCCATTCATCCTTCATTTACCACTCTTCAAAACCTCCGGCAGCTTCTTTTGAAATCTCTCTAGGCGTGGAATGGAAACTCTACGAACATAGGGATTGTCCGGATTTTTCTTTTCGAAATCCTGATGATAAGCCTCTGCGAGCCAGAATTTCTGAAACGGATATACCTCGGCGGCAACCTCTTTGGGGGAGATTTTCTCATTCATCGCTGCGATTTTTACCTCGATGATCTTCTTCTGTTCTTCATTTTGATAGAAAATGATCGAACGATATTGAGAACCCCTGTCCGCGCCTTGGCCGTTGACTTGAGTTACATCCTGAGAGGCGAAGTAAACATCCACCAAGGTGGCGAAATTGACAACTTTGGGGTCATAGATCACTTCGATTGCCTCAGCGTGTCCGGTAGTCCCAGTCGTTGTCGATTCGTAGGTTGGATTGTCCGTATGTCCACCAGAGTATCCAGATATCGCCTCTTTCACACCCTTGACGCTCTCATAGCTGGCTTCAACGCACCAAAAGCAACCACTCGCAAAGTAAGCGCGCGCCAAACCGTTTTCCAACGGAATTTCAATCGGTTGGTTACGCTGTATTTTTTCCTGCAGAGTCCGATCCGTTTTTTGCTGACTGCAGCCAATCGATATCAACAGTGCGGAGAAAAAAGAGGTAAGAAGGAATACGTTTTTCATAGTAATGTGATATGAATGAGAGGAAACGCTAGGCGACTTATTCCGGTAAATTTCCCAGTAGATACTTCGCTGCCTGCTCGACGTCTTTATCACCACGGCCGGAAAGGTTCACGATAATCAGGTCAGATTTTGGTAAGGAGCCTGCAACTTTAGAAATATACGCCACGGCATGAGCGCTCTCCAATGCGGGAATAATTCCCTCAATGTGCGCGAGTTCCTTGAACGCGGCCAAGGCCTCGTCATCCGTTGCATAGGTGTATTCCACCCGACCTTCAGATTGCAAAAACGCATGCTCTGGCCCGATCGCTGCGTAATCGAGCCCCGCAGAAACGGAATGCGTGAGTTCAATCTGCCCGTCATCATTTGCCAGCAACCAAGTCTTGGTACCTTGCAGAACACCGAGCTTCCCACCTTGGAAACGCGCCGCATGGCGCTCGGGAATAATCCCGTCACCGCCGGCCTCAACACCGACCATACGCACATGCTCATCGCCGAGAAACGGATGGAACAACCCTATCGCATTCGATCCGCCGCCCACGCATGCAACCAAAAGATCCGGCAAGCGGCCTTCACGTTCCAAAATTTGCTCCCGAGCCTCTACCCCGATGACGCGGTGAAAATCACGGACAATCATGGGAAACGGATGTGAACCCAATGCGGAGCCAATGATGTAATGGGTATTTTCCACAGAGCTTACCCAATCGCGCATCGCTTCATTGACCGCCTCCTTTAATGTGGCTTGTCCAGCTGTGACCGCACGGACTTCAGCCCCCATCAGCCGCATACGCGCCACATTAAGCGCCTGCCTCTCCATGTCGACCTTACCCATGTAAACCACGCATTCCATTCCAAAACGCGCGCAGACGGTTGCCGTCGCCACTCCGTGCTGACCCGCTCCGGTCTCCGCAATGATGCGGGTTTTTCCAAGCCGCTTGGCCAACAAAATCTGCCCGAGAGCATTGTTAATTTTATGGGCTCCGGTGTGCAGTAGATCCTCCCGCTTGAGATAAATCTTGGCACCACCGAGTTTCTCGGTCCAACGCTCGGCGAAATACAATGGCGTTGGCCGACCCACATAGTTTTTCAACAAATCATCCAGTTCCAATTGGAACGCAGGATCAGCGCGCGCGTCTTCATAAGCTTTCGCCAAATCCTGAAGCGGCGTCATTAACGTTTCTGGGACAAACATCCCTCCGAACTGGCCGAAATGGCCTTTTGAATCAGGTAATGAAGTGGCAGTCGTACTCATGGCAGTTTCCAGATGGATTTGAATTTCTCGTATTCCTTGCGCGGCAACAGGACGTAGAGCGGACGCCGCCCCGGGTCAACTGTTGCGATCAATTGGCGCAGTTTGTTTTCCGGCATCGTGGTGCAGCCGGCCGACGCCGCAGCCCCTTCCCTCCGCCAAATATGGAAGAAAATTGACGATCCGCCGCCTGCCACCGCGTTTGAATACGCATTATGCGCAATGAACATTTTGAGGGAATGTGGGTAATCATCCTGAACCATTTGCGCCTTTTTCTCCCATTCTGTCTTGGGTTCGCGATCCAAGCTCAGGAACTGGTTGTAATATTTTGAATTGGAATCCTCAACCCAAAGATCCCGCGTGGTCACCTGATGGTAGAAGGTTTTCGGGTGCTTTTTGACCTTCTCATGCACACCCCAAACACCCCCGAGATTGAAAACTCCTGCCGGAGAGCGCCCGTCCGCCTCTTTTTTCAGAACCGCTCCTGATGGATTCAAATGCAGCCCCCGCCCCCAGACCAAACCCTTGCTGCCGAGGCGACCCTTCCAAACCCCACCGATCTGCTGCCACTTTCCTTTCTTCTTCTCGAAATATGAAAGCGATACATACGAGCTGTTCCAGCCCTCTGATATTCCCACCACACATTGACTCGATTCCTCAGGGATCTCAAACGCCGCTAAACCGACAATTCCGAGAAAATAGAGAAATATGACAGAAAGTCGCATGACCAGACTATGCAACAAAATCATGGGTTCTCAATTCGGATTTTTGGCGGATTGGTTAATAATGTAGTAAGAGTTGGTCGGGGTGTTTTTTACACGGAGGGAGAGGCTTATCTTAGCTTTTTGGCAAAAGATATTTGCGCTTTCAGAGAAGGCTTGTTGCTGTCCGCTACCGCTGAAAACCCCGGGCATACATAAATGATGCCCAGGATTCTCAGCGCTTTGGCCAGACAAGATAACGGGGGGACTGTTAGTCTTGATTTGAATTGGCGAAGGAATTATTATTTTATAATCAGATCTATGTCAAAACTTTTTTAATTTTTGAGTTATTTTCGCATTACGCTTGGTCGGAGCGGAGCGTAGACAAATGAACATCCGTGACCGAGGAGTAACGACCAATGGAGCGGAGCGACATGGCCGGTCGCGAAGCGAGCGCGCGCAGGGATCAACCGGAGGGCTGGATCAATTAAGGCTTTGCGGGCCGAAACTCCTTAATCCTGTAGCGCGCATGCGGCATACATCCAAAACTTTCCACTCCTCCGTTTCGGAAAAGATTTTTAGCAATGGGTCTAGATCCGTTTTCGAAAATCCTCACGATAACAAGGTTAGGTGAAGCATCGAAAACATAACTCCATGCGGATGCCTAGTTTGTTGGCGCGCGAGCGAACTCGTGCGGTCCATTTTTTCTCTGTTTCGTAAATCGAATCTTGAAAAGTCGCTGAGGCAACACCTAGATTCTTGCTTTTTTAAAAAGCCGCCAGAATGATCCGGCGGCTATTAGCATGAACGCATCTTGAAAATCAGCGAAGAAAGATCCGTCCTTTTTTAATGAGGGCAATCGGCTCTTTTTTAACACTCATTGCCTCAGGTGCGGCGACGTTTGCTTTTGACTGGATCGCGGTGGCTTTGCCCTCCTGACTGAGCTCGCGGGCGGCGAGCACACTGGAAGTTTCTCCTTTGTGAAGCACGGACTCGAGACCACCGGTCGTGGAATATGTGATCTTTACCTCATCGTCACCACCACCGCGCTTGACCCATTCGATGGGCACTCCGTTCCCGCCGTCAGCATCGGTGGGGCTGTCTACGATTTCTTGGTCCTCCACCGCATCACCGGAATCCACAACCACGTTCTCATCAACCTAACCTCCTTCTTCGGACACAACCCCTTCGGATTCGGTATCCACCACCGAGTCATCGATCGTGATCGGTCCTTCAAAAGGTGCTGGAAAAATGCACGGACCCTCAACATCCGGATGGATCGGGTGCGGATCGAATCCTTCACAAACGACGATTTCCGGAATGACGGTGACCGCTTCTTCCGCAAAAGCGAAAGAAGCCGGAAGCATCGAGGTCATGCAGACTAGCGAGGTAAGCTTTGATTGGAATTTCATGATTTTAGTTTTTGGGGGGGATTTACGCATACAACTAGTTATCCACCTGCATCTGAAAAACGGATCGGTTTTTTTACAAAAAAGATTGGACGGTTTCTTTCATATCAATCCGCCGCCTGACCCTAGCGGGACTGTTCTGCCCCTCACGGAAGTTCGGAAGTAAACGGCTGTGATCCGTTGATCTCAGAATGGATTTGTAGCAGACGGCCGGAATCATGCGTCGCAGGATTACCGGACAAGACGTGCGGGAGTGGATGATCCTTCGTCTCGGACGTCCAGCTTCGCATTACCCTCATTTGGAAAGCTAAAAATCTCCTTCACAATTTAAATCATCGCAGTGCACCCTGAGCTCGAACAAATCGGTGCGCCTATCCATCAGCGGAGTCACCGAACCTGCTTGCCGCGAAAGATAAAGATCGCGGATATCAAGATCTGCAACAAGCAAGGCTTCCACATTGGGATCCGCCTCCGCTTGGATTCCATCACGGGCGAATTCGAAGTCGCATGGCGTGCACACTGCCGATTGTCCGTACAATAGGGAACAAACAAGATTTTTCCCAGGGCGTGATATGGAGTTTCGGTTGGGAAACGAATGTGCCATCCGGGCGAAACAGCATGGATTCGTTTAGCAAACTTCCGTCATCTTTGAGCACGGGATGCGAACCGGCAATGATATGGGTTTGAAAATCGCGCGCCATGGATGACATGAGTTCACGAAATTACGGTGCCAGCTCCGCCAACTTTTGAATCCCCTCTTCTGCCGGAACGGACTCCATCCCGGAAAGCAACTGCACTAAGAAAAATTCCGGAAACAGCACATAGTCCACCCCATAATCCAGACTAGCTGTTTCCACAAAATACCTCACCTGCGCCGCGAACTCATCGAAATCGGCAATTTTCCGCATCTGATACTGCACACAAGACACACGAACTTTTCGATCTTGTTCTCCCAGTGTTCCAAGTAGGTCTTTTTCTCCCCCGATCTCAAATTTTCTCGGTTCCATGTCGGCGACCTTGGTTGATTCGGTCCCCTCAGGCAATACCAAGATGCGTAAGTCTCTTCCAAAAAGGGGAAATTTCACCTACCCCGATAGCTAGGAGAAATACGATAACAAGCGCAATCGCAGCGTGGCGAAGATGGCCGGACTGGATGATCCGAACTTATCCGGCAAATAGACGCGAATGGACATGGATACTTGAATAAATGGTTTTCAAATTCATTTAACAATAAAAGGGGACGAAAAATGCTTTGATTCGTTGATTTTACGAAGCCATGCCTTCTTCTTGATCCGTGACCATCCGTGGTTCGTTCTTCATTCCTCACGGTTTATCAACTGTTTCACCTCTCAACGCCCGGATTGTGAAAAATTTCACAATCGGCTTGAGACATCGGGCACAAGCAACCATCCTTTTGTCGAAGCCACGCCGCACCATGGAAAGCACCGACACTGTCCCAACTTACGCCGCCTACGATTCCAAGATCGAGGGCAACATCATCTTCACGCGTGTCGATGCCGCGATCAACTGGATGAGAAAGAACTCTCTCTGGCCCATGCCGATGGGACTTGCCTGCTGCGCCATCGAGTTGATGGCAACCGCTTCCTCGCGTTTTGACATCTCACGCTTCGGCATGGAAGTCATGCGTTTCTCTCCCCGTCAGGCGGATGTCATGATCGTCGCCGGCACCGTGACTTACAAAATGGCTCTCGCCGTGAAACGTGTCTGGGATCAAATGCCTGAGCCTAAATGGTGCATTGCGATGGGTGCCTGCGCCTCGTCCGGAGGCATGTATCGCTCCTACGCGGTACTTCAAGGCATCGATCAGATCATTCCGGTGGACGTTTACATTTCCGGCTGTCCTCCGCGTCCGGAGGCACTCATCGAAGGCCTGATGAAACTCCAGGAAAAAATCGACAAGGAGCATTCCACCCAAGATCAGAAAAAAACCTTCTTCGAAGACAAGGTCTGAAACCGTTCAACCAACTAACCCTTTTTCCAACCCACTCTCTCCTTTCATGTCCGCAACCCCAACCCGCCAAGTTGCCTCAAACGATCTTATCGCTCTGCGCGACGCTCTTGGAAAAGGCATTATTTCCGAACTCGAATTCCGCGGTGAGCACACGCTTGTCCTGACACTTGAAGCGCTGCCAAAAGCTCTCGCGCTCTGCAAGAAAACGCTGAATTACGAAATGTTGTTGGACATCTCCTCGCTTGATCATTTCGGCGAGGATCCGCGCTTTGAAGTCGTGTATGAACTCGCTTCACTCGACGACACCCGCCACCTTCGCCTGAAAGCAAAAGTTTCCGAAGACGAGGCCGTTCCGACGGCGATCCATCTGTGGGCTGCTGCTGACTGGCACGAACGCGAGATATGGGACATGATGGGCATACCATTCAGTGATCATCCGAACCTCAAGCGCATCCTCATGTGGGAGGGCTATCCATTCTTTCCGTTGCGTAAAGACTTCCCGCTCGCTGGGCGTCCAACCGACATGCCGGACGTCGCCTTCACCGGTGTCGCGCCACTTGAGGGTGGACCATTCGTCACCGCTCCGGGTGCGGATACCGTTGCCAAACGCGAACCTCACGCGAGACATCAGGAGTAATTCGGAATTTTCATTTTCCTCGTGAAAAAAAGGTTGGAAAGAAGCGTTTTCTTATTGGGAAGCGCCCCTGTAACCTGGATCATCATTGCGTCTCTCATCGGCTTCCAAACCGTTCCGGGCCTGCTGCATGAGTTGGAATCCGCTCAAAGGCTCTTGGGCCTGAACCGGCAAGCTTTGGCCGAAGGTAAA
>JBIIFS010000193.1:0-2516 GCA_044237185.1 Luteolibacter sp.
GGTAGGGCTTCCGCAGGAAAATCCTCAAGCTTTGCCTCACGTTCGGCGTAGGTGACATAGCCCGTCGCTTTTACAAAGGCTGCAAACTGATCATTGGTAACCTCGGTTTCATCCATCCAGAAGCCCGTCACTTTGATCTTGCGCGCAGGCGCTTCCTCGGGAAAACGCTTGATGCCGTATGGCGTTTCAAATTCGCCGATCGAGCCCATCGTTGTTACGCCACCCCGGATTTCAAGCATTCCGTCTTTTTTTTGGGAGCTCGTTTCAACAGGCGATTCAGGCTTGCTGCAGGCAGAAAAGGCCACAACGGAGGCCAGGACGAGAAGGGCATGGGAAACGTTCACGGCAGGAAACTACGCCGTTTACAGGCTCTTTTCAGTATAAAAATGCTCCAAAGCTTTGGCTTCCTCTGGACCGAAGAAAATGGCTAATCTCCCGGCAAGCGATGAAAGCAAGACTCACCAAAGATTTCCGATTCGAGGCCGCGCACACCCTTCCAAGTTTGCCGGAGGGTCACAAGTGCCGCCAGATGCATGGTCACAGTTTCAAAATCGAGATTTCGATTGAGGGCGAGGTTGACCCTGCGATTGGCTGGATCTACGACCACAAGCTCATTTCCAATGCGATGCATCCCCTGCTTGAAATGCTGGATCATGCTTATCTGAACGACATCGAGGGATTGGAAAGTCCGACGATTGAAATCATGGCCGGCTGGTTTTGGAAAAAACTCGCACCCCAGCTCCCCGGTCTGGCTGAAATCGTTATTTTCGAAACCCCGACCGCGCGTTGCTCTTTCAAAGGTGAGTTTTAGAAGTGTGGAACTTGGAGCACAGAGGGGAGAGAAAGAGCTTATGGTTCAGCGTTTTAAGGGAAAAATTCATCATGCGAGAAATAGTCTTGCGAAGTGCCGCAGCTTGTATCAATTTCCCCGCCCCGCAACGGGACGTAGCTCAGCCTGGTAGAGCGCCTGCTTTGGGAGCAGGATGTCGTCAGTTCGAATCTGGCCGTCCCGACCATTTTAAAAACCTCCCTGCAAGGGAGGTTTTTAACGATGTGGGTGGTCCGTGAGACTCTTCACGAAGTGAAAAGTTCGAAAGCCTGGTTTTGTGGAAAACAAAACAAATCCATTCTCTGCGAAGCGGATACTGCTTGGAGGTTTCGGAGAAACCTCAATCTGGCCGTCCCGACTCTTTGATAATCAACGACTTAGAGAAATTCTAAGTCGTTGATTTTTTTTTGGCCACTCACCCAACACTCACTTTATTCGAGTATGGGGCTGATCCATTAGTGCCGAAAGATTGGCGGCGATTTTTCAGCGACGGGTTCTGATTTTGGGAGATTAGCAGCAAATCCCAAGTTCTATGTCTTCGTCGAAAATACGGTAAATCCCCTCCAGTTTCTGACGGACGGATGGGAGGTGGAAGCGTCTCACGCCTCCGAGAAGTTCACTGGGGATTTTACCGGTGGTTGCCCATATATAGATGGTGCTCACATCGGTGTCGTAAATATCGGCGAAATACGTCGGACTTAATGTAGGTCCGCTCGCCGTTTGGAATGCTCTGTTGCTGGTCTTGGGGTTTCATGGGGTGTGTTTCAGTTGTGCAGACCGGGGCAACATCGATTGCACGTAATATTGATACCGTTGAATATCTAGTCACCCGACTCGTAAAAGTTGAGATTAAAACTTAACACGCGCGTTTGAGATGTCAGAGATTTTGCGGAGTGCAGGGTTTTGCTGGGGCTGATATTCCAGCTCGGGTTGGAGGTGATCGGAGAGCTGAATCTCCATGATCAAGGGAATCACTAGACCATGATTTGATTCATCGCAGTCAAACACTCAGAAGCCCCCAGCCCAACATATTCATGCTTATCCTCTGCACAATCCTCATGCGGATTGATGTTGATGATAGCGCAATCCGGATTGGCTTCTCGGCATTGTGCAAGCAGTTGTGGAAGTAGGGCGACTTGGCCAGAGCAGCCGATGACGAGAATGGTATCTGGTTTGCGTTTGATGAAATCCTCCACCCATACCAAACGACTTCCGTAGGGTTCGTTGAAGAGGAGAATGTTGGGGCGGATAGCTGGGTCGTCGAAGGGAGGAATGTGAGGAAAAGGTACGGTGCGGTCTTCCCAGATTTCCTGCTGATTTTCCTCGCTCCAGCGTTGCAGGATTTCATCGCGCATTTCCGGAAAATCCATGAGTTTCAGATCCTCTGAAAATTGATCGTCTTCCGTGAAGCTCTTGGTTCTGGGTCGTGCCAGTTGCCAGAGGCTTCCGTGGAGTTCAGATACCCGATCACTCCCAGCTTTCTGATGAAGACCATCAATGTTTTGGGTTGCGATCAGGAATTCGGAAAATCGCTGCTCCTGTTCCCATTGGGCAAGAATCCGGTGAGCGGCATTTGGCTCGGCGGTTTGACATTGAAGCCTGATCTCTTCGATGTGTTTCCAGATTTTATCCCGATCTGCAAGTAAACCCTCGGCGCTCATGATGGAGGGTAGATCCGGATTGTTGA